>CAZZAD010000248.1:0-3697 GCA_964652055.1 uncultured Burkholderiaceae bacterium | reverse complement strand
TTGTATTCATGCCTCCTATAACAAACTACGCACTATTTGGCGCACACATCAGTAACGATAGTATTTCGAAGCTGTGCGCCCTTGACCTCCCGTTTGCGCCACACGAAAGGGGAGGCGTTCTCGTTGTATGCAGCAGTGAAGTCATGAATGGCTTGGCTCAACTGCTCGATGCTATTGAAGCTTGCGTTGTTGAGTGTCTTGCGCTGGAAGATGCCAAACCAGATCTCGACCTGATTGAGCCAGCTTGCACTGGTGGGCGTGAAGTGGAAGGTGACGTTGGGGTGCGCGGCGAGCCAGTCGTCGTTTTTCTTGTGCGTACTCAAGTTGTCCAGGATGACGTGGATTTGCCGCCCGGTGGGCTGGTCTTGGACCACTTCATCCATGAATGCCAGGAAATCAGCGCGCTTCTTGGTCTGCGTAGTTTTGCCACGGATGATGCCGGTGGCAACTTCCAGGGCAGCGAACAAGCTGACGGTGCCGTGACGCAATATCCGTTTATATTGCAATTAGACGCAATAGGAGTCTGTGCCGCAACGGTGCTCGACCAGGCCTCGCTCTGCTCCTGCGTCCTTGATGGGGCACCTGAATCGCCTCTGCGGCGCCGCGATTTGTAAATGAGAATCATTATCGATTAATATCCGCGGCGTTTTTAACGAAAGCGGAGCATCAACATGAGAGCGGTCCGTTCCTCCATCAGGCGTCGTTTTGTCCTTGCCTCAGCTGCTGTGCTTGCGCCTGTGCTACTCATGCCCAAGTCGGTGCAGGCTCAATCTGCCGAGCGCAACACTGACGTACTCAATATCTACTCGGCGCGTCATTACCAGACTGACGAGGCGCTCTATGACAACTTCACCAAGGCCACGGGCATCCGGATTCATCGGCTCGATGGCAAGGAAGATGAACTGATCGAGCGTCTGCGCAACGAGGGGTCGGCCAGTCCGGCCGACGTGTTGATCACGGTTGATGCGGCTCGGCTGGAGGCCGCCGACCGCCTGGGGCTGTTTCAGCCGGTAAATAGCAAGGTGCTTGAGGAGCGCATTCCGGCAGCGTTGCGCACTCCTACCTGGATGGCTTTTTCCACGCGGGCGCGGGTGATTGTCTACAACAAGGCGGCGCTCAAACCAGCCCAGGTGCAGACCTACGCTGACCTGGCGGCCCCGGGGCTCAAGGGCGACGTGTGCATGCGCTCGGGCAGTCACCCCTACAACCTGTCGCTCGGCGCGGCCGTGATCGCGCATGAAGGCGAAGCGAAGGCCGAGGCCTGGGTGCGCGGCTTGGTGGCCAATTTCGCGCGTGCGCCCAAGGGCGGCGATACGGATCAGATCAGGGCGGTGGCTGCAGGCGAGTGTGGCGTGACCATCAGCAACAGTTACTACTTGGCGCGGCTGATGCGCAGTGCCAAGCCCGAGGATCAGCGGGCGATCAATGCGGTGGGCATCGTCTGGCCCAATCAGGCCAGCTGGGGCACGCATATCAATGTCTCGGGCGCGGGCGTGCTCAAACACGCGCCGCACCGCCAGGCCGCAATCCAGTTTCTGGAATATCTGGCCAGCAATGAGGCGCAGGTGTATTTCGCCGAAGGCAACAACGAGTGGCCGGTGGTTGCGGGCGTGAAGCAGAACAATCTGGCGCTCAGTGCGTTGGGTAGCTTCAAGCCCGATGTGCTGTCGATGGGCGATCTGGCGCGCACCACGGTGCAGGCGCAGAAGGTGTTTGATCGCGCGGGCTGGAAGTAAAGCGGGCAGTCAAATCCGGCGCCGGTGGCATCAACGGGTGCTGATGGCCTGGCCCTTGGCGATCTGTCGGCAGATCAGCACCATGGGCAGCAGGCCCACGGCGACGATGGCCAGTGCCGCGGTGGAGGCTTCGGCCAGGCGCTCGTCGGCGGCCAGCGTGTAGGCCTGCGTGGCCAGGGTGTCGAAATCAAAAGGCCGCATCACCAGGGTGGCCGGCAGTTCCTTCATCACATCGATAAAGACCAGCAGGGCCGCCGTCAGCAGCGGGCCGTGCAGCAGCGGCAAGTGCACGCGTTCGAGCGTCTGTATTGGCGTGAGGCCCAGGCTGCGCGCCGCTTGGTCCATGCTGGGTGTGATTCGGGCCAGTCCCGCTTCCACCGCATGCATTGCGGCGGTCAGATAGCGCACCAGGCAGGCATAGACGAGCGCGGCGATGCTGCCCGTGAGCAGCAGCCCAGGTTGCCAACCCGATAGCTGTTGAATCAACGCGGCCAGCGCATGGTCGAGGCGTGTGACGGGGATCAGCACGCCCACGGCAATCACCGCTCCAGGCAGCGCGTACCCCATGCCTGCAACACGGTGGGCCCAGCGCATGGTGGCGCCGCGATGCACTCGTGCTGCGTAGCCGATGAGCACCGCCAGTGCAACAGCAAGCAGTGCGGTTAGCGCTGCCAGCAGCACGCTGTTACCAGCCAGCACAACAAAACGCGCGCCGAACTGCGCGTCGCCTTCGATCAGCGCCATGCGCAGCAGCAATCCGGCGGGCAGTACAAAGCCGCCCACCAGCGGCAGCGCACAGGCGACATAGGCCAGCAGCGCCTGGGCTCCGGTGAGCCGCATGCGCGGCGCATCCACGCGTTGCAGTCGACTGTCGGCATAACGCCGTCGGCCGCGGCTGTAGCGCTCCAGCAGCAGCACTGCCGCAACAAAGCCCAGCAGCACCAGCGCCAACTGCGCCGCGGCCACCCGGTCACCCAGCGAAAACCACGCGCGATAGATGCCTGTGGTGAAGGTCTGGACCCCGAAGTAACTGACGGTGCCAAAGTCGGCCAGCGTTTCCATCAAGGCCAGCGCAACGCCGACGGCAATAGCCGGACGGGCCATCGGTAGCGACACCCGCCGCCAGGCGGCCCAGGGCGTGAGGCCGAGTGATCGGGCCACCTCCAGCGTGGTACCGCCGCGTTCGAGAAAAGCGGTGCGCGCCATCAGGTAGACATAGGGGTAGAGCACCAAGGAGAACATCAGCACCGCGCCACCGCTTGAGCGGATATCGGGGAACCAGTAGTCGGCCCGCTGCCAGCCGAAGACCTCGCGCAACGCGGTTTGCACCGGCCCGACATACTGCAGCCAGTCGGTGTAGGTGTAGGCCATGACGTAGGCCGGCATGGCCAGCGGCAGGACCAGCGCCCATTCAAAAGTGGTGCGGCCAGGAAAATCGTGCCGCGTCACCAGCCAGGCCGAGCCCACCCCCAGCATCGTGACGCCGATGCCCACCCCCAGACACAGCCACAGCGTGGTGAGGATGTAGTCGGGCAGCACCGTGTCCACCAGGTGCGCCCAGGTGCCTTGGGTGCCACCAACCAGCAACTGCGCACCCACGGCCAGCAGCGGTACGGCCACCAACGCCGCGGTCAGCAGCGCTACCCATAGCAGTGCAGGAATACGCCGGCCGCCTCTGATGGGCCGCGGCAGTCGTGAATTGAGAGTGTGTGTAGGAGCGGGCAAGGGCGTATGAAGAAACGGTTTGGGGTGCGACGCTGATAGGCCCGCAGTGTAGTTATTGAACGTTCTGAGATTCACGACATTGGTTCGATGACGTGGCGTTGCTCCCACTTCCTCCTAGGTGCAGCGTCATGCGCTGTCGACTTGCACCCCGGAACAGGAACGATGCAGCCGACGCTTTCGCCGTCGCCCCGGCGCAGGCCCTGTCTCTTGATCACATCTTTTGCACAATTTGTGGT
>CAZZAD010000247.1:0-3730 GCA_964652055.1 uncultured Burkholderiaceae bacterium | reverse complement strand
AACAGCGCCGCACATGCGCCGCGCAAACCCGCGTAGCCCCAGCGATCCAATTTGGCCTTGTGGCTTGTGCCAAGAAAATCGGCGTTCTGTGAGGCATACGGCACATATACGGGGGCGACCTGATGAAATGTCCGGGCTAACCAGTCGGCATAGCCGCTGGGCGGAACAATTGACGAAACAGGGCGCGGTTCAGTCATGCGCAGACTCAAGGTTTATCTCAGGATTTATTCATAACCCAGCGACTTCAAATCCGCCGGACGATCCGCCCAGCCGCGGCGCACGCGCACGTGGGTTTCGAGGTAGACGGTTTTTCCGAGCATCTGCTCCATGTCCGCGCGTGCCAGGCGGCCAATCTCGCGCAACTTGCCGCCCCCGGCGCCGATCACGATGGCGCGGTGGGGTTCGCGCTCCACCAGAAGCGAGGCGGCGATGTTCACGTGTTTGTCGGTCTCTTCCCAGCGCTCGAGTGCGACGGCAATGCCGTAGGGCAGCTCGTCGCCCAGAAGACGGAAGGCTTTTTCGCGGATGAGTTCGGCGGCCAGAAAACGCGCGCTACGGTCGGTGTAGGACTCGGTATCGAAGAGCGGTTCGCCTTCGGGCAGGAGTTTTTCTACTTCGGCAAGCAGCGCATCGAGCTGGCGCGATTTTTCTGCACTCACGGGCACAAAGGCGGCAAAGGGGTAGCGCTGGGCTGAGTCGGCCAGTAGCGGCAAGAGTGCGTCGCGCCCTTTCATGAGGTCGGTTTTGTTGATGGCCAGCACGACGCGCGAAGTGCCTTCAGCTTTAGGTAGGGCGGCGAGTACGGCTTCGTCTTCACGGCGCCAGCCACCGGCTTCGATGACCATGATGACGACATCGACCTCAGACAAGGAGGAGCGGATGGATTCGTTCATGCGCCGGTTCAGTTCCGACCGATGACGCGACTGCATGCCTGGCGTGTCTACAAAAATGAACTGGGTTTGCGCCGGTGGCGTGCCCCGCGTGAGCACGCCGCGCACAGCCTGACGTGTGGTCTGCGGTTTGCGCGAGGTGATGGAGACCTTCTCGCCGATCAAGGCATTGAGCAAGGTGGACTTGCCCACGTTGGGTCGCCCCACGATGGCAACGAAGCCTGTGTGTGCACCCGAGGGTGTGCCCGTAAGTGGACCGCCTGGCGTTTGATGGGGCTCAGTCATCGGATTCGCTTATTCATCAGCGAGCTCAAACGTTGGTGTGTTAACGCGAAAAAACGTGCGCATAGAACCGTCGTCGCCCCGGCGCAGGCCGGGGCCCAATTTACGAGCGCCCCAAATTGGGCCCCGGCCTGCGCCGGGGCGACGATGGTTCTGCCGTACATGTGAAAACCTTCCTTAGCGAGCTAACAGTATGGGGGTCGGACAAGTGCCAATTGCCATCAGGTAGACGGACTGGTGCCACCCTCAACGACAGAGGGCGCCTCGGCTTTTTCAGGCCGTTTTTCTTCTTCGCTTTTGATGACAGCGGGAGTTTCCACCTTGGGTTCCGGTGCCTCAGTCTTGCGACGAGAACGCCGCTGTGCCTGCAGCGCCGCTTGCGCCGTGTCAAAAGCCAGCTTGGCGGCAGATTGCTCAGCCGCGCGACGGCTGCGCCCACTGCCACGCACGCTGATTTCAAGTTTGGGGATGGCGCACTCGACTTCAAATTCCTGGTTGTGGGCCGCGCCGCGCGTTTCCACGACGGTGTACAGCGGCAACGGCAAGCGTTTGCCTTGCAGGTATTCCTGCAACACGGTCTTGCTGTCTTTGCCCAGGGTCTTGGGGTCCATGACTTTGATGACCGGATCAAACAGGCGCGCAATCACATCGCGCGCCGCATCGAAACCGCCATCAACCAGCACCGCACCAAAAGTGGCTTCCATGGTGTCGGCCAGGATGGAGGGGCGCCGGAAACCGCCGCTCTTGCGCTCGCCTTCGCCCAACCGCATGAAGTCCGACAGCGCAATGCGCTCGGCAATATCCGCCAGCGAAGATTGTTTGACCAGATTGGCGCGCAGACGCGATAAATCGCCCTCATCCAACCGCGCGTACTTCTGAAACAGCACCTGCGCGATGGTGCAGTTAAGCACCGCGTCGCCCAGAAACTCCAGCCGCTCGTTATGGACTGCGCCGTGACTGCGATGCGTGACCGCCTGCTGCAATAGCTCAGACGATACGAAGGTGTACCCCAGACGCTGTTCCAGCGCCTTCAGGTCCATGGTGGGCACCATAAGGTCATTAGATTTGTTTGCCCGGTCGACTGCTGGTGGTGCCGGAGAAATCAATCACCAGGCGCACGTTGTCCATGATCGGGATGTTGTAGGAGTAGGAATACGAAATCACGATGCGGTCATTGTCTTTGGTGATGTCCAGGTCCCGGCTGTTGATGGAGGTGATGTAGTCCACGGCCACGTAGCGGTCAAACGCCGAGCGGATCTCACCCACGGTACTGCCTTCGGTCTTGATTTTCTGTACCGCGCGTTCAACGGCCAGATACTCGGTGACTGCCGGAACAATTTTGAAACCAATGAGCATGAGAAATACGATGATCAAGCCATAAAAGATCATGGCGATGAGCGAAAAGCCGCTTTGTCTCTTGTTCAATGTGATCATGTTTGAAACCCCTAGGTAGCCTGCAACTCAGTCAAACGTACCGACCCGGCCGATATTGCCAAAATTCATCCAGATGAAAAAGGCGTGACCCTTAATGTTTTCAGCCGGTACAAACCCCCAGATCCTGCTGTCCTGGCTGTTATCGCGGTTATCGCCCAACACAAAATACTTGCCCGCAGGGACGGCGCACTTTAACGATTGTCGATCCTGGGCATAGGTGCAGGCTTGCGGGTCGGTGTGGGCAAAGTCGCGCTCAAGCAACATGGTCATGTGGTTTGAGATGGACAAACGGTGCTCAGTATCCCCGAGCTTTTCCATGGACTGGGGCACAAACATGCCCCGCTTCTCATAAAAGTAACGATCGACCGCCTTTTTTTCGACCTCAACACCATTAATCAGCAGGCGCTTTTCAGCGGTGTATTCAATGCGATCACCCGGCAGCCCTACTACGCGCTTGATGTAGTCGTGCTGCGGATTGGGGGGGTAGCGAAACACGATGACATCACCACGCCGGGGTGTGCCCGTGTCCAGGAGCTTTGTGTAAACCAGCGGTAAGCGCAGGCCATAGGCGTATTTCTTTACCAGAATCAGGTCGCCATCTTCCAAGGTGGGCACCATGGAATCGGATGGAATCCGAAACGGTTCAAGTACAAACGAACGCAGCACAAATACAAATACCACCACAGGAAAAAAACCGGCCGTGTACTCCAGCCACCACGGGCGCACCAGCACACCGCGCTCGGCCGTCGCGCGGTCCACACCACGGGCTACCATCTGGTCACAATCCGCTGCACGCTTGGCTCTGAAGTAGACCCATTCGGCCACCCAGTAAACAAAGCTCACCACCGTGCACAAAAACAACAGCAACTCGAAGTTGGTGGCCACCTGGCCCGACACCATGGCCACCACGTAGAGCACCAAGGCAATGAGCACACCTGCAGTTACTAAAACCATTGCGTCCACCATCGCGCCCCCAAATTACTTGTCATCCACCTGCAAGATGGCCAAAAACGCCTCCTGAGGAATTTCTACCGAGCCCACCTGCTTCATGCGCTTTTTGCCGGCCTTTTGTTTTTCCAGCAGCTTTTTCTTACGCGTGATATCGCCGCCGTAACACTTGGCCA
>CAZZAD010000246.1:0-3747 GCA_964652055.1 uncultured Burkholderiaceae bacterium | reverse complement strand
TCGCCGCTGATGAGCTTGGGCAGATATTTGCTGCGCTGGGCCGGCGTGCCATTGCGGCGGATCTGGTTCACGCCCAGGTTTGAATGCGCGCCATACGACAAACCCACTGAAGCCGAGGCGCGCGAGATTTCCTCTACCGCCACCATGTGCGCCAGGTAGCCCATGCCCGCGCCGCCGTATTCGTCTTCCACCGTGATGCCCAGCACCCCCAGCGCGCCCAGCTTGGGCCACAGGTCCATGGGGAACTGATCCGTGCGGTCGATCTGCGCCGCGCGCGGTGCGATCTCGGCATCTGCAAACGCGCGCACCGCATCACGCAGCGCGTCGATGTCGGCACCCAAATTGAAGTTCAACCCCGGCAAATTCATACGGACTCCAGATCAGGGCACCGCGCGGCGGTCTTGCAGGCGCAGCGCGCCCCGCACGATGCGATACACCACCCAGATCCAGAGCAACAACATGGCAAGTGCCCCCAGGGTGGCCAGACCCGCGGCCAGAAACACCGATTGCCAGTCCAGCTCGATGAGCGCAGCCACATCATCCCAATTGCCCTGCGCGGCACTGAGCGCATCAAACACCTGGCCCATGATGGGGCTGGCCCCGGTGGCCATCACGCCGATGCACACCACAAAGCCGCCCAGCCACCACCAGAACGTGGCAATCAGCCAGCGGTAGTGCGCATCAATCACGCCGGTGTTGGGTTCGCCGCGTTTGGCGTAGCAGATCACGACGGCCAGCAGCGCGGGCCACCACAAGAAAACCGCGGCGATGAACAGCGCATAACAGGCCCACGCCGCTGCAAATTCACGGCGCGAGGGGACCGAATCGATGACCAGTTCATTCATAGACGTGCGCCGGAATCAGTCCAGACCTTTGAGTTCATTCAGTTTTGTAGGTTGGGGGGAGCGCAGCGATGCCCAAGACCAACCATTGACGTAGCACCGATGTTGGGGTTCGCTGCACTCACCCCAACCTACATACTTTCATCTTTCTATTTGCCTTCCTATAGGCACAAGGCCGCAGTTTTACACCACCTCGACAGATTGATTGGGCTAACCTCGCCCCCCCTATGCAACGCGATGCCCCCCAACTTCTGAAGCAGGTTTTCGGCTACGACCGCTTCCGCGGTTTTCAGCGCGAAGTCATCGACCACGTGGTGGGCGGAGGTGATGCGCTGGTGCTGATGCCCACGGGGGGCGGCAAGTCGCTGTGTTACCAGATTCCCGCGCTGTTGCGCCAGGGCGTGGGCATTGTGGTGTCTCCCCTGATTGCGCTGATGCAGGATCAGGTGGCCGCTCTTGATGAGCTGGGGGTGCGCGCGGCGTATCTGAATTCGAGCCTGAGCTCGCGCGAAGCCTCGGACGTGATGCGCCGCCTGCGCGCCGGTGATCTCGATCTGCTCTACGTGGCCCCCGAACGCCTGCTGATGCAAAGCACGCTGGCGCTGCTCGATGCTTGCCCGCTGGCTCTTTTTGCCATAGACGAGGCGCACTGCGTATCGCAGTGGGGGCATGACTTTCGGCCGGAATATGGTCAGCTCTCGGTGCTTCGTGAACGCTGGCCCCAGGTGCCACGCATTGCACTGACGGCAACGGCCGACGGGCCCACGCGCACAGAAATCGTGCAACGGCTGCTGCATGAACCGCAGTGTTTTGTGGCCAGTTTTGACCGGCCCAACATCCGCTATCGCATCGTTGAGAAACACGAGCCGCGCGAGCAGTTGATCCGCTTCATTCGCGACGAACACGCGGGCGCATCGGGCATCGTCTATTGCCTGGCGCGCAACACGGTCGAAGAGGTGGCCGTCACGCTGGCCGCAGCGGGCATCAACGCCCTGCCCTATCACGCCGGCCTGGGCCCCGAGGTGCGCCGCGCCAACCAGACGCGCTTCATGCAGTCCGACGGCGTGGTGATGGTGGCGACGATTGCTTTCGGGATGGGCATCGACAAACCTGATGTGCGTTTTGTGGCGCACCTGGACATGCCCAAAAGTGTGGAGGGCTACTTCCAGGAAACCGGCCGCGCGGGGCGCGATGGACAACCGGCGGTGGCCTGGATGGCCTATGGCCTGCAGGACGTGGTGCAGCAGCGCCGCCTCATCGACCAGTCGGAAGCCGACGACACCTACAAGCGCCTGTCCACCGCCAAGCTCGACGCCATGCTGGGTCTGGCCGAAGCGTCCGACTGCCGCCGCGTGCGCCTGCTGGCCTACTTTGGCGAGGCCAGCCCGCCCTGCGGCAATTGCGACAACTGCCTGGAGCCGCCCGATGTGTGGGACGCCACCGAAGCCGCCCAGCAGCTGCTCTCGTGCATCTACCGCTGCCAGCAGTCCAGCGGTTGCGCCTTTGCGGCCATGCACGTGCTCGATGTGCTGCGCGGCAAAGTCACGGAAAAAACGGCGCGCTTCGGGCACGAGAAGCTCAGCACCTTTGGTATCGGCGCGCACATTTCTGAGGCGCAATGGCGCGTGCTGCTGCGCCAGTTGGTGGCGCTCAAATTTGTGGAGGTGGATTCCGAACACTTCAACGTGCTGCGCCTGACGGACGCCGCGCGCCCGGTGTTGCGCGGTGAGGTGCCCATCTCGGTACGCCGTCACGTGGAACGCACCCGCAAGAAAGCCAAGGGACGCACGCGCGCGGACACAGACCCTGGCGCATCGTCAGATCACTCGCCCCTGTTCGAGCAACTGCGCGCCTGGCGCAGCGAAGTGGCCAAAGCGCGCGGCGTGCCCGCCTATGTGATCTTTCACGACGAAACCTTGCGCGCCATTGCCGCCGCACGCCCCAGCACTCTGGCCGCACTACGCGGCATCAGCGGTGTGGGCGAGAAAAAACTTGAGCACTACGGGCAGGACGTGTTGCAGCGTCTGCAGGGCTGACCGTTCACACCATGTCCACCACCCCCTCCCCCAGCCGTGTGCTGGTCGTTGAAGACGACCCGACCCTGGCCGCCAATCTGGTCGAGTACCTGGAAGGACAGGGCTGGAGTGTGGACAACGCGCACGACGGTGCCGCCGCCATGGCGCGCGTCAGTGCCGATACGTTTGATGTGATCGTGCTCGATCTGGGCCTGCCCCGCGCCGATGGGCTTGCAGTGCTGAACCACCTGCGCCGCACACTCGGGCGCAGCACGCCGGTACTGGTGCTCAGCGCGCGCGATGCGTTGAGCAGCAAGATCGAATGCCTGAACCAGGGTGCCGACGATTACCTGACCAAACCCTTTGTGTTGGCCGAGGTCGATGCACGCCTCAAGGCGCTGGACCGGCGCGCGCGCGGTGCGCTGGTCGATGATCTGCGTCAGGTCGGTGCGTTGCGTCTGGATCGGCGCACGCATCAGGTGCATGTGGGCGCCACAGCACTCAAGCTCGCGCCACGCAGCATGCAAATCCTCGAACTGCTGCTGCGCGATCCGGGCCGCGTGGTCACCCGCACTGAACTCGAAACCGCACTGTGGCCCCACGACACGCCCGGCCCCGATGCCCTGCGCGCCCAGATTCATCTGCTGCGACAGGCGTTGACGCAGGCCGGTTTTCACGGACTGGAAACCCTGCACGGCGTGGGTTATCGCCTGCATGCATCCCCAAGTGCCGATTGAGCGTTCCGCAATTCGCGGCACGGTTTTCTTCGCCTCGGCCCGAGTTCATTGCGGCATGTACTCCCTCCCCTTCAAGGGGAGGGGAGGGGAGGGGGGGGGTGGGGATGGGGTTGTGCGGGGAAACCTTCCTTCGTAACGTACCCCATCCCCACC
>CAZZAD010000245.1:3447-3763 GCA_964652055.1 uncultured Burkholderiaceae bacterium | reverse complement strand
TGCTGGTGGCGCAGGGCACGCCTGCGCAACTGATGCAGCACCCCAGCTCCCACACCGCCCGCGCCCTGCGCGACTACGCCCAGGCGATGGGCGAGGTGCACGTGGTGGTGGCGCCCCCCAACCCATACGAACTGTCTGCGGCGCAGCACGCCCAGGGCGCAGCCCTCGCCGTACAAGAGCCCAGCGCCCGCTATTTGCAGCAAGCCGCAGAGAGCGCGCCACTTGCCCCAACTGCCCTCGGCACCTGCACTCCCCCTCGTTCAGATACGCGGCCAAATGGGGCTGTTCACGCCCCCTCTTTCGCCCCGGCGGGGGC
>CAZZAD010000245.1:0-3437 GCA_964652055.1 uncultured Burkholderiaceae bacterium | reverse complement strand
CATCAACCTCCCCTTGAAGGG
Organism: uncultured Burkholderiaceae bacterium; assembly: GCA_964652055.1. GTDB lineage: Bacteria > Pseudomonadota > Gammaproteobacteria > Burkholderiales > Burkholderiaceae_F > CAZZAD01. Next base: position 3,416 of record CAZZAD010000245.1, on the reverse strand, counting down.
GAGGGAATCGACCGCAAGCAACGTCATCAGCATCCGCCACGCCCGCGAGCACAACCTCAAGGGCATCGACGTCGACATCCCGCGCGACACCTTCACCGTCATCACCGGCGTATCCGGCAGCGGCAAATCCACGCTGGCTTTTGACATCCTGTTCAACGAAGGGCAGCGGCGTTACCTTGAGTCGCTCAACGCCTACGCGCGCTCCATCGTGCAGCCCGCGGGCAAGCCCGATGTGGAAGCCATTTACGGCATACCGCCCACCGTGGCCATAGAGCAGCGCACCTCGCGCGGCGGGCGCAAGAGCACCGTGGCCACGATGACCGAGGTCTATCACTACCTGCGCCTGCTCTACATGAAGCTGGGCGTGCAGCACTGCCCCGCCTGCAAAGTGCCGGTGCAGCCGCAGAGTTTTGAATCCATCGTGGCCAGCCTGCTGCGCGACTACCGCGGCCGGCATATTGGGCTGATGGCCCCGCTCGTCGTCAACCGCAAGGGGCTGTACACGGATTTGGCACGTTGGGCCAAGAAGAAAGGCCACACCCATCTGCGTGTGGACGGTGAGTTCATCACCACCAGCAAATGGCCACGGCTGGATCGTTTTCGTGAACACACCATCGAACTGCCCGTGGGCGATCTGGTGGTGTACGCCAGCGACGAAGCCAAACTGCGCGCATTGCTCACCAGCGCGCTGGAGTTGGGCCACGGCGTGGTCAACGTGCTCTCGCCGCTCGATCGGCTTAAAGAAGCAGTGGAGGCCGGGCACGCCAACGTGCCCCTCGATACGCACATCTACTCCACCCAGCGCGCTTGTCCCTCGTGCGGCACTTCGTTTGCCGAGCCTGACCCGCGCCTTTTTTCCTACAACAGCAAACACGGTTGGTGCACCGGCTGCTTTGGCACCGGGCTGAAGTTGCCCGGCTTTGATGCCGAGCAAAGCGGCGAAGAAACGGCATGGACGGCCGCCGAAGGTGATGAGGTGGCGCCGTGTGAGAGCTGCCACGGTGCGCGCCTCAACCCCACGGCGCTGGCCGTGCAATGGCAGGGCCGCTCCATAGCGCAGCTGGCCGCCGGTTCCGTGTCGGAAGCCAAGGGGTTGTTCGCCGCAATTCACTTGCACGGCCGCGATGAAGCCATTGCGCGTGACGTGCTCAGCGAAGTGCGTGCGCGGCTCGATTTTCTTGAGGAAGTGGGGCTGGGTTACCTCGCGCTGGATCGCGCAGCACCCACGCTCTCGGGGGGCGAAGCGCAGCGTATCCGCCTGGCCGCGCAACTGGGCTCCAACCTGCAGGGCGTGTGCTACGTGCTGGATGAGCCCACCATCGGTTTGCACCCGCGCGATAACCATGTGTTGCTGGGCGCCCTCAGTGCGCTTGAAGCCAAGGGCAACACCCTGGTCGTGGTGGAGCATGACGAAGACACCATCCACCGCGCGCAACACGTGATCGACATCGGCCCCGGTGCCGGGGTGCGCGGCGGGCGCGTGGTGGCGCAAGGAACCATCGATGACCTGATGCGCGCGCCCGAATCGCTCACTGGCCGCTACCTGAAGAATCCGCTGCCCTTTCCCGAACACGCGCGGCGCAAGGTGGAACCTCACACTCCGCGGCTTGCATTGATCGGCGCCCAACTGCACAACCTCAAATCCGTTTCGGCGCATGTGCCCTTGGGGCGCCTGACCGCGGTCACCGGCGTCAGTGGCAGTGGCAAATCCACGCTGGCGCGCGACGTGTTGCTCACCAATTTGCAACGCGCTACCGCGGCTCGGCAAACGCGCGCCGGTTTTGATGGCACCTGGACGGGTTGCGAGCGCATCGAAGGCTTTGAAGCCATCGACCGCGTGCTGGAAGTCGATCAAACCCCCATCGGCAAAACCCCACGCTCGTGCCCTGCGACCTACGTGGGCTTCTGGGACACGATCCGAAAACTGTTTGCCGATACGCAAGAGGCGCGCATCCGTGGTTACAGCGCGGCGCGTTTCTCTTTCAACACCGGCGAGGGCCGCTGTCATGCGTGTGAAGGCCAGGGCCTGCGCACCATTGAGATGAGCTTCCTGCCCGAAGTGAAACTGCGCTGTGATGTGTGCGGCGGTCAGCGCTTCAACGTGGACACCCTGGGCGTGAAACTGCGCGGCAAAAGCGCAGGCGAGGTGCTGACGATGGAAGTGGATGAGGCCGTCGAATTCTTCGGCGCCAGCCCTTCCATTGCGCATCCGCTGCGCTTGTTACAAGACGTAGGACTGGGCTACCTCACCTTGGGCCAACCCTCGCCGACGCTAAGCGGCGGTGAGGCTCAGCGCCTGAAGTTGGTGACGGAGCTAGCCAAAGCGCGGCTCGATACGGGCCTGACGCGCACGGGCCGCGCCACACGCGGCCCGCACACGCTCTACGTGCTCGATGAGCCCACCGTGGGTCTGGCCATGGCCGATGTGGAAAAACTGGTGACCGTGTTGCATCGTCTGGTCGATGCCGGCAACACCGTCGTGGTGATCGAACACAACCTGGATGTCATTGCGCAAGCCGACTGGGTGATGGACCTGGGCCCCGAAGGTGGCGGCGCGGGCGGGCGTGTGATTGCGCAATGCGCGCCGCGGGAACTGGCACAACGCGCCACCCACACCGGCCGGGCGTTGGCTCGGTTTGCTGCAACGCGTGCAATCGAAAGAAATAGGGGGGTATTTGCTCACAATTGAGGTGCAAAGCGAAGAAATCATCCTTCTGGCCGCCTCATGCGCGACTTTGCAAAGTGCCGGGTATCCGTAGGATCGGTGTCCATAGAGAGCCACCCTAAATCCTCATCGGAACCGAGCGCAATGTTCGAGCAATGCACAGTGAGACGGATTGCCCTGCTGGCCCTGGTGCCGGTGGCGATGCTGTCGGGCTGCGCCACGCTGACCGGTGAACCGACTCAGGTGATCAATGTGCAGACCCTGGATGCGCGCGGTCATGCCGTGGAAGGCATGCGCTGTCGTGTTTCCAATGGTTCGGAAGAATATTTCGGCAGTTCGCCCATGTTCGCGCTGAGCGTGCGCCGCTCTTCGAGTGATCTGGAAGTCCAGTGTCAGCGCGGCGCCATGACTGCGCGTGCTACGGCCGTGTCCCGTGGCAACACCACTAGCGCTTTGCTCAAGACCATATTGCCGGGTGGTGGCGCGGCCACGGTCATCGATCACCTCACCGGCTATCGCTACGCGTACCCAGTGGATTTACAGTTGCGTGTCGGTCAGCACCTGGTTTTTGATGCGGGTGATGACGTTGTCGGCCGGCCCAGCAAGGGCGTGTTGGCTGATTCTCCTCGGTAAACCTTTCTTATTCCAATTCGCATTAGAAGCGACAACGTTGTTGCGGCGTCCTTGCCGTGCTACAGCACTGCACTAGTGCAGTGCTTCGCCCATTCCGACCCTTTTGGAGTCGCGCCTT
>CAZZAD010000244.1:0-3767 GCA_964652055.1 uncultured Burkholderiaceae bacterium | reverse complement strand
GGTGAGGGAACGACGCCGCAACGAAGTAAAAGATGTGATCAAGAGACAGGGCCTGTGCCGGGGTGACGATGGTTCAGTGCGTTGGAAGCAGTTCGTCGAATCAGCGCGACCGCCCCGCCTTACGCATCACCGCACTGCGCGGTGAAAACTGCGGCCGGTTGGAGCGGCCTGACGGCGCGTTGTAGTGCGCATTGCTGCTGGTGTGATGGCTGACCTCGGCGCCCTGTTCACCCTCGGGCAACGGGCGGTAGAGCACCAGCACCTTGCCTATGCTTTGCACACGTGCGGCCGACAGACGCGTGGCAATGTCGATAAACAACTTGCTGCGCTCGGCATCGTCGTCCATGGGTACGCGGATCTTGATGAGTTCATGAGCGGTCAGGGCCCGGTCAATTTCCTTGAGTACCGATTCGCTCAGCCCCGCATTGCCCAGCAGCACCACCGGGTTGAGTTTGTGGGCGCGTCCCTTGAGCGTTTGGCGTTCTTTGGGCGTGAGTAGTAGTTCGGCGCCTGCACCGCCCGCGTTGCCATCGTTAGGTTGTTCAGCTTCAGACATGATGTGACCTCCGTAAGGGGGGCGATTATCACCTCCTAAATCCCCATGCCCATCGCCAAACGCAAACATCGCTCCAACCCCGAATGGCTGCGCCGCCATGTGACCGACCCTTTCGTCAAGGCGGCCACCCAGGCGGGCTACCGCTCGCGCGCGGCCTACAAGCTCATCGGCATTGATGACAAAGACCATCTGCTCCAGCCTGGCCAGACGGTGGTGGACCTGGGCGCGGCGCCGGGCAGTTGGACCCAGGTGGTGCGTGAGCGGCTCACCAAGAGCGGTCCATTGCGCGGCCGCATCGTGGCCATGGACATCCTGCCCATGGATCCCGTTGCCGATGTGACCTTCATCCAGGGCGACTTTCATGAAGACGCCGTGGTTCACGAGTTGACCCAGGCGCTCGGCGGTGAGGCGGTGGATGTGGTGCTCTCAGACATTTCGCCCAACCTCTCGGGCATTGCCGTGTCAGACGCCGCGCGTTCCCTGCACCTGTGCGAGCTGGCGCTGGATTTTGCGCAAACCCACCTCAAGCGCGATGGCGTGTTTCTGGTCAAGGTGTTCCAGGGCAGTGGCTACAGCCAGTATGTGGAAGCGCTGAAAAAAGCGTTCGTATCCGTTGCCAGCCGCAAACCCGCAGCCTCGCGGGCCGAATCGGCCGAGACCTATCTGCTGGCGCGGGGTTTGAAGCATCGCTGATTGCGTGGCACCAAGAAAAAAACATCTGTGGCTCTTGCCGCGCGCCCCAGGGTCGTGGAGCATTCGGCCACTTCAAGCTAGTTTCCCCTCATGCCCTATCCCGTCCTCATCAATCCGGTTACGCGCGGCGTTGCCCTCAGCCATACCGAGTGGATGGGCGCCAGCCACGTGGTTCAACCCGGCGCGGGCCAACCCCAGGGTCATGTGAACTTTGACGCACATCCGCTGCATCAGGCCGTCACAACCCCGCCCACTTCTCCATCCGCCAGAGCCCTCCTAAACCTCAGGGTGCAGGATCCAGATGCCACGGGCCCGCGTATACAAGACTTCTTTCAGAAAAAACCCACCACTGCCTCGGGTGCGTTGGCAACGGTTGGGATGAGTGTTCCGTGGCTGGCACCCGTTGCGGTGGCCAGTGCCCTGGTGAACCACGTGACATCTCTGGTTCAGCGCAGCCCCAAGCTGGCGGCAGGCCCTTTGCCCGGGCTCGCGCCCTACAACGGCGAAGCCCGAGGTGCCACCGTGCACGAAGGCGGTCTGCCCGGCCCGCGTCCGCTCAAAGAGGAATACCTGGCTGATCCCACCGCAGGACTCCCGCAGCACAGCGGCAAGCCTGAGCGGCGTTGGGTGGATGCGAATGAAGGTTTGGTGCCTCATGCGTTGCCCACAAACTTGGGGATACATCTTGCGGTACGCCCAGACGGGTCACCTGAAGTCAATGACACGCCTGGTCTGGGGGGGGGGGGGCAGGATTTGGTTGTTCCCAAGTGGGGAACACGTCCGTATTCCTCCCTGGAGGATCCAAAAGCCATGCAGGACGGAATCCGGATGGCCAGAGAAACTCATGTCATGGATGCGCAGGGGCGCTATTCCAGCGTGGGAGCCCTGCTGGATAACGGTGTCAAGGGTGGTCTTACTCATGTGGAACAAACGAGAATCATTGGTGCGCTGGAAACGGTGCGGCGAGTGCATCCGGTGGATGTGGACTTAGCGGTTGTCAACGTATTTGATACGCATCCTGCGCATTCAGTGCTCATGCATAAGTTCCCGAAGTTATCTGCATATCGCAATGCCCTACGTAACTTGAGTATCCCGATTGGTCGTGGCGGTTACTCGACGGTGTACCCCTACCCAGACGGTAAGCACGCAGCAAAGGTTTTTTCGCCTGTCGTTTTTTCGCCTGACAATTTTTGGGGAAGATTAAAAATTGATCTAAGCCAAGCGCAGCTCGAACAACTTGCTTCGGAAACGGCATTGGGTGTCAATGAACTTTCCAAAGCGTTGGGATCACATGTTGTTCCACCGGTTGAGAGGGTCACGCCCAATGTGCTCAAGGTAAAAATAATTAAGGGTGTTGATGGTTCGCACTTTGATGCCCTGGGTCGCAACGATGATCGTTATGGCGAAGTGAAATTGGCTATTGATCAATGGGTGGATGCGGCCCATCGACACTTTGGTTATGCATCATCAAGTGAATACACCCACTTGACTGGAGCCCTGCAAGGTTGGCGTCGTGGGGTGGATTCAAAGAAGCAGAACTTCTTGTTTCATCCGGAGACGCGGCATCTTGAGGGATGGGTGGATCCAATACGTATCGTTCCACCCAAAGACATACATTCGATATTGGGGGTGGATCCCAATCCTGGCCCCATCACTTTTCGATAGTGGATTTTGGCCACAGCTGCGACCTTGATTTTTCATTTTCGTCACTGCTTTTGGATTAGGCAGCGTGCGGGAATCCCCCAGCGCTGTTGCTGAGTTTCGGCCTTTGCTCTACGCAGCCCCTTGATTTGACGAGGTTGCGCTCCATGTGCGGCGCAGATTCCCTCTCAACCCCGCCATGGTCCCCGGGCATTTCATGAGACTGAGCCCGGGGGTATTGGGCATAGAATGACCCGCACTTTTTGTCTGCCCCCCATATTTCCGGCGCACGCGCCACTTTCCGGAGCTTCCCCTTGAACAACAACATGCTTGCCAAAGCCGCCGTCTGGTTGGTGATTGCGCTGGTGCTTTTCACCGTCTTCAAGCAATTCAGCGGCCCGGCCAAACCCGCAGAGTCGGTGAGCTACACCGAGTTCATGCAGCAGGCCAAGGATGGTCGTCTCAAGCGCGTGGAGATTGAAGGGCGCACGCTCAAGGTCACGCCGAGTGAAGGGCGTGAGTACAGCCTGGTCAACCCAGGGGATCTGTGGATGGTGGGCGACCTTGTGAAGTCCGGCGTTGAAGTGCGTGGTAAGCAGGAGGAAGGTCAGTCCGCCATGGCGCAGTTCCTGTACGCCTTTGGTCCGGTCATTCTGCTCATCGGCGTGTGGATTTTCTTCATGCGGCAGATGCAGGGCGGCGGGGCCGGCGGCAAGGGCGCCATGAGCTTCGGCCGCTCCAAGGCGCGCCTCATCAGCGACCTGTTCTGCGACGGGTTAGGCGCCTGCGTCGGCCACTGCCCGCATGGCGCTATCACCATTGAAGAGCGTGAAGCGGAAGGCTACGATGAGAAAAAGGTCATGGCCAACATCGTAAG
>CAZZAD010000243.1:0-3783 GCA_964652055.1 uncultured Burkholderiaceae bacterium | reverse complement strand
TGTTGCAATCGGCAGCTAACGCTTGAGGATCAATAATTGATGACAGGCCCTAGCATGACTTCTGTGCAGATCACGGCAGAACGGAAAGATACGGATGCGTATAGACCCAATGAGTTTGCTGGATTCACCAAGCCCAAAGAGGTGTCGAATTGGCTTCAAGCAGTTCGTATTGATAATGACACCATCACCATCAACTCCAAACTCACTGCCACCACCGAGTTCCGAGATCCTCGATCCTTCCAAGCCGCGGTTGCTGCCGGCCTGGTACTCAAAGCAACCGGTGATCGGGATCTAGCAAACCGAGCGGCAAAAGACATCGCGCATAAGACGGGTGATGTGCAGCTCGGAATTCTTCCGTTGGCGTATGCCTCCTCTGACTGGCTCAATGGTGTCAGCAGGCGGAGGAATGGTTGGGAGTATTTCAATTCACATGCGCCCACAGCGGAGCTCCAGTCTACTGTTGGGCGCATAGGTTTTAGCGCTGCCATGCAGGAAGCAGAAATTTTTCAGAAGCAAGAGATCAACCGACAAGCCGACGGCGACTACTGGGCTAATCGACCCGCCAACCCAGCGCCATAAGCGAGCACACGGTGCGCTGCGACCCTGCCTAAGCAATTTCGCGTTGCAATGCCCCAGACACGTGTACCCGGGCAACCGGCAACCACGCCGCAAACACGCTGCCCTGCCCCACCTGCGAGCGCACGTCCAGGTGGCCGCCGTGGCGTAGCAGGACGTGTTTAACGATGGCCAGGCCCAGGCCGGTGCCGCCGGTTTCTCGGGAACGGCTTTTGTCGACGCGATAGAAGCGTTCGGTCAGGCGCGGAATGTGTTCCGGGGCGATGCCGATGCCGCTGTCTTCCACCTCGAAGCGTGCGCCCGGTTCGTCCACCACCCAACGCAACGCGATGCGGCCGCCCTCGGGGGTGTAGCGGATGGCGTTGGACACCAGGTTGCCCAGAGCGCTGCGCAGCTCGTCGCGGCTGCCGGTCAGGGTCAGTGCCTGCGCAGGCGTGATGTATTCGAGCGTATGCCGGCCGTTTGATAGTGCTCGGGCTTCGGTGGCCAGTCCTTGTGTGAGTTCGGCCGCGTCAAAGCTTTCTTCCACGGGCGGGTTTTCACTCGACTCCAGACGCGACAAGGTGAGCAGGTCTTCGACCAGCAGCTGCATGCGCGTGGCCTGCTCATGCATCAGGTGCAGATGCCGCACATGAACCGGGGCAGTGACGGCGTGAGCATCGATCAGGGTTTCCAGAAAACCATTGACGACGGTGAGCGGTGTGCGCAGTTCATGCGACACATTGGCCACGAAATCGCGCCGCATGGCATCCACGCGCTCGCTTTGCGTGACGTCGCGCGTGACCACAATGGAGCGTGTGGCCTCTACGGCCACCACCATGACGGACAACATCAACCCCGACGCGGCCAGCGGGCTAAAGGTGAGCGGCTCATTAAAGCGACCCGAGGTCATGTACGCCACAAAGGACGGATCGCGCACCAGGTTGGTCAGGCGCAAGCCTTGATCGCCGCGCAAACTGATACCCAGATGCTGCTCGGCTACGGGGTTGCACCATTCGATCTGCATGGCGGCATCGATGAGCGCAATGCCTTCGGGCAGCGCGCTGATGGTGCGACGAAAGCGATCTTCGTTCTCCACCAGGCGGCGCTCGTTGCGTTCGCTGGTGCGACGGTCGCGATACAGGCGTGCAAACACTTCGGCCCAGGCGCCATACCCATCGGGGATGCTCTCCAGGCGTGGCCGCTCTACCCAGCGGCCCAGCAAGGCCAGGTAAAACAAATGAAGGAACAACAAAAATCCAAACGACAACACCGCGAACCACAGGCCAGCTTGAACACCAAAAAAAACACTCAACACAAACGCCACGCCCGAGAGCACGGCCATGCGCAGTAGCGCGGGCAGCACCATGCGCACGGTGGCCAGGGTCAGACCGGGGCGCTCTGACTCGGGCGCGTTCACGTTGCAACCTGTGTGGACAAGCGATAACCCAGACCGCGCACGGTCTGCACCAGATGCGCCGCCTGTTGCGCCATCAGCGCCTTGCGCAGCCGCAGCACATGCACATCCACGGTGCGCTCCTCGATGTACACGTGATCGCCCCAGACGAGATCAAGCAACTGCGCGCGCGAGAACACGCGCTCGGGGTGACCCACTAAAAACTTCAGCAACTTGAATTCGGCCAGGCCGACGGTGACCGGTTGATCGTTGACCCGTACCTCGTGTCGCGCGGGGTCAATGGTCAGTGGGCCGTATTCGAGCAACTCACCCCCATGCTGGGGCGCCCGACGACGAAACACCGCACGCACGCGCGAAATCAGTTCACGCGGCGAAAAGGGTTTGACGATGTAGTCATCGGCCCCCGCATCCAGACCACTGACACGGTCGGGCTCGCTACCGCGCGCAGTGAGCATGATGACGGGCACGTTGCGCGTGCGCTCTTGCGTGCGCAGTTCGCGCAGCAGTTCGATGCCGGTGCGGTCGGGCAGCATCCAGTCGAGAATGATCAGGTCAGGCAACTGCGCGCGGATCTGGTCCCAAGCCACCGCCACCGATTCCGCACGGCTCACCTGATAGCCGTTGCTGGTACAGGTGTAGGACACCAGTTCCTGAATGGCGGGTTCGTCTTCAACGATGAGGATTGAAGCGGACATGTGACGCAGGACTTACCCGCCCGCCACGGCGCGCGCCACTTCTTCGGGCGAGCTGTGACGCACGTTGGCGCCACGGGCGATGTAGATCACGTGCTCGGCAATGTTCTTGGCGTGATCGCCTATGCGCTCGATGGCTTTGGCCACCCACACGGTGTCCAGCGCAGCGGAGATGGTGCGCGGGTTTTCCATCATGAAGGTGATGAGCTGGCGCAAGATGGCGCGGAAGCGTTCGTCCACATCTTCATCATCAGAAATGATGGCCACTGCTGCCGTGGCGTCGACCCGTGCAAACGCATCGAGTGAACGATGCAGCATGGAGGCCACGATGTCACCCGAGGCGCGAATATCCGGAATGCGGCTCAGACGCGCCGGACCTTCCTTCTCATGCAACCAGCGCGCGGCGCGGGCAATTTTGGTGGCTTCGTCACCAATGCGTTCCAGATCGGTGATGGCCTTGGCCACGCCCATGATCATGCGCAGATCACCCGCTGTGGGTTGACGCCGCGCGATGACGTTGTTCACGGCGTGATCGAGGTCGAGCTCCAGATCGTTCACGCGCTTGTCGGCCAGGATGACCGTTTCGGCCAGCGCCACATCGGCGCGCTCAAAGGCATCAATCGCTGTTTTCAGCTGGGATTCGACCAGCCCGCCCATGTGCAGGATGCGCGAGCGCATGGATTCGAGTTCCTGGTCGTATTGCTTGGAAGAATGATCGCCGCTCATTGATGAAATCCTTTTGCAAAAAAAATGCCTAATGTGGTTGCACTGACTTCCCTCACCCCAACCCCTCTCCCGGGGGGAGAGGGGCTTTTAACTTCCCCCCCAGGGAGAGGGAGCGAGGGTGAGGGAAAAGCAACCGCGCCACCACTTGCCTCATGCTCAGACACAAACTAGCCAAAGCGGCCGGTGATGTAATCCTCGGTCTCGCGTTTTTTGGGTTTGATAAATATTTTTTCGGTCTCGCCAAACTCCACCAGATCACCCAGATACATATAGGCGGTGTAGTCCGACACGCGCGCGGCCTGCTGCATGTTGTGCGTGACGATGGCCACGGTGTAGTCCTGCTTGAGTTCCTCGATCAGCTCTTCAATCTTGGCGGTGGAAATGGGGTCCAGC
>CAZZAD010000242.1:0-3794 GCA_964652055.1 uncultured Burkholderiaceae bacterium | reverse complement strand
CTTCTGCGCGCCGCTGATGTTCAAAGTCCACGTCGATGTCCGGCGGCTCGTTGCGTTCGCGGCTGGTAAAGCGCTCGAAACGCACATTGCAGCGGCGCGGATCAACTTCAGTGATGCCCAGGCAGTAACAAACCACCGAGTTGGCGGCCGAGCCGCGCCCCTGGCACAAGATGCCGCGCGCGCGTGCAAAGCGCACCAGGTCTTCTACGGTGAGAAAGTAGGGCTCGTAACTCAACTCGGCAATGAGGGCGAGTTCCTTTTCGATCAGCGCACGCACGGACGGGGGCACGCCTTGCGGGAAGCGGCGGTGTGCACCGGCTTGCGTCAATGCATGCAAGTGGGTGGCCGGGGTTTGCCCGACGGGCACCAGCTCTTGCGGGTATTCGTAGCGCAACTCGTCGAGCGAGAAGGTGCAGCGCGCAGCCACCGCCACTGATTGAGCCAACCACTCGGGCCGATACAGCGCGGCCAAACGTTCCCGCGGGCGCAGGTACTGCTCGGCGTTGCTGGCCAGATCAAAACCACATTCAGCCACGGGGCGACCTGTGCGCGTGGCCACCTGCACATCGAGCAACGCTTTGCGTGAACGCCGGTGCATGTGCACGTCGCCCGCGGCCACGATAGGTAGGCCCGTGGCGCGTGCCACGTGTTCGATGGATTCGATGCGCGGCCCATCGGTGGCGCGCAACAGGTTCTCGGCTACAAGCCACACGCGGCCCGGGCAGCAGCGTTGCAGCCAAAGGGCGTGTTCATGTTGACCAAGCAACAACAACAAACAACCCGGCAAGCCACCTTCAAGGTCTTGTGGATACGCGAGGTAGTGCCCCTTGGGCGCTCGCATGCGCGTCTGGGTGATCCACTCGGACAAATTGCCGTAGCCCGTGCGGTCGGTGGCCAGCGCCACCACGCGGGCGTGCGGCATACCTTGCGGCGTGGTGAGTTGAAATTCGGCGCCGATGAGTAGCGGCAACTTGTGTTCTTTGGCCGCCACGTGTGCGCGCACCACGCCGGCGAGTGAACATTCATCAGTGAGGGCCAGGGCGCGGTAACCCAACGCGGCGGCGCGCTCGACGAGTTCTTCGGGGTGCGAGGCGCCGCGCAGGAAACTGAAGTTGGAGATGCAATGCAGTTCGGCGTAGGGCGGAGCCTGTCCGTCATCCGCGCGCAGGCGGGGATCCCATTGCGGGCGCTCCAAATTGGGCCCCGGCCTGCGCCGGGGCGACGTATCTGCCGCACTCATCCAAACCACCCCTGCACAAACCAGCGCGTGGGCTGTTCGCGCGGCCGAAACACCCACAACAACGCCTGCGACGCATCACGCATTACGCAGTAATCACGCGCGCACCAGGCGCCTTCCCACCAACCACTTTCAATGCGCTCGATGCCGCTCACGGGTGTGAGGGTGTGCACGTCAATGGGCACGGGCTCGGGCAGCAGCCAGAGTGGGCGGGGTCCGGCACACGTCACGGCAGTGCGCGGCAGGTTTTCATCAAACGCGTGTAATGCAAAGGCGTGTTCGGGACGATGGTCGGGTTGCGCCGACATACGCAACACACGTGTGCGGCCCAGGCGTGCCTGCAAACGCTCCAGCAATTGCAGCTGTTGTTCCTGTTGTCCGCGCGGCGTGGGAAAGAGTTCTGTAGCAAGCGCTGAAGCGAGTTCCACTTCGTTGCAACGCAAACCCAACCCGTACACCGGCGCGGCCAGGGGCGTGCGGCCCAGCACTTCACGCAACACGGTGGCAAAGCGCGCTTCATCACGGCCGGGGCTGCTCAGGCGCAGCGGCAATTCGGTGGATGCGTGGTCGTCATGCTGCAAGGTGAAGTGCACCGCGCGCGTGGCCGCGTGCCGCCTGGCGAGCCAACCACACAGCGGCGCGATGAGGCGCCGCGCAGCAAAGAGCAGGGCTTCGGCCACCTCGACCCGCGCCATCAGCTCCAGCGTCAACTCGAAGGTGGCGGGTGGTTCAAACCAAGGGCGCGGATCGGGCTTGATGCCCAGAGCGCGGTCCAGTTCATCGAGCAGCGCTGCGGGAAAGCGCCGCGCCACGCCGGCGCGCGGCAAGGCCAACAGCTCACCCAAAGTGCGCACGCCCAGGCCCCACAGCACCTGGAGCACCTGGACGTGCGCGGCACCGGCATCGAGCACGCTCACCGGCAGGGGTGATAACGCCGCTGGCAACGCGGCCGGATCGAGCACACATGCGCCATCGCGCCCACGCGCCAACAGCCAGGCAGCCTGCGGCGTAGTGGCCACCGCCAAACGCGTGGCCACGCTTTGCCGCAATTGCTGCACCAAAGCATCGAGCCCGCCAAACAATCGCAAGCTGCCTTTCACTTCCAGCAGCAGGCCCTGCGCGCCCACTGGCGATACACGCGGCGTGAACTGCAAGGCCCACAGCGCTTCTTGCGCGGGTTGGCGAGCCTGAGCCCAATAAAGCGCACACCACAACATGTCAGCAGGCGTCGTTGGCCGCAGCATCAGGCGACGTATCCAACACCATGGCAGCAGCCTGCGGCGGGCCGCGGCGTTTGAAGATCGTCAACGCCAGGCGTTGTGGCGCAGCCGCGGCAAGCGCAATGCGCAAGGGCGCAGCACTAGGGTGCGAGCGTGCGCTCAAGGGGCGAAATAAAAAACACAGCGTGGAGCTACTCGCCGCGGCCACCTGCAAACGCCGCAGTTGTTCACCGCTCGCCAGACGACGCACCTCTGGCAACCACGCCAGCACGACTCCCATCGCCCCGCTGCGCAAGGTTTGCTCCAGCGCCCACCCGACATCGCGCTCGCGGTGCGGCTGCACCAGCACCATTTGCTCCAGCGGCAACCCCGCTTGCAACAACGCAGGCGCGTAGGGCAGGGCGGGCGGCGCCATCCACATCACCGATTGACCCGCCCGCGCTTGCGATACCAACGCGGGCAACACCAGGGACAACTCACCCACACCCCAAGACGGCAGCAGCAATTCCGTGAGCGCTTGTTGCGGCCAACCGCCGCCGGGCAACTGCGCATCGAGCGCGGGCCGACCCGAGGACACGCAAGGCCCGGGCGCGGTATCGAGCTCGTGCGCGCGCCACACCAAAGTACCGACCACCGACATGACTCACCCTCAAAAAATGCTGATGTTATATACATCTATGATAGTTGTGGTCGAGCGCAAACAGGGCACGGGAGAAATTGACGCTCCCAGCGAGTGTGTGCGAACTTCTCGCCCCCTTCTTCTTATTTCTTTCTCACCCACTGGCTTAGGAGCAAACCATGAATAGATTTTTAGGCATCACCGCGCTGACTGCGGCACTGGTCTTGGGCGGTTGCGCGCAGTACGAACGCGTTAAAGACAAACTGAGCAACGAGAACAGCGCCCCGCAGGTAAGTGTCAAAGACGGTCAGATCGACATTCAACCGGCTGCGCTGTATTTCCGCGGCGGCGAGAAAGACGTGAAGGTCACCTGGAAGTTGCCCGCCGGCGCCAATGTGCGCTTTGCTAAAGAGCGTGGGCTGGTGATTGAGGGCGAGATCATCGACAAAGTAATTCGCGGCACGCCCAACAGCGTGGCCCTGGATGCACAGCAGCGCGAGATCATCAATTGCGAAATCAGCGCCGATGGCCTGGCCTACACCTGCCTGAACCGCAACACCCGCCCCGGCATTTACAAGTACACGGTGCGTGTGCAAAGCGGCGACAAGCTGCTGGAAAAAGATCCGCCGATTGTGAACATGCGGTAACGACGCAGAGAACTTGCGTCGCCCCGGCCTGCGCCCTGTCTCTTGATCACATCTCGCACAACGGCTTGCGT
>CAZZAD010000241.1:0-3851 GCA_964652055.1 uncultured Burkholderiaceae bacterium | reverse complement strand
GCGCGCCTCGCGGAAACAATGCGCCGATGGCCCGCCTGTGCACTTGCCGTCTTTGTTGAAGCCCACAAACTCGGTGATGCAGTTGCGGGTGATCGTCCAGATACCCTGCCCTTCGCCGGTCACGAACACATTGCTAGCAGGCCAGATGCACATCGCAGCACGGATGTGCTTGCCCAGGCGAATCCACTCCAGGCTGACGACATAGCCGTGCTTGACGGCGGTCTTGTAGGCCTGGTTGCCGCCCACGGAAAACATGGGCTCGCCGGATGGGCTGAGGACGGGGGAAATGTTCACGGCAGTTATCTCCAGCTGCGTTTGCGGTTTTTGAATGCGGCCACTGAATCGCTCACCGTGCTGGTCATCAGATCCACGGCTTGACCCAGGTAGCGGAAGGCGTCGGCCCCGTGGCTGTACTCGTCGTGCAGCGGGGCGCCCGGCTCATTCGTTTTCTGGTTGATGTCGCGCCGGTAGCGCTTCAGGCACTCCACCAGGCGCAGCGTCTTTTCTTGGTCGAAATAGCACTTGGGGAACAGCAGGCGCGCAGCCTTGATGCCTTCCTCAATGCTGGTCTGCGGCAGCACATGCACCGTGCGGCCCATGTCTTTCAGCAGTTCCTCGGTACTTTTGCCAGTCTGGAAGTTTCGGGTCCGCCCGTCGTGCGGCAAAAAATCTGTGCCCCACCGGTACGGGTGCTTCTCCAGTTGGCCCACATACCAATCCAGCGTGCGGTTGCTGTCCTCGATGTAGCCAATCACCCGCACCTCGCGCGGCCCACGCTGCGCCAGGATGATGGTCATCGCATCGTTCCAGCCCAAATCCCAAATGCTGTGCACCGGCAACTCAGGGTCATAGGGAACCAGCCTCACGCGCTTGTCGGTGTAAAGCTGGTCAATCTCATGGCGATAAATGGCCCCTTCGGCCACGCGGCGGGGCTTGCCCTCCCAAATGTGGTCATAGCTCACCGGGTCCAGCGCCTGCGCCTTCACACGCTCCTGCTCCAGCACCGCAGGAAACCAAGGGTTGTCGCGCCAGTTGATTTCACAAGTCCAGGTGTCAGGGCTTGGGGTGGCAATGAACCGCTGCCATGTCTCATCCGTGTCCATATCAGGGTTCAGCGTCAGCCAAATCTCCGACTCAGGCTTGCGGATCGTCGGTATCAGCGTGTCCCAGCTCTTTTTGCTCACGCCGTGGGCTTCCTCCACCCACACAATGTCGCAGCCCTCAAACGACTTGATGGAGTCCACCGTGTGCGCCTGCAGGCCGGTGAACAGGAACAGCGAACCATTCGCGCCCCGGATTTCGTTGTCCAGAATCTCGAACTCGTCGGTCAGATTTAGTGCTACCACCTGATCCTTGAGCAGCCGGTGCACTGAATCGCGCATGGATTTCTGCACCTCACGCGCGCACAGAATGCGTAGCGGGCGGTCAGCGGCCATCAGCAGCAGCGCACGGGCTACTGCCCATGACTTGCCACCACCCCGGCCGCCGTGCATCACCTTGTAGCGGCGCGGTTGGAATAGCGGGCGCAGTTTTGCCGGGAACTCGGCGCGAATGTCGATGAAGGCTTCGGCGGTCACTTGGCAACCACGTCCACAAAATCGAGGATCACACGCTTGCGTTTGGGCTGGCCATCGTCGCCATCGGTTGCCCCAGTGATGTTGAATGCCTCGCGCTCACCCTTGCGTACACGCTCGTCAATCTCGGCCAGCTTCTTCAGGTCATCCACCAGGCCACTGCGGCTCATTGCCTTGCGCAAAGCGTCATTGGCCTTGTCCACCCCGTTGTCGTCGGGCTGTCGCACCATCTCGATCACTTCCGCCAAGTCGGGCATCAGCGTTGCAGCCTGCTCAATCTGGTCCAGCAGGGTTTCCTTGATACGGGTGATGCGATTCAGCCCCTTGCGGTGCCCGAGAATGATCTGGGTATTGACCTCTGCCGCTAAAAGGACCGCGTTGGTTAGGTCTTGTGCAGCCCGGTTAGCTTCGTTGGTTAGGACGCTGTTTACTGCGGCCTCAATCAGCTTGGTGTCCGTCGCTTGCTGGATGGCGGGCATCAGATCCCGTGTCCATCCTTCTTTCTTTGCGCGCTGGGCAATGCGCCCATGGCTGCAACCGTGCTTCGTGGCCAGCTCGCGCAGCGTCATCTGAGTGGCCCGGTAATCCCGCTCTACCGCTGCCCAGTCTGTGAGTGCGCGCCGCTGTGTCTCACTCCTGCGAGACTGTGATGCCATGAAGAAACCCCGTTGAATTGACTACCTGCCAATTGCAACGGGGTTTTGGTCGGAGTCAACGCCAGGTCACTCCACCCAGTATTTCGGCTGCTGCAGGCTCCCGCAGCTCTTGACCTTGCCCAGTTGGTACAGCCTCTCGATGTGCCTGCGCGCCTTCGTCTTGCTGCTGCGGCAGGCGGCCACGGTGTCCGGGTGGCGCTCGATGTCGCGGGCCGGGGCCGGGCCGATGGCGGCTATCACCTGGCGGATGGTTTCAATGGCGCCCTGCAGGCGTGGGGTGGTCAAGACAGCTTCTCCTTGAGATTGGTGAGGTACTGCGGGTTGCAGCGGCCCTGGCGCGTCATCTCCAGGCTCTTCACCTGGGTGCAGTCCGCGCACATGGGGAAATCAAAATTGAAAGTGGCGGCACCATCCTGGGCGACGAGGATCACCACAGGCTCATTGCGCTGGTTTTGGGCGGCGGCGGCGCTTTGCAGGTACTGCATCCAGCTGCTGCGGTTGAAGAAGCACGGCGGCGGCGGCGGGGCCAAGTCATCCACGGCGTCCTTGAGGTTGATGCGGAACTTGGCTGTCAATTGGTCGCTCCTTGGTGGTGGTGTGCCTGTCACTTCTTGAACCGCGCCATGTACTCGCGGAAGTCTGTGGTTTTGACGTTTTGCTTGTAGCGACGGCCAGCCAGCCAAGCCTCACCGGCCATCAAGAAGCGTCCAGCGGTGTCGCGGATCACGGCCTCGCCACCTTTGGCGCCAGGGCCGTAGGCGTGGCGGCAAATGGCATCCACCCCATCGCTTCCATCTTCTGTGCGCGTTCCGGCATCTGCAGCCACCAGCCGCACAAACTCCAGCCCCCTATCCCCTCGCGCCCGGACAAAAATCAGCGCACCAAGCAGAAGACCAGCAGAAAACTTCCCGGCCGGAATGCCAAGGCTGTCGATTGCTTCGATTTCTTTTTTCCACTGTCGGGTGAGTTGGTAGATGTCGCCAGCACCCAGCTTCTTCAGAGCGGATGTCATGGGGCCTGCTTTGATAAGCCCGCTGACAGGACTCATGGCCACCTCTCGGTATGCACCAAACATCTTGTCGCGTGCTTTTTCCACGGTCTGGTCGCTGTCGTAGTGGCTGTAAAGCTCTTTGGCCTCGGCCATGGATTCAACTGGTATGACCACCACATCTACGCTGGGGGGTTTCTCGGCCAGGCCATGCGCCCACATGTAGCCACGGGTGTGACCATCGAGTTTCACCAGCGCACCGCCAGGAAGTTGGGCGGCAAACACGGTCTTGTGCGTATCCCGCAGCACTCGTAAGTGTTCAGCCTTCCTGGATCGGTTTTCTGTATCACGTTGGCGTGGGTTGGGCAGCACTTCATGCCACTGCTGCGGCGTCATCTTGATTGTTTTCACTGGGAGCGCTCTTTGAAGTTCAGTGGGTGGTCGGCATGAACGCGCCATCTTCGATGCGCGCCAGGATGTGCTGCGTCTCTTGTGTCAGCACTGGCTGCTCGCCAGTCGCCAGCTTGCGCCGGTACTGAAGCAGCAGCTCAATGGCAGCGCACGCGCAGTCCAAGCCATCCTCATCGGTCATGCTGTGGCAAACATCAGGCGCGTGAAACAAGGTCAGAGCCA
>CAZZAD010000240.1:0-3870 GCA_964652055.1 uncultured Burkholderiaceae bacterium | reverse complement strand
TATGCAAATGGGCCTGGCGTTTGCGGGCCTGATGGTGGTGGGCGCCATGGCCATGGTGATGTACGAGCTGTTCAGCGTGGTCGAGCGCCACACCACCGGCTGGGCGCACCGGGGCGCGCACGGCGGCTGAAATGCTCCCATTCAGCAAAAAAAGCCCCCTGGCGCTTATGGCAAAAGCGCCGACAGCTATCAAAAAAAGAGCACACCAACCATGAGCTGGCACGCCCGGCTCGACCTGGACTACACGGCGGAAGAGACCCGCACCGTGCTGCGCTTTGCCCACACCGGCCCGCTGCGCGTGCTGCAAAGCCTGTACCCCGAAGGCCCCGGCGTGTGCCACAACGTGCTGGTGCACCCGCCCGGCGGCCTGGTGGGCGGCGACACGCTGGAAGTGCACGCCCAGGTGGCAGCGGGCGCGCACGCACTCATCACCACGCCCGGCGCCACGCGCTTTTACCGCTCGGAAGGCGCCACCGCCCTGCAGCGCACGCAGCTTGCCGTGGCCGAAGGCGCCCGGCTGGAATGGCTGCCGCTGGAGAGCCTGTGCTACAGCGCCTGCCAGGCCGAAAACCACCTCACCCTGCAATTGGCGCCCGGCGCCGAAAGCATGGCCTGGGACGTGACCGCCCTGGGCCTGCCCCACGCCCGCCAGCCCTTTGCGGCAGGCCGCGTGTTGCAGCACCTGGAACTGCCCGGCGTGTGGCTGGAGCGCGGCGTCATCGACGCTGCAGACCAGCGCCTGCTGACCAGCCCGCTGGGCCTGGCCGGGCACACCACCCTGGCTACCCTGGTGCTGGCCACCGGCACCGCACTGGACCGCACCCGGCGCGAGCAGGCACTGGACGCAGCGCGCGCCGTGCTGCAGGCCCACCCCCTAGCCGCCACCGCTGGCGCCACCAGCCCCCACCCGCGAGTGGTGGTGGTGCGGGCCCTTGCGCACCAGGTAGAGCCCGCCATGCAACTGATGAAGGCCGTGCGCGGCGCGTGGCGCACGGCGCTGTGGAATTTGCCCGCCACGGTGCCGCGCACCTGGGCGCTGTAACGCGCGGGCGGGGGCGCCCGCTATGCTGCGGGCTACGCCTCATCAGGCAAGTCTTAAGCCAAGGACACCCGCATGCGCCAGCCCCCCTTCCCCGATGTGCAAGTGCTCGCCTTCGACGTCTTCGGCACCGTGGTGGACTGGCACGGCAGCATCGTGCGCGAGGTGCAGGCGCTCTACCCGCAGGTCGATGCCAACGCTTTCGCCCTGGCGTGGCGCGACGGCTACCAGCCGTGAGGGCGCGCGTCAGCAACGAGGCTAGAGCATGGCCAACAGGCGCACCATCCAGTCTCTGACCTCGCCATTCGGATCTCGCTCGGCGAGTCTGTCGGCGGTCATGCAAGGAAATGCCTTGCTCGCCAGTAGCTTCTTGACGGTGCTGTCCTTCATTGGGGCGCCAACCGGATTCGCCGCGTACATTCCCAAAGCGACAGCCTTCGGCACAGCATGCCCGTCGGCGTTCAGGTGATCGGCTACCTCAACGACAACCCCGAGCGCGTCTTCGATGGCGTCAGGGTGGAGGTAGCTTTCAATTTCGTGCTTCAACGTTTGGGTAGCCCACGAACCATCCTGGCGGGCGTTAACAGCGCCAACCGCAGCGCCATAGTCTGGAACGTCGCTATCGTAGATGTGCGCCTCCTTACGGCCGAGATCTGCAAGGTAACGCCCGGCAACCCAATGCTGCAGAGTTGACCCGCCGGAGGGTACAAATGCGAAACGACGATCACTCGAAAGATCGGGCAGGCTTTGATCCGCGATGTGCAGCGCGCGGCTCAGGCACTTCAGCGCATCGATGTCCGTCGGTCCTTCAACGCAGATAAGGACTTTCACTCGGCTGTCTGCCACAAGGCCGAGTGCCGCAGCAACGCTCTCGAAAACATCGACGCCGGACTCAACGCAAGGCTTCTTCGCCAAGTCGCGCGTGACGTAACGGATGCTGTCTGTAGGTAGTTCGGCCGCGAAGCCTGGGCTGTGCGTGGTCAGGATGACTTGGCAACCGTCATCCCCGGCCAGCGCCTTGAAGGATTCGATCAAAATCTTTTGGTTGTTAGGGTGCTGGGCGGTCTCGGGTTCTTCGATCGCATAGATGATGCTGCGTGTTTTATCGCCGCTGGCGAGGCGTCGCTCGGCCGCAGCTTTGAAGAAACTGACGAGGATTAGCCGACGGATTCCGCTGCCGCGTTTGTTCAGCGGGATGCCGTCGTCGGTTTCCATGTTGACCGAGAAGAGGCCCTTCCACTTTGCCTGCGTGGGCGGGGTGAACTGAGGGGTCAGTTCCTTGGCCAGGTTCGGATCGATGGTCTTTAATGCGTCGTGCGTCAGGCTGGCGATCTCTTCGGTCTTTTGCCGAACCTTGGTCTGGATCGCATTTATCTCCGCTTGTAGTTCAGTCAGCGCTTGGGTCACGGCGGCCATCATTGGCGCCTGAACTTCGCCGTCAGAGTCCTTGCTGTTGCGGTCGCTCTGGAACAACGCAAACATCGGCAGGTGCGCTTGCAACTGATCCCAGATCTTCTTTCCATCCTCCTTACCCTTGCTCAGGGGGATTGCTACCTCAGCAAGCTGCAGGTTGGGCTCGCTGAGCCAAAGAGCCTGCCGCATACCGGGGTTGCCCTTCAGTGGAACGTCTAGCTCCTTCTTCTTGACGAGGACCTGGAGATCCCTCTCTTTGAGGTCGAGTAAGTTATCAACACCAGGCGCCGTGGGATGGTGAGCCAGCAGGCTGACCTCCTCTGTCGGCTTTGCGGTCTTGCAGTCGAATACCTTGCGGATCTTGAGGGTGCCGGCGGCCGTCAGCAGGTACTCAGCAGCGAGCGTAGTTGCTGCACCCGCGTCGAGGGTCAAGCTGGGCGGCAATTCGGAAAACTCGCAGGTGATAGATACCTTCGTGTCACCGCTGTAAACGTTTGCGTCGCCCGACTCGATCTTGACGGTTTCGTTGTTGAAGAATATCTCCAGCGCTTCAAGGACAGACGACTTGCCAATGTCGTTCTTGCCGATGAAGGTTGTCAGGTCATTGAACCAGACGGTGACTTCCTGTTGGTAGCACCTGAAGTTTGCAATCGAAACGCTTTCTAGTCGCACGAACAATCTCCCTGAAACGGCGGTTAGTCAGCCATATTTTGTAGGTCGCCGGATGATAGGACAGTCCAACTACACGAACGGAAGAGGCCGCTGTCTTGTAGGGCACCGTGCAGCTTCGCATTTGTCCGTTTTGTGGTGCTTCAGGCTGCTACAGGCGCCCGAATGCAGGACTTCATCAGCGCCAGGTTCTGGCCGACAACAGCACAACGACGTCGCGGTGAAAACTGGAGATCGAAATCCAAGGCGCGAACGTTCCCGTCGCGCTATGTTCAAACTCATTCAAATTGAAATTGATAGCTGGTAGCGCACGTGCATCAAGCGCTAGAACCCATTTTCTCTCAATATTTTCATCTGCGGCGGGCTCTTCGCGGCACGAGGCTGGGACAGGGCGCAGCGGTCCATGAGCCCGCGTCCTTGGTTCCGGGATTCGGGTCTGAGCCCGAGTTTCGCTGTGCGAAATCGTGATCCGACCCCAATGCCTGCGCTGCGTGCACGCGGAGGCTCACGCCGCAGGGCGCCATGGCAGGGGGCAGAAGGTTTTTTTGGAACCCCACCCCCGCACCCCGGCGTGGCTACTTCGACGGGTCGATCAGCATCTTGGCGCCGGTGTTGCGCGGGCCGTAGAAGGCGATGGATTCGGCACTGAGCACACCGGCCAGCGACTCGGTGCGGGCGTAGTGGCTGGCGAAGGTGGCGTTGAGCTCGGCCGCCCCGCGGTCGCGCAGGTTGCGCGCGGCGGCGGCGCC
>CAZZAD010000239.1:0-3894 GCA_964652055.1 uncultured Burkholderiaceae bacterium | reverse complement strand
CCCTTGAAGGGGAGGGAACTCAATATCAACCTCCCCTTGAAGGGGAGGGAATTCATGATGGCGGGGTCCTTTGGGGTTTACGTCAATGAGTTGATCACCGTGCGCAGCAGTTGCAGCCGCGCATCCAGGTTCGGGGTTTTGGCTTCGATGCGCAGCTTGTCAGGCCCAGCCAGGCGCATGTTTTTCTCTCGCTGAATCAGGGCAATCAGTTTGGCGGGGTCCAGCGGCGGGTTGGGGGTGAACGTGATGACGAGCACGTCGCCCGAGGCATCAATTTTCTTGATGCCCAGGCGCTCGGCGTGCAGACGCAGGCGGTGCGTGTCGATGAGGGCGCGTGCGGGTTCGGGCAGCTTGCCGTAGCGGTCCGCAATCTCTTCCTGAATTTCAGCCAGCGCATCGTCCGTATTGCAGCTGGCGAGCTTTTTGTAGAGCGACAGGCGTTGATGCACATCGCTTACGTAGTCGCTGGGCAGCAGGGCGGGCACGTG
Organism: uncultured Burkholderiaceae bacterium; assembly: GCA_964652055.1. GTDB lineage: Bacteria > Pseudomonadota > Gammaproteobacteria > Burkholderiales > Burkholderiaceae_F > CAZZAD01. The sequence continues at coordinate 3,406 of CAZZAD010000239.1, read as the reverse complement.
CAGGTTGATTTCAGTGACCGCGGCCAGTGGGCCCAGCAGGTCGGGTTCTTTGCCCGAGCGCAGCGCGCGCACGGCGGCGTTGAGCATTTGCGTGTACAGATCAAAGCCCACTTCCTGCATGTTGCCGCTTTGTGATTCGCCCAGCACTTCGCCTGCACCGCGAATTTCCATGTCGTGCATGGCCAGATAAAAACCGCTGCCCAGCTCTTCCAGACTTTGAATGGCCTCCAGACGCTTCTCGGCGTTCTTGGTCATGCCGCCTTCTTCGGGGACCATGAGGTACGCATAGGCTTGATGGTGCGAGCGGCCCACACGGCCCCGCAGTTGATGCAGTTGCGCCAGACCAAAGCGATCCGCACGGTGAATGATGATGGTGTTGGCGGTGGGCACGTCGATGCCCGTTTCAATGATGGTGGTGCACAGCAGGATGTTGAAGCGCTGTTGATAAAAATCGCGCATCACGCGTTCCAACTCGCGCTCGCCCATTTGGCCGTGGGCAATTTCAATGCGCGCTTCGGGCACCAGTTCAGCCAGGCGCGCGCGGCGGTTCTCAATGGTTTCAACTTCGTTGTGCAGGAAATAAATTTGTCCGCCGCGTTTGAGCTCGCGCAGGCAGGCTTCACGCAACAGGCTGGCCGATTCGGGCCGCACAAAAGTTTTGATGGCCAGGCGCCGCTGCGGCGCAGTGGCAATGACCGAGAACTCGCGAATGCCTTCCATCGACATGGCCAGCGTGCGCGGGATGGGGGTGGCGGTGAGCGTGAGCACGTCTACTTCCGCGCGCAGGCTCTTGAGCCGTTCTTTCTGACGCACGCCAAAGCGGTGCTCTTCGTCAATGATGACCAACCCTAAGCGGTTGAACTGCACCGCCTCAGAGAGCAGCTTGTGCGTGCCGATCACGATGTCCACCGTGCCCGCGTTCAGCCCGGCAATAGCAGCGGAGACTTCTTTGGGGGAGCGAAAGCGTGACAGCTCCACGAGCGTGACGGGCAGCTCGTTTTCTATCAACGCAAAGCGGTCTTGAAAGGTGTGAAAGTGCTGCTCGGCCAACAGCGTGGTGGGGCACAGCACGGCCACTTGCTTGCCGCCAGCCACCGCAGTGAAGGCGGCGCGCAGGGCCACTTCGGTTTTGCCAAAGCCCACATCGCCGCATACCAGCCGGTCCATGGGAAAACCCGCGGACATGTCTTTGACCACGGCTTCAATGGCGGCGCGTTGGTCGGGCGTTTCATCAAAACCAAAACCTTCGGCAAAGGTGTCATACAGGCCCGGGCGCGGCTGGAACGCATGGCCTTTGCGCGAGGCGCGCATGGCGTACAGGTGCAACAGTTCCGCAGCGGTGTCGCGCACTTGCTTGGCGGCCTTCTTGCGCGCTTTTTCCCAGTCACCCGAACCCAGCGTGTGCAGTGGTGCGGCATCGGGGTCGGCACCGCTGTAGCGGCCAATGAGGTGCAGTTGCGCCACCGGCACGTACAGCTTGGCGTTGTGTGCGTACTCCAGGTGCAGAAATTCAGCCGGGCCGTCGCCGATATTGAGCGTCTCCAACCCCAGGTAGCGGCCGATGCCGTGCTCCACGTGCACCACGGGTTGGCCTTCGCGCAGTTCGGCCAGGTCGCGCACCATGGCGTCGACGTTGGACGCGCGCTCGTTGTTGCGGCGGCGTTGGCGCCGCGGGCTGGCGGCGTACAGCTCCGTTTCGGTCAGCAGCGTGAGTTTTGCCTGGGGCAGGGTGAAGCCGCCGTGCAGGGGGGACACACCCAGCGCAAAAGTGGCCTCAGAGCTGAGGAAGCCAGAGAAGTCGGCGCTGTCGTCAAACGCCAGGTGGTGGTCGCGCAGTGTTTGCGCGATGGTTTCGCGTCGGCCGGGGGAGTCGGCCAGCAACAGCGTGCGGCCTGTGCCGTGGTCGACGAGCGCGCGCAGCCGGGCCAGCGGGTCGTGTGCCGTGCGGTCGACGTGCACATCGGGTGCGGGGGCAATAAATGGTTGTTTGACTCCCTCCCCTTCAAGGGGAGGAAGGCATTTGGCTCCCTCCCCTTCAAGGGGAGGGTAGGGGTGGGGATGGGTTAGAGCGTGACCCGCAGATTCGTCAATGGGCGCGGGGGGAGCCCATCCCCTCCCTAACCCTCCCCTTGAAGGGGAGGGAACTAAAGATGGGCCTCCCCTTGAAGGGGAGGGAACTGAAGATGAGCCTCCCCTTGAAGGGGAGGGAACAGGGTCATTCAACGTGAGTCGCGCAAACGCCTGCGCCGCAGTGAAAAACGCTTCAGCGTCGAGAAAAATCTTGGCGGGGGCCAGGGCCGGTCGCTGCGGGTCTGAGCCTATGAAACGAAAACGCTCGCTGGTCTCGGTCCAGAAGTGTTGCAGGCTGTTGTTGACATCACCGTGCAGTACCAATTGCGTTTGCGCGGGCAAGTAGTCAAACAGCGTGGCGGTGGTGTCAAAGAACAGCGGCAGGTAGTACTCAATGCCGGGGGCAGCCACACCGTTGCCGATGTCTCGGTACGGCGCGGCTTTGCTGGGGTCGCCTTCAAAGGTTTCACGCCAGCGGTTACGGAAACCCGTGCGCGCGGCCTCATCGAGCGGAAACTCGCGCCCGGGCAGCAGGCGCACCTCGGGCACGGGGTAGAGGCTGCGTTGCGTGTCGGGGTCAAAGGCGCGAATGGATTCAATCTCGTCATCGAGCAGATCAATGCGCAGAGGCAGCGTGGCGCCCATGGGGAAGAGGTCAATCAGGCTGCCGCGCACAGAAAATTCGCCCGGCGCCACCACTTGCGTGACGTGCTGGTAGCCGGCCAGCACCAGTTGCCGGCGCAGTGTGGCCTCATCGAGCGGCTCGCCTTGCTTGAAGTTAAACGTGCGGCCCGCGATGAATGAGGGCGGCGCCAGACGCGTGAGTGCCGTGGTGGCGGGAATGACCAAGATGTCGAGCGCTGCATTGCCGGTGGTGCTGGCCTGCGCCTTGACCTCGCCCTTGAGGGCGAGCAAGCGGTAGAGCGCTTCGAGCCGATCAGACACCAGGTCAGGGTGGGGCGAGAGGATGTCGTAGGGCAGTGTTTCCCAGTCGGGGAAAGCGCGCACCGCCAGTTGCGGATCAAAGTAGGGCAGCTCTTCAACCAGGCGTTGGGCGTCGAGCGCATCGGCGCACACCACCAGCATCAACTGCTGGTTGTTGCGCAGGGCATGGGCCCACTGCGCCAGATACAGCGCATCGCCCGAACCCGGGGGGCGCGTGAGGGCATAACGCTGACCGGCGGTCAGCGTGGGGGGGGCGAGGTTTATGGGGATCAAGAGGGGCTCGTGTTGAGGTGTCCCGCGGGGCATCTTTTCTAATTGAGCCTTACCCAACTTGTGATGGCGACTCAAAGTGTGGCGCCTTTCCCTCACCCCAACCCCTCTCCCGGAGGGA
>CAZZAD010000238.1:0-3915 GCA_964652055.1 uncultured Burkholderiaceae bacterium | reverse complement strand
GATTGCCAGCGTGGCCCTGTTGGTGGTCGGTGTAGGCGCGCTGGTGTGGGGTTGGTCTTTTCTGCGCCGCCATGACGATCCCCTGCCAGCCGCAGCCGCGCAGGATCCGCTCACCACCTTTGCCCTCACCCCCTCGCAACGCGCGCTGGGCAAGTATTTGTTCATCGTGGTGGCGCTACTCGTATTCCAGGTGTTCATCGGCGGCTTCACCGCGCACTACACGGTGGAGGGGCAGCAGTTCTATGGCGTGGACGTCTCGCAATGGTTTCCCTACTCCCTGGTGCGCACCTGGCACACCCAAAGTGCGCTCTTCTGGATTGCCACGGGCTTTCTGGCTGTAGGTCTGTTTCTGGCACCGCTCATCAACGGCGGCAAAGATCCCAAATACCAACGGCTGGGCGTGGAGGTGTTGTTCTGGGCGCTGATTGCGGTGGTGGTGGGTTCGTTTGCCGGGCAGTACCTGGCCATTGCGCAGCGCCTACCCGCAGCGCTGAATTTCTGGCTGGGCCATCAGGGTTATGAATATGTGGACCTGGGTCGCATTTGGCAGATTGCGCTCTACACCGGCATCGTGCTCTGGCTCGTGCTGATGTTGCGCGGCGTGATGCCCGCATTGCGCAACGCGGGCGGCGACAAGAATCTGCTGGTGCTGCTCACCGCTTCCATTGGCGCCATTGGATTGTTTTACGGCGCGGGCCTGTTCTACGGCGAGCACACGCACCTGACCGTCATGGAGTACTGGCGCTGGTGGGTGGTGCACCTGTGGGTGGAGGGTTTCTTTGAAGTGTTTGCCACCACGGCGCTCGCTTTTGTGTTTGCCACCCTGGGGCTGGTCTCACGCCCCATGGCCACCACGGCCAGCCTGGCCTCGGCCTCGCTCTACATGCTCGGGGGCATCCCCGGCACGTTTCATCACCTTTACTTCTCCGGCACCACCACACCCGTGATGGCGGTGGGCGCCACCTTCAGCGCATTGGAAGTGGTGCCGCTCATCGTGCTGGGCCATGAAGCCTGGGAGAACTGGCGCCTCAAAACCCGCGCGCCGTGGATGGAACAACTGCACTGGCCGCTGGTGTTTTTCATTGCGGTGGCGTTCTGGAACATGCTGGGCGCGGGCGTCTTCGGCTTCATGATCAACCCGCCCATTTCGCTCTATTACCTGCAGGGCCTGAACACCACCGCGGTGCACGCGCACGCTGCGCTCTTTGGCGTGTATGGCTTTCTGGCGCTGGGCTTTGTGCTGCTGGTGCTGCGCTACCTGCGTCCCGAGGTGCACCTGAATCAGCGTTTGATGAAAACCGCGTTCTGGGGCATGAACGCCGGTCTGGTGCTGATGATCTTCACCAGCCTGCTACCTATTGGTTATCTGCAATTTCACGCCAGCGTGAGCGAAGGCCTGTGGTACGCGCGCAGTGAAGAGTTCATGCAGCAACCCCTGCTGCACACCCTGCGCTGGGTACGCACCGTGGGCGATGTGGTGTTCATCGTGGGTGCAGCGGCGATGGCCTGGCAGGTGGTCACGGCGCTGCTGGGGCGTGCGCGCCGATAAAACGGAGATCGGTTTACGACGCCAGCTTGGTTGTGGTGAGTTCGTATTGCACCACCCGGTTTCTGCCAGCGCGTTTGGCCACGTACATCGCCGCATCGGCATGCCGCAGCATCTTTTCACCGGTGGGGTCGTCGCAACCAGCCCAGGTGCTGGTACCCAAACTTGCAGTGACAGGGCGCGGGGTGCGCACGCCGGTCTCGATGGCGTGTCGCACTTTTTCGGCGACCGCGCCTGCACCTTGCACACCGGTATTGGGCAGCAGCACGACAAACTCTTCTCCGCCAAAGCGAGCCAGGAGGTCACCGGCCCGCAGAGTGTCGCGACAGATTTGTGCTACCCGTTTCAAGACCTCGTCGCCCTCGGCGTGTCCGTAGGTGTCGTTGATCGACTTAAAAAAATCAACATCAATGGTGATCACTGATAGATCCGCGCCTTCGCGCTCCGTCAGACTCAGCTGCAGTTCTAAGGATTCGTTGAAGTAGCGCCGCGTAAACACGGAGGTCAATTCATCAGTGACCGCCAGTGTTTCCATAGCCAGCGCCGAAGCACGGGCCTGCGCCAACTGGTCGACGAAAGAGCGCACATCATCAAGCTCATCAATGCTCGTGGGTGTGTCATGCGTGGTTGGCAGGTGCTCGGCCTCGCGCGCCAGCAGCTCATCACGCAAGCGTCGTACCGGCAAAATCACACCGTGCAACAAAATAAAACAGCCGATCAACGTGGCGATCAGGGCACTGGGCACGCTGAGTAGCGCCGCCTTAAGAACGAACTCCTCGTGCTGTCGCGTTTCTTGCTCGATATCGAGCACCGCCGTGGCCATCAGCGGCTGTGCACCTCGGGTCCACCAGGACACTGCCATCGTCTTCTTATCCAGCTTGGTATAGCTGTAAGCCTTTCCTTCGGGCGGCGTTATCGGTGCCGGCACGTCGCCACGCACCACGACGGGTTGGCCCACATTGGTATGCAGCGTCAGACCCCGAATTCGCGCAACCGTGGCTGCATCAATGGCCTGCGCAAGTGCGCCGGGCGACTGATCGGGCTGAACCACCACCGAATCGACGCGAGCCTGAACCACTTCAAACCGATGTTCAATCAGCTGCCGTTGGTGCCACTGTATGAGTGGGTAAAGTGAAACGAGTTGGGCCAGACCGACACTGAAAAAAGTCCACGGAATCACCCGCCACAACAGTGGCGTGCGTACGGGTTGCAGAAATTTCTGTACGGTGTCGAGTTCTGGAATCACGCGGTACGAGCCTTCATCGCGTCGCCAGGACAGCGACCACAAGAACGGAAACGCCCACCACAGCGACTAGCCCATGCGTCAGAACCGCCACCAAGGGCCACGGCTTTTTGCGCAGGTGACGGGAAAAGAGAAAGAAGCCCAGCAACGCGTTGCACGCCAAAATCGTTAACGCAACCCCCGGCGCTCCAAAATGGTCGGCCGTCAAGATGACAAAGGTCAACAGCGCCAGGCCCGCCGCGCCAAAACCCCCATGAATCAGTGCCACAGACACCGGCGTGCTGCGCCCTTTCAGGATGCGTGTCGCCAGAAACACGCCTGCCGTGGCTGCACATGCAAAAAGCAATATTGCCCATACCATCATGGTGAATGACTCCAATTTCAGATTGAAAAACCTTAAGAAGGACCGCGTCCGCTACGGGCAGCCTACGCGGGCCTTCCCATTTAAGCGCTGAGAAATATCCCTAAAAGCACCCCCCAAAAATGCGCTTGCTTGAAAAAGTACGCCCCGACAAGCGGGGCGCACTCAACCTCAGGGCACTTCTATAAATTCAGGAATGGTCGTCCCCGTGTAGGCGAGGACCCAGAAAAATCAACGACCTGGATACCCGCCTACGCGGGTAGGACAAATAAATAGAAGTGCCCTTCAGATATCACTCGACGTTTTGAGTACTTCGGTCGTTAGCTTGGTACCGCCGTTTACATCGTCAATTCGCACACGTTGATCCATGCGGCCCCGGGCGAGGTCATGCAGAGCACCGAGCCAGCGCCGAGCTCGTGCTGCCCCCAGCCACAAGAGAAAAATCGCTTGCGGGCCAAGCCAGGCCACCAAACGAGGTGCACAGCGCCGTGTTGCCCTGGCCGGAGAGAAAAGCCAGCCAGCCGCAGGTGATAAAGCGCATGGCAGTTCTGTCCGCCAGCGTTGTTGACCGCTGCGCTGGTTTGCGCTGCAGTGAGCAGCAAGATGCCGTTGTTATGTAACCGTCCACCCCCCCCCCCCCTCTTCCCCCCCCCCCCCCCCGGGCAACCCCCCCCCCCCCTTTGTTTCCCCCCGCGGCGCCCCCTCCCCCAAACCCCCCTCTCCCCCACGCCTGGGCTGCAGGGGCAGCGGGAGCCACCTCGCCGC
>CAZZAD010000237.1:0-3916 GCA_964652055.1 uncultured Burkholderiaceae bacterium | reverse complement strand
CAAAAAAACATGCAAAAACCGCTTGACTTGGATCACAGTTGCTCCCCTTCAAGGGCATAAGCGCTAACATAAAATATAGATATTGATACGATCCACCTCACTGTGTTGCTTTGTGAGGTGAGACATGTTTGAAGAGGGCGTGGATTTCGAGTTTGAGTCGGAGCCTGTGGACGACGATGTCACAGACTATCTCAACACGATTGATCAGGATTGGAATGAGATCGTGAACGCACTTCCCCGGGCTTGGGAGGCTAAGGCGATGGAACTGGGTGCGGTGCGCAGGCTGCGCGGATTTGACAGCGTGCAATCGTTGTTCCGGGTGCTGATGATTCACTTGGCTGATGGTTGCTCGTTGCGCGAGACGGCGGCGCGCGCTCAGGTCGGAGGCTTGGCCCATGTTTCGGACGTGGCCTTGCTCAAGCGGTTGCGTGGCTGTGCCGCGTGGTTTGAGTGGATCACCACCCAATTGATTGCGGGTATCACCCCAGGTTGGACGGGCCAGAACCCGTTCGGTGATCGGCGTGTGCGCCTGATCGATGGCAGCACGGTCAGCGAACCGGGGGCTACGGGCTCGACGTGGAGGCTGCATTACGCACTGAATCTGGCCACATTGAGTTGTGACGAAGTGCACGTGACCGAAGCCAACGAAGGCGAAAGTCTGACGCGCTTCAAGATTCAGGCTGGCGACATTGTGATGGCAGACCGAGGCTTTGCCACGCGACGCGGATTGCGTCACGTGGTTGCGCACCGCGCCGATGCCGTGCTGCGAATCAACCTGACCAACCTGCCCCTGCAGGATAAGCAAGGCCGCGCTCTGGCGCTGTTGCCCCTGTTGCGCACTCTGGAAGTGGGTCTGGCCGGTGATTGGCCCGCCTGGGTTGATGAGGGCCAGGGCCCGGTGGCGGTGCGCATATGTGCCTACAAGAAAACGCAGGCTCAGGCCACGCAGGCGCAAAAAGACATTCTTCAAGAGGCGGCCCGCAAAAAGCGGGAAGTGATGCCCCAGACCCTGGAGGCGGCCGGCTACGTCATCGTGCTGACCACCCTCATGGAGCCCAAGGCCAAGGTAATCATGGAGTTTTATCGGCGTCGCTGGCAGGTGGAATTGGCCTTCAAGCGACTCAAGTCCTTGCTGCAGCTGGGGCACCTGAAGAAAATTGACCCCCAGGGCGCGCGAGCGTGGTTGCAGGGAAAGTTGTTGGTGGCCTGTTTGATTGAAACGCTCATACTCACCGCCGAGCGTTTTTCCCCCTGGGGCTATCTCGAAAAAAGCAGCCCCACGGCTATCGCGCCGCTCACGCTGGCGTGAGTTCGTTTTCATGCACAAACTCGTGAGCAACGCCCGCAACCCACCGCTGTCCTTGCGAAGATGCTTGCGATCATGGAGCACCATTGCCGCGCAACTGCGTGAAGGGTCTCGGCAGCGAACTTACCAATGCGATGAAGTATGGTTTTAAGTAACGTTGTTATGTTAGCGCTTATGCCCCTTCAAGGGGAGGGTTAGGGTGGGGATGGGGTACGTTGCAAAGAAAATTTTTCCCGTACAACCCCATCCCCACCCGTGGCGCAGCCACGCGCTTGCAAGCGCGTGTCGCTGCGGTGGCGCAAAGCGCAGCTTTGCGAATTCCCACCTTCGCCCCCTTGAAGGGGAGGGAGTAATCACCGCACTGAACTATGTGCCCCGGCCTTCAATGCGCTTTGTTGACGACGCCCTACGCCAACGCATCCACCGGCTGCTTGAGCAGCAGCGCCATGACCTGGGCCAGTTCGTCGCGCATGGCGCGGCGGTCGACGATCATGTCGATGGCGCCTTTGGTGATGAGGAACTCGGCGCGCTGGAAGCCTTCGGGCAGTTTTTCGCGCACGGTTTGTTCAATCACGCGCGGGCCGGCAAAGCCGATGAGGGCTTTGGGCTCGGCGATGACGACGTCGCCCATGAAGGCGAAGCTTGCGGATACGCCGCCCATGGTGGGGTCGGTGAGCACGGAGATAAAAGGCAGCTTGGCTTCAGCAAGTTTGGCCACCATGGCGGTGGTTTTGGCCATCTGAAACAAGGACAGCAAGCCTTCCTGCATGCGTGCGCCGCCCGTGGCGGTAAAGCAGATGAAGGGCACTTTTTGTTCCAGAGCCACTTGCACGCCACGCACAAAGCGCTCGCCCACCACGGAGCCCATGGAGCCGCCCATGAATTCAAATTCAAAACAGGCCACCACCACGGGCATGGCGCGGATGGAGCCGCCCAGCACGATGAGCGCATCGGTCTCGCCCGTGTCGGTCATCGCGGCCTGCAGACGGTCGGTGTATTTCTTGTTGTCTTTGAATTTGAGCGCATCAACGGGCACGACCTCCTGACCGATTTCGTAACGGCCTTCGGTGTCGAGCAGCGCATCGAGCCGTTCACGCGCGCGGATGCGCAGGTGATGGTCACACTTGGGACACACCTGCAGAGTGCGCCCCAGCTCGGCGCTGTAGAGCGCCGCGTCACAGCCCGGACATTTGGTCCACAGGCCCTCGGGCACGCTTTTGTTTTTGCCGCCGGTGCCTTTGATGCGCGGGGGCAGAAGTTTGTCGATCCAGCTCATGGGGTTGTCTCCAGATTGTTCTTCACTTGGAACTGATGGCATCGAGCGCACCTCGAATTCCACGCACAAAGGTTTCCACCGCACTGACCACCTGGTCGGTGGGCGCACTCTCAATTTCTTCGATGAGGCGCGAGCCGATCACCACGGCATCGGCCACCCGCGCCAGGGCCTGCGCGCTGGCGGCGTCACGAATACCAAAACCCACACCCACCGGCACCGCCGTTTTTGCTTTGATGAGGGGAATGCGCGCGGCCACGCCCGCAATATCCAGGTGCCCTGCCCCCGTGATGCCCTTGAGACTGACGTAATACAGATACCCGGAGGCCACGCGGGCGATGCGCTCAATGCGCTCATCCGTCGTGGTGGGCGCCACCAGAAAAATAGGATCGATGTTGCGCGCACGCATGGTGGCGGCAAAGGCTTCGCACTCTTCGGGCGGGTAATCAACCACCAGCACGCCATCCACACCGGCTTGCGCGGCGCGTTGGGCAAATTCGTCGATGCCCATGTGCTCGATAGGATTGGCGTAGCCCATGAGCACCACGGGCGTTTGCGTGTCGTCGCGCCGGAAGACTTGGACCATCTCCAGCACTTTGCGCAGACCCACGCCGTTGCGGATGGCGCGCTCGGCGGCGCGCTGAATGACGGGACCATCAGCCATAGGGTCGGAGAACGGCACGCCCAGTTCGATGACATCGGCCCCGGCGCGGGTCAGGGCGTGCATCAGGGGCACGGTGAGTTCAGCGGTGGGGTCGCCAGCGCAGATATAGGGCACCAGACCCTTGCGACCGGCACGCGATAAATCAGCAAAACGAGCGGCGATACGTGACATGGCTAGCTTGAGAAATCGAGGCCGCTGCGCTGGGCCACGATGTGCAGATCTTTATCGCCACGACCCGAGAGGTTCACCAGCAGCACCTGGTCTTTGCGCATCGTGGGTGCGAGCTTGCAGGCGTAGGCCAGCGCGTGACTGGATTCAAGGGCGGGAATGATGCCTTCGATACGACAGCAGTCGTGAAAGGCTTTGAGCGCTTCATCGTCCGTGGCACCGACATACGTGGCGCGACCGGAGTCTTTGAGCCAGGCGTGTTCGGGGCCCACCCCGGGGTAGTCGAGCCCGGCGCTGATGGAATGCGTTTCAATGATCTGGCCGTCTTCGTTTTGCAGCAGGTAGGTGCGGTTGCCATGCAACACACCGGGCGAACCCTTTTGCAAAGAGGCGGCGTGTTTGTCAGTCTCCAGGCCCTCGCCCGCGGCTTCCACGCCGATGAGCTGCACTTGGGCATGCGGGATGTAGTCATAAAAAATGCCCATGGCGTTGCTGCCGCCACCCA
>CAZZAD010000236.1:3576-3923 GCA_964652055.1 uncultured Burkholderiaceae bacterium | reverse complement strand
ACAAGAGCAGTTCCGCCTGCGCGACTGGGGCATCAGCCGCCAGCGTTATTGGGGCACGCCCATCCCCATCATTCATTGCGAGACCTGCGGCCCCGTGCCCGTGCCAGAAAAAGATTTGCCCGTGGTGCTGCCCGAAGACCTGGTGCCCGATGGCAGCGGCAATCCACTCAATAAGTGCGAAGCCTTTCTCAAATGCACCTGCCCCCAGTGCGGCAAACCCGCGCGGCGCGAGACCGACACCATGGACACGTTTGTCGATTCGTCCTGTCAATACATGCGTTACTGCTCGCCGGGCGCCGCCACCCTGGTCGATACACGCCACGACTCCGGGATGCCGCGGGACCAGT
>CAZZAD010000236.1:0-3566 GCA_964652055.1 uncultured Burkholderiaceae bacterium | reverse complement strand
CGAGCACGCCATCCTCCACCTGCTCTACGCGCGCTTCTGGACCAAGGTGATGCGCGATCTGGGCCTGCTGCAATTCGATGAACCCTTCCTGCGCCTGATGAACCAGGGTTTCTTGCTCAACCAAATTTTTTACACACGCAACGACAAAGGCGGCAAAGATTTCTTCCCGCCGCTAGAGGTGACCGTCACACATGACGCCGCCGGCCACATCAACGGCGGCACCTTGAAGGACGGCACGCGCGTGGACTACGGCGGCGTGGGCAAGATGGGCAAGACCGAGCGCAACGGCGTCGAGCCGCAAGAGCTCATCGATCAATACGGCGCCGACACCGCGCGCCTGTTTGTCATGTTTGTCGGCGGCCCGGAAGACTCCGCCGTGTGGTCGGACACCGCGGTGGAGGGCGCACAGCGCTACCTGCGTCGCGTGTGGACCTGGTGCACGCAGCATCGCACGGCCATTGCGGGTGCGGAGCTGACCACCGTTGATCCCACCACGCTGTCCACCGCACTCAAAGACGTGCGCTTTGAAGTGCATGCCGCGCTCAAGCAAGCCAACTTCGACTACGAGCGCATGCAATACAACACCGTGGTCTCGGCCGCGATGAAGATGCTCAATGCGCTGGAATCGGTTGAAGGCACTGCGCAGTCCACCCCCGTACTGCACGAAGGCGCGGCCATCCTCCTGCGCGTGCTCTACCCCATTGCCCCGCACATCACCGTCACCTTGTGGGACGCGTTGGGGTTTACCCACAGCCTGGGCAACCTGCTCGATGCCGACTGGCCCGAGCCCGCGCCCGAAGCACTGGTGCGTGATGAGATTGAAGTGGGCGTGCAAGTCAACGGCAAGCTGCGCGCCTCCATCCGCATTCCGGCCCAGGCCGATGACCAGGCCATCCGCGCTCTGGCGTTGGCCGATGCGAATGTGGCCAAGTTCGTCGAAGGCAAACCACTGAAGTTCTTCAAGGTGGTGCCCGGCAAACTCGTTTCCCTGGCCGTTTGAGATGACGACCTTGAACCGCCCCACACGTCGAGTTCTCTTGCTTGCAGCAGCCGCGAGCATGTTGGGGTTGGGGGCTTGCGGCTTTCGCCTGCGCGGCGCCAGTGATCTGCCCTTCAAGACCCTATTTCTAGGTTTCCCACCCAACTCCTCGTTTGGCGCCGAGCTTGCCCGCAACCTGCGCGCAGGCACGAACACCCAGATCGTGACCGTGCGTGATCAGGCGCAAGCCCTGCTGGAAATCGTGGGAGAGAGCCGCGAACGTGAAGTGCTGTCGCTCAACGCCCAGGGCCGCACACGCGAGTTCCAGTTGCGCTCAGCACTTACCTTTCGCCTTGTTGACCCGACGGGGCGCGAACTCATTGCCCGCACCACGCTCAGCGCTCGTCGCGATGTGGCGTTCAACGATGCGCAGGTGCTCGCCAAAGAATCTGAAGAAGCCCTGCTTTACCGCGACATGCAATCCGACCTGGTGCAGCAATTGCTGCGCCGACTGGCGGCGGTACAGGTTGCCCCGATCAGCGCACCCCATGCAACTACGCCCTGACGCCCTGGCGGCCCACCTGGAACGCGGCAAGCTGGCGCGCATCTACACCGTCAGCGGTGATGAACCCTTGCTGGTGATTGAGGCGGCCGACGCCCTGCGTCAGGCCGCGCGGGCGCAGGGTTTTGCGGAGCGCACCGTGCTCAATGCCGATGCGCGCTTTGATTGGTCGCAGCTCGAACAGGCCGGCAGCGGGTTGTCGCTCTTTTCCAGCAAAACCATGATCGATTTGCGCCTGCCCGGCGGTAAACCCGGCCGCGCGGGCGGTGAGGCACTCGAAGCCCATGCCGCCCAGGCGCATGACGATGCACTCACCCTCATCACCTTGCCGCGCCTCGATAGCCGCACCCGCAAAGGCGGCTGGGCAGCCGCATTGGAAGCTGCAGGCGTTTGGGTGGACGTGCCCAAAGTGGAGCGCACCGATCTGCCGCGCTGGCTCACACAACGCCTGGCACGCCAGAAACAACGCGCCAACGCGCAGGCCATCGAGTTCATGGCCGACCGCGTGGAAGGCAACCTGCTCGCCGCGCAGCAAGAGTTGGCCAAACTCGCCCTGCTCTACCCCGAGGGCGAACTCACGCTCGAACAAGTCACTGACAGCGTGCTCAATGTGGCGCGCTACGACGTGTTCTCCTTGCCCGCCACTGTGCTGGGCGGCCAGAGCGCGCGCGCGCTGCGTCAACTTGAAGGCATGCGTGCCGAAGGCGCGCCTCTGCCGTTGGTGTTGTGGACGCTGCATGAAGAAGTACGCACCCTGGTGGCCCTGCGCGACAAGCTCAATGCCGGGCAAGCGTTTGGCGCCGTGGCGCGTGCCTATCGCATCTGGGGCCGCGAACAACTGGTGGAGCGCGCACTGCAACGCGTGACGGCCAGTACCTTGCTGGGCTGGCTCAACCGCTGCGCGCAGATTGAGAAATTGGCCAAAGGCCTGCGCCCGCATGAGCTGTGTGATGACGCCTGGACTGAGTTGGAGGTGCTGGCGCGCGACATGGCGGCTGCCGTCACGGCCCCCGCGCCTGCGGGCCGTGCGGGGCGGCTCGCATAATCTGCTTCTTCGCCCTTTGATATGCACCGAATCACCGTCGCCCCGGCGCAGGCCGGGGCCCAATTTCAACCGCTTCAAATTGAGCCCCGGCCTGCGCCGGGGCGACGATGATCTGCGCATACCGAAACACTTTGCCTTCTTCTATGTGAATGATCCCCATGGACACCCTCGCCACCACCCTCACCGCCATCGGCCAACGCGCCCGCGCTGCCGCCACGCACATGGCGCGCGCCAGCACGGCGCAAAAGAACCAGGCGCTGGCCGCTCTGGTGGACCAAATCGCCGCCGCCCGCGCTGAACTTCTCGCCGCCAATGCTCGCGACGTGGCGCGCGCCCAGGCCAGCGGATTCGACGCCGCCTTCATCGACCGCCTCACGCTCACCGACGCGGGCATCAGCAAGATGATTGAAGGCGTGCGCCAAGTCCTGACGCTGGCCGACCCTGTGGGCGAGATCAACCACGTGCGCCCGCAACCCAGTGGCATCCGCGTGGGCCAGATGCGCGTGCCCCTGGGCGTGATTGCCATCATTTACGAGAGCCGCCCCAACGTCACCGTTGACGCCGCAGCGCTCACCCTCAAAAGCGGCAACGCCACCATCCTGCGCGGCGGCTCGGAAGCCATTGAAAGCAACCGCGTGCTGGCCACGTGCCTGCGCGAGGCGCTGGCGCAAGCACAACTGCCCGCTGATGCGGTGCAACTCATCGACACCACCGACCGCGCCGCGGTGGGGCTGCTCGTGTCCATGCCCGAGTACATCGACATCGTGGTGCCACGCGGTGGCCGCAGCCTCATCGAGCGGCTGATGCGTGAGAGCAAGGTGCCGATGATCAAACACCTCGATGGCATCTGCCATGTGTACATCGACGGCCAAGCCGATATCGAGAAAGCCATCGCCATCGCCGACAACGCCAAAACGCATCGCTACGGCACCTGCAACACCATGGAAACCCTGCTGGTAGCGCACGCCATTGCACCCACC
>CAZZAD010000235.1:0-3934 GCA_964652055.1 uncultured Burkholderiaceae bacterium | reverse complement strand
CCACCGAGAACGAGCAGTTCTTTGGGGGTCAGACCAAGGCAGCCTGACGCTCATCCGATTGGAGGCATCGATTCGGGCCGCGTATGCGGCCCGAATTGTTTGTGTGCGCCCCGCATGGGCGCACACCTGCAGGGGCGAGTTCCGCCATGAGCTTGGGGCGTGTTACTTGTGCCCACGACCAACATATCGACCATCATGGCCACGGTTTGATCAACGGGTATCTTGATCTGCTCCCCTTCGTGGGTAGCAATTGCTACGCTGCTGCGAGCTCACTTCGGGCGAGAGCGAGATGAAAACCGCTATGTCAAGATCAGGCCCTTGGTGTTCGCGCGCGGGCTTCGCCACTCTGGCGCACGCCGGTTAACTCACACGTTAGGTATCAGACAAGACAATGAGCGCATCGGTCATTTCGTTTGCTGGCTCCCTGCAGGAAAGTCGGTTCACTCAGGTCCAGCAAGCGCTGCTTCCGTTCTGGATGCGCTGGTATGTCTTCGTACCGTCTCTTGTTATCTGTTTCGTCCAAATTGGTGCCGGTTGGGAAAACGTTTGGTCGGAACCACTACGCGTGGTTCCCGATCTGCTGTGGAGCGTCCCAGTTCTCGCTGTCTGCGCGGTAATCGTCAGGCTCGGCCGTCGCCGCTCATGGAGGAACTATCAACAGCTGCACGGCGCGGTATCCGGTCAGGTTGGAGACTCCGGCCTCGATTGGAGGACTGAGACAAGCACAACCTCACTGCCATGGGCCAAAATAATCGGACATCGCCTAACGCGGGATCTCGCTCTTCTCTATTACGCGCCGCGCTGCGCCTTTTTTCTTCCTCGCGAGTTCTTCGCAACAGAACAAGACTGGCGGTCACTCCATGTACTCCTCAGTACGCACTCCAAACTGCTTTAGCCAGCATTGGAGCAACGGAAGAGGGGGCTCGACATCACGGTTTTCATTTCATCCGAAGTGCGCTCGCAGCGGTATGGGAATTGCTGCCTGCCGTGGGCATAAGTAACAGTTGCTGAGCCCGTGGCGGAACTCGCGCCTGCAGGTGTGCTGCCCCAATTATTTGCAGCCCCTACAATCGCCCGCGATTCATTCGCCCAGGAAAGTCAGGACATGAAAGTCATTGGATGGCTGTTTGCGGCCGCCTATTTTTTTGTGGTGCTTTGGTTTGCGTTGAACAACAGCACCGTGGTGCCGGTGCGGCTCACGCGCACGTTGGTATGGAATGAGGTGCCGCTGGTGGCGCTGATTCTGTCGTGCTTCTTTGCGGGTGCGGTCGCGGGCGCGCTGGCTCTGGTGCCCAAGATGTTGCGGCTGCGCCGCCGGGCGCGTGCGGCAGACCGCAAGGCCTGGAGCGCCAACACCCTGGATCCGGCCTATCGCCGTACCGACCGGCTGGCCGACGCGGCACGCAATGCGGGCGCTGCCGGTGACCTGGAAGCGCATACGCGTACACCCTCACGCAAGCTCAGTGGTTTCTAACGGCCCCCCGCGATGCTTGAAATCGATGTCTGGATGCTGGTGCTGTTGCCCGTGCTCTTTGCGGCGGGTTGGTTGGCGCGCGGTTTTGAAGCGCGCGTGCAGGCTGCGGGGGGGGCTGCGGGCGCACCGAGTTCAGTATTTCGTGGTCTGAACCTGCTGCTCAACGAGAAGCCCGATGAAGCTATTGATGCGTTTATCGACGTCGTCAAGCTTGATCCTGAAATCACCGATCTGCACGATGCGCTGGGTCACTTGTTTCGGCGGCGTGGCGAGTTTGATCGCGCCATCCGCATCCACACGCATCTACTGAATCGCGCTGATCTACCCGCCAAGAAGCGCACCCATGCGCTGGCCGAGCTGGGGCAGGACTATCTGAAGGGCGGCATGCTCGATCGTGCTGAAGAGACCTTTACCCAGCTGCTATCCGATCACGAGCACCACTTTGCCGCGCTGCGTGCGCTGCTGCACATTTATTCGATCGAGCGTGAGTGGCGCAAAGCCATTGATTGCGCACGTCGGCTCGAGCGCGAGGCGGCTGAATCGCATGCCATCTCCATCGCACATTTTTTCTGCGAACTGGCCGAGCGCGCGCTCGCGCAAGGTGATCTGGACGCGGCTCAAGCGCAGGTTGATGAGGCGCTCACCGCCCACCGCAAATCCGTGCGCGCCACCGTACTGGCCGGAGAAATTGCTGCGCGTCGCAAAGACCATGAACGTGCGGTGAGCTTGTGGCTCAACGTGATCGATACCGATGCCACCTACTTGCCCCTGGTGGCCGCGCGCCTGACTGCGGCCATGGATGCCCTGGG
The DNA here is from genome assembly GCA_964652055.1 of uncultured Burkholderiaceae bacterium. Taxonomy (GTDB): domain Bacteria; phylum Pseudomonadota; class Gammaproteobacteria; order Burkholderiales; family Burkholderiaceae_F; genus CAZZAD01. The sequence goes on along the minus strand of CAZZAD010000235.1, from coordinate 1,651 downwards.
CCGCAGGCAGGACGCCCTGAACCTGCTGCGCAAAAACTTGCAGGACGCCCCTTCGATTGATCTGCTCGACGTGGCCTTTGGGCGCGTGAGCGAGTGGGAAGGAGCAGCCGCAGCCGAAACCTTGCTGCGCCAGGAACTCAAACGCAATCCTTCATTGCTGGGTTTTGAGCGGCTGCTCGCCTTGCGCATGAGCAACACCGCCGACGACACCGAGCTGGCGCAGCTGCGCACCCTGCTGGCCACGCATACCGGCCGCCTGGCCCGTTATCGCTGCAGCAAATGCGGTTTTCGCGCGCGTGAGTTTCATTGGCAGTGTCCCGGCTGCACACGCTGGGACAGCTATCCACCGCGTCGGGTCGAAGAATTGGATGCGGCTTAATTGAATTCGGGAGGTCGCTCCATGGTGATCCGTGCTGCACATCGATGCGCACTCCTGTGCGCTGCCGGCCTGTTTCTCAACACGCCGGTGTGGGCTTTGGAAATCAACACCGCCAACCGAGCTGAACTCGAACAGCTCAACGGTTTGGGCGTGAGCACCGCCGCCCGCGTGCTCGACGAGCGCGCCAAGGCGCCGTTTGCCGATTGGGCGGATCTGTCCCGCCGTGTCAAAGGCATCAAAGTGCAACGCGTGGAGCAACTACGCCAGCAAGGCGTGACCGTCAATGGCCAGAGTGCTCCCGAACTGGAATCCAGAAAATGACCTTGCTGCCCACCATAGATCAAACCATAGGCAACACGCCCCTGGTGCGTTTGCAACGCATACCGGGCGCCGCCAACGCGCAACGCGGCAACATCATTTTGGGAAAACTTGAAGGCAACAACCCCGGTGGTTCAGTTAAAGACCGGCCCGCGTATTCGATGATCATGCGTGCGCAAGAGCGCGGTGAGATCAAACCGGGTGATCGGCTGATTGAAGCCACCAGCGGCAACACCGGCATTGCACTGGCCATGATTGCCGCCATGAAGGGTTACCGCATGACACTGCTCATGCCCGATGACCTGAGCGCCGAGCGTCGCGTGAGCATGACCGCCTACGGCGCTGAACTCATCCTCACGCCTGCGGCCCAAGGCGGCATGGAATACGCGCGCGATCTGGCCCTGCAGATGCAGGCACAAGGGCAGGGCAAAGTGCTCGATCAATTTGCCAACCCCGACAACCCACGCGCGCATTACGAAGCCACCGGCCCCGAAATCTGGCGCGACACACAGGGCCAGATCACTCACTTTGTGAGTGCCATGGGCACCACCGGCACCATCATGGGCGTGAGTCGTTATCTCAAAGAAAAAAATCCTGCGATTCAAATCGTGGGTGCGCAACCTGCAGAAGGTTCACGCATCCCCGGCATCCGCAAATGGGCCGAGGCGTACTTGCCCAAAATTTTTGACGGCAGTCGTGTGGACCGCCAGGAGCGGGTCACGCAGCAGGAGGCCGAAGTCATGGCGCGCCGCATGGCCACGGAAGAGGGCATCTTTGGGGGCGTGTCCTCCGGCGGCGCACTGGCCGTCGCGCTGCGCGTGGCCGAGCAGGTGCAAAACGCCGTGATTGTTTTTGTGGTGTGTGACCGCGGGGACCGGTATTTGTCGACCGGGGTGTTTGCCAGGGCAATTGCATGAAGCCCCCGCGGTCTGAGGCTCGATTTGCGTAGGCGGA
>CAZZAD010000234.1:0-3973 GCA_964652055.1 uncultured Burkholderiaceae bacterium | reverse complement strand
TCAAGGGGAGGGTTAGGGTGGGGATGGGTTGCGCTACGAAGAGAAATTCCGCCGGTACAACCCCATCCCCACCCCCACCCTCCCCTTGAAGGGGAGGGAGTTTGTTTGTTCCGGGCATGGAGATCGAAGAGCTCTTCATGAGGCCTCACTAATGTCCTCAGCTCTGCGTGCTCTTCTTGTAATGCATGTACCAATCCACCAGCCGTCGCACCTGCTTCTCGGTGTAGCCGCGCACCACCATGCGGTTGACGAAGGACTTGTGCCGCTCTTCCATCTCCTGTGAGCCTTTGGCCTCGAACGAGATGATGGGCAGGATGTCTTCGGTCTTGCTGAACATGCGCTTTTCGATCACTACACGCAGTTTTTCGTAGCTGGTCCAGTGCGGGTTCTTGTTGTGTGCGCGCGCGCGCAACACAAAGTTCACCACCTCGTTGCGGAAATCTTTCGGGTTGCTGATGCCGGCGGGCTTCTCGATTTTTTCCAGCTCGCTGTTCAGCGCATCGCGTGAGTACTGCATGCCGGTGTCCGGGTCGCGCCAGTCTTCGTCGAGCAGCCACTTGTCGGCGTACGTGACGTAGCGGTCGAACAGGTTCTGGCCGTATTCGCCATAGGCATCCAGGTACGACATCTGCAGTTCCTTTTCCAGGAACTCGGCAAAGCGCGGCACGATCCACTCTTTGATGTGGCCGCGCAGACGGCGCTTGTATTCATCGGGCAGGTCGTCTTTGTTCAGACGGTCCTCCAGCACCACCAGCAGGTTCACGGGGTCGGCGGCGATTTCGCTCGGGTCGCGGTTGAATGCGGCGGAAATGGTCTTGAATGCCCAGCGTGTGGACAGGCCCGTAAAGCCTTCGGCAGCGCCGGCATCGTCGCGGTACTCCTTCACGCTCTTGCTGCGCGGATCCACGTCTTTGAGGTTCTCGCCGTTGTAGCTGCGCAGCTTGGAATACACGGGCGAGTTCTCCGGCACTTCCAGGCGCGAGAGCACCGTGAACTCAGCCAGCGTGCGCAGCGTTTGCGGCGCGCAGGGCGATTCAGACAGCGTGGAGGCCTTGAGCATCTTGTCGTAGATGCGCACTTCTTCGTCCACACGCAGGCAATAAGGCACCTTGACCAGATACACGCGGTCAATGAACGCCTCGTTGTCCTTGTTGTTGCGGAACTTGAGCCACTCGGCTTCGTTTGAGTGGGCCATGATGAAACCGTTAAACGGCATGGCGGGCAGCGCTTCCGTGCCCTTGAAGTTGCCCTCTTGTGTGGCCGTGAGTATGGGGTTGAGCACCTTGAGCGGCGCCTTGAACATCTCTACAAATTCCACACAACGCGCCGAACCCAGGCACAACGCGCCCGAGTAGCTGTACGCATCGGGGTCGTCTTGAGAGAAGTGTTCCAACTGACGCAGATCGACCTTGCCCACCAGCGTGGAAATGTCTTGTGTGTTCTCGTCACCCGGTTCGGTCTTGACGATGCCCACCTGATTGAGCACCGAGGGCATCACGCGCACCACGCGAAATTTGGTCAGGTCGCCCTGATAGTCCTTCAGGCGTTTGAGCGCCCAGGGGCTGGCAATGCCTGAGAGCGCACGGCGCGGAATGCCGTAGCGGTCTTCCATATGCGCGCCGAATTTTTCGCGGTTAAACAAACCCAGGGGCGATTCAAGCAACGGCGAGACTTTGCCGGTGAGCGAATCTTTCAGCGCATAGATGGGGAATTGCTCAGACAGTGCTTTGATCTTTTCGGCCAGCGACGACTTGCCGCCCCCCACCGGGCCCAGCAGGTAGAGCACCTGTTTGCGCTCTTCCAGCCCCTGCGCCGCATGCAGGAAGTAGGCATACAGCGACATGAGCGTTTCTTCCATGCCGTGGAACTCAGCAAACGTGTCCCAGGCCTGAATCACGCGGTTTTGGAAGATGCGTGACAGGCGCGGGTCGTCAGCCGTGTTCACCAGCCTGGGCTTGCCGATGGCCTCCAGCACGCACTCATGCGATGACGCAAAAGCCATGCGGTCGGTCTTGCAGTAGTGCAGAAAGTCCTCAAGACCCATCTCTTCGTCCTGGGCGCGGGCGAAGGCTTCGCGATAGGCAGAGAACAGTTCGGTCGGTGCGCTCATTGGAACCTCCACCGTAGTGAGTGCAAACAAAAGTATTGAAGCTCAGATTACGTGTGCACGCCAATTGCAATGACTGAAAAAGCCCGGCAAACGCCTATGAAAACTCAAGGCCAAGCTTGACTCTGTCTTCAACCTTACGGACCTGGATCTTCAGACCCTTTGCGAACGTAAGAAGTTCGCGAACACCGTAGGTCGTTAGTATTGCCGCGGCGCAATCCAACCCATAGCCCAACTGATCCAAATAATGAGTAGGAGCGCGGCTGACAACGTCACGCGCACGGTTAGTGCATTGACGGTGCGATTTGTTCCGCCCTTGTCGCGCAGCATAAAAAACAAGGCCGCACCCAGGGCGCCCAGGATGGCGACGAACGCAACAGCGATGAAAGCTCTCATGAAAGCTATGCAAACCGCGATGGGGAAGAGGTGCCGAGGATCGTACTCGTCTGCGCTGCTGGGCGTGGTGATTGCGGTGTTGATCGTGACGTTGACCGCAGGCTTGGGGGTGTGGCAGTTGTGGCGCGCGCAGGTCAAGGTGCAGGCGCAGGCGCAGTGGGATGCCGCGTTGGCGCGCGCACCCGAATTGCTCTTTGCGGCAGAGCTCCACACCGTGGCCGAGCGCGTTCCGTTACGGGTGCGGGCGCGTGGACAGTGGTTGTCAGATCGCACCGTCTGGCTGGACAACCGCGCGCTGGGCGGCCGCGCGGGGTTTTGGAAAGTCACGCCGCTGCGTTTGTCGGGTGCAGAAACGAATGCACGTGTGGTGTTGGTGCTGCGCGGCTGGGCGCCGCGCGATGCGCGCGATCGCATGCGGCTGCCCGTCACGGTGGACGCGCCGGGAGAAATAGAGATTGAAGGTGTGGCGGTGGCGCAGATTTCGCACCTGCTGCAACTGGGCGCAGCGCAGCAAAGCGGGCCGCTGCCGGCTGTTTGGCAAAATCTGGACCTTCCATCGTTTGAAGCGGCCAGTGGACTCAAGGTCGAGCGCTTTGTGTTGCATCAAACCGATGCCGCTGTGGACGCGGAAGAACTCACGCGCCTGCCCTTGCGTGTGGCCGTGGGGCCCGCTCAACACTATGGCTACGCCGCGCAGTGGTTTGCGCTCAGCGCACTGATGGCAGGACTCTCGATTTACTTGGGGTGGCGGCAGCGCCGTGCAACATGAAAGATGCATAGATTCTTATGACCACACCGATGATGGATTCCTCTTTGCCTGCCGCGGCCTCCCCAGCCCCCACCCCGAAGCGTTCGCGCGTTTTGTGGTTGTTATTGGCCGTGTGCCTGGCTCCCGTGGTGGCCTCCTACCTGGCCTACTACGTGCTGCCGCCTTCCAAGCGCAGCAACTATGGCGATCTGCTGGAACCCCAGCGGCCTGTGAATCAGGTGGCCGTGACCACCCTGGAGGGTCAGCCCACTTCGCTGGCGGCATTGAAGGGCTCCTGGGTCATGGTTCAGCTGGCGCCCGCCGTGTGTGAGGCGGCGTGTCAGCAGCGCCTGTGGTGGATGCGCCAGGTGCGCGCCACCACCGGCAAAGAGCGTGACCGCGTGCAGCGCGTGTGGTTGGTGACCGATGCCGGCACGCCCGATGCGGCGCTGCTGCGCGAATATGAAGGCACCATGCTGTGGCGCGTGACCGAAGCCCAACGGCAGGCGTTGTTTGCCGCGGACGCCGAGTCCGCCACCGAGCATGTTTGGCTGGTTGATCCGCTGGGCAATCTGATGCTGCGTTGGCCGCAAGAGGTCAATCCCAGTCGCATGAAGAAAGATTTGGAGCGTGTACTGCGCGCTTCACGGGTGGGTTAATGGTCCGGCAATAGTGCTCGTTCCCTCCCCTTCAAGGGGAGGGCTAGGGTGGGGATGGGGTGC
>CAZZAD010000233.1:0-3991 GCA_964652055.1 uncultured Burkholderiaceae bacterium | reverse complement strand
CCACCGCCAGCGCCGAAACCGCCCAGGGCAACAACGACCCCTCGGCCCGCACCGACCAGCAAGCCAGCGCGCTGGAAGAAACCGCTGCCAGCATGGAGGAGCTCGGTTCCACCGTGCGGCAAAACGCCGACAGTGCCCGCACCGCCAACCAGTTGGCGCAGAGCGCCTCCACCATCGCCAGCGAAGGCGGGCGCGTGGTGGGTGAAGTGGTCACCACCATGCGTGACATCAACGAGTCCAGCCGCAAGATCAGCGACATCATCCAGGTGATCGACGGCATTGCCTTCCAGACCAACATCCTGGCCCTGAACGCCGCAGTGGAAGCCGCCCGTGCCGGCGAGCAAGGGCGCGGGTTTGCGGTGGTCGCTGGTGAAGTGCGCAGCCTGGCACAACGCAGCGCCCAGGCCGCGCGCGAGATCAAGACTCTGATTTCTGCCAGCGTCGAGAAAGTCGATGAGGGCAGCAAGCAGGTGGCTGATGCCGGAGCTGCCATGAGCGACATCGTGGCTCAGGTCAAGCGCGTGTCCGACCTGATTGGCGACATCACCGCAGCCACCATGGAGCAGTCCAGTGGCATTGGTCAGGTCAACGAAGCCATCACGCAGATGGATCAGACCACTCAACAAAATGCTGCGTTGGTTGAACAAAGCGCTGCCGCAGCCAGCAGTCTGCGTGAACAAGCTGAGAAGCTGGCTCAGGCCGTGGCGGTGTTCCGGCTGGGCCGAGAAGAGACTCAAAACGCCATAGAGCGCGCCCGTTCCAGCAGTGCATCAGGAGATGGGCATTGATCGACCCTGATATTGAACAGACGTATTGAGTTGTTAACGCAGGAGGTTGTACCGTGGGTGCACGTGACGAATTTTTCGCTGGACAACAGTCCGGTAGTACACAAGGTGCAGAACGGGAGTACCCGTTCAAAGCTGAAGACTTTGAGCGGGTGCGACGCATTATTTATTCGCGTGCAGGCATCAACCTCAATGAGTCCAAACACAACATGGTTTACAGCCGCCTGTCACGTCGGCTGCGCACGCTGGGCTTGGATTCGTTCCAGGAATACCTGGATCAGTTGGAGCGCGATGCAGCGTTCAATGCATCCGAAGCGCAGCAGTTCATCAATGCCCTGACCACCAACCTCACCTCGTTTTTTCGCGAGGCGCATCACTTTCCGGTACTGGCCGAACATCTCAAGACCAAGGTGGCGCGCGGTGGCGCACGTGTCTGGTGTTCCGCCGCGTCGACAGGTGAAGAACCCTACTCGATTGCCATGACGGTGCTCGATGCCCTGGGTGAGAACAGTGGCACACGCATCTTGGCCACGGACATCGACACCGAAGTGTTGGCCACCGCCGCGCGCGGCGTGTATCGATTGGACTCGGCACAAGGCTGTGGCGAGACACGGCTGCGCCGCTACTTTATGAAAGGCACGGGTACGCAAGCGGGTAATGCGCGCATCCGCCCTGAGCTATCGCGCCTGATCGATTTTGCCCCGCTGAATCTGCTGGAGACGTCTTGGCCGCTGGTCGAACGATTTTCTGCGCAGCTGGACGTGATCTTCTGCCGCAACGTAATGATTTATTTCGACAAGCCCACGCAGCGGGCCATCATTGGACGTATGGCACGTCTGTTGCGCCCGGGTGGCCTGCTGATTGCGGGACACTCGGAGAACTTTTCAGATTGTCGCGAATGGTTTGAGCTCAAAGGCAAGACGGTCTACGAACGGGTCAGCAAATGAGTCTGCAAGCTGAATTGCCCAAACCCAAAACCAGTAGCGCCGCTGGTGAGGGCCGCACGTTCTATTACGACCGCGATTTTGAGCGCAACGCGGTCAAAATTCTTCCGGGCGAATTCTTTGTGGCCTCCGATGACATCGTCATCTCCACGGTGCTGGGTTCGTGTATCTCGGCTTGTCTGTGGGACCGCAATGCCAAGGTCGGGGGCATGAATCATTTCATGTTGCCCGGTGGAGATGGCAAGGAAAGTGACCCCAATGGGCTGGCGGGCCGCTATGGTGTGTTTGCCATGGAACAGCTCATCAACGAATTGATCAAGCGCGGCGCCAAAAAAAGCAGCATTGAGGCCAAAGTGTTTGGAGGTGGGCGCGTGATGGCCAACTTCACCACGATTGATGTGGGCAAGCGCAATTCGGACTTTGTGATGAGTTTTTTGAAGACGGAGGGCATACGGGTCACGTCACAAGACTTGCTCGATGTTTACCCGCGTCGCGTGGTGTTTTTTCCTGCTACGGGCCGTGCCTTATGCAGAAAGCTCGCCAAAGCCGACACGTCATTGGTGGCTCAGGAACAGAAGTACACCACCAGCATTACGGCCAAGCCTGTGGTGGGCGATGTGGAACTGTTCTGAGTTTTGCCGAATACCGCACAGACTCTTATTTTTTGCGAGGGCCCCATGAGCAAAACCCGTGTACTCATCATCGACGATTCGGCACTGATCCGCAGCATCCTGACGGAGATCATCAACAAAGAAACTGATCTCGAAGTGGTGTGTGCAGCGCCCGACCCATTGGTGGCGCGCGAGATGATTCGTGCTACCAACCCCGACGTGCTGACGCTCGACGTGGAAATGCCCAAGATGGATGGGCTGGATTTTCTTGAGCGCCTGATGCGGCTGCGCCCCACGCCCGTCATCATGGTGTCCACGCTGACGGAGCGTGGGGCCGATGTCACCATGAAGGCGCTGGAGCTCGGTGCCATTGATTTTGTGGCCAAGCCCAAGATTGGCATTGCCGCGGGTATGACGGAGTTGGCGCGTGACATCTGCGAAAAAATTCGCATTGCTTCGCGCGCACGCATGCATCGGCATGTGACCGCTCCTGCGGTCGCTCCCGTAGCGGGCGCTCCCAAGGTGGCGCCTAAGAGTTACTCGCGCCTATCGACTGAAAAAATCATTGCTATTGGTTCATCCACTGGTGGTACTGAGGCAGTGAAGGATGTACTGGTGCGGCTGCCCGCCGATTCGCCGGCCATCATCATCACGCAGCACATGCCTCCCGGTTTCACACAAAGTTTTGCGCAGCGGCTCGACAGCCTGTGCAAGATCACTGTTTCGGAAGCGCGCAATGGTGACCGCGTATTGCCTGGGCATGCCTACATCGCGCCGGGTGGGCACCACATGCGTCTAGAGCGCAGCGGTGCCAACTACATCCTTGCGCTTGACGATGGCGAACCGGTGAATCGGCATCGACCTTCCGTAGAAGTCATGTTTCACTCGGTGGCTAAGAACGTGGGTCCCAACGCCATTGGGCTCATGCTTACCGGCATGGGTAAGGACGGTGCGCTGGCCATGCTGGAGATGAAGAAGGCCGGCGCCTACAACATTGCTCAGGACGAGGCCAGCTGCGTGGTCTTTGGTATGCCGCGCGAAGCCATTGCCGTGGGTGCGGTGGATGAAGTACTGCATTTGAATCGCATTGCAGACCGGCTCCGGGAAAAACTGATTGAACTCGGCGGTGCCGGTCACCGCGTGTGATGCGTGGCGCGTGTGACAATCCGCGCCGCAAAGTTCGCCGGATGATCGCGGGCGCAAGCCCGAGGAAGGTCCGGACTCCGCAGAGTGGCGTAGCAGGTAACACCTGTCCACCGTAAGGTGAGGATTAGAGCAACAGAGACGAGTCGGCCGGCCGTGGCAACACGGCCGACCGGGTGAAACGGGCAATCTCTACGCGCAGCAACACCAAATAGGCGGCCGATGATCTTTCTCGGTGAGGCCGCGGGTAGGTGGCTTGAGCCCGTGCGCGAGTGCGGGCCTAGACGAATGATCATCACGTGTTCCATGCCGCAAGGTGTGGGCACGAACAGAATCCGGCCTACAGGCGGACTTTGCACTTCTTCCCTTTGACTCTGATGTAGTTGCGGCAGGCTGAACGACAGGAAATTCCGCGCACTCACGCAGTGACGTCGCCCCGGCGCGGGCCCCTGTCTCTTGATCACATCTCTGCCTTTTCTTTATTCCCTCCCCTTCAAGGGGAGGGTTA
>CAZZAD010000232.1:0-4128 GCA_964652055.1 uncultured Burkholderiaceae bacterium | reverse complement strand
GCAAGCTGCGTGAGCGCATGCAGATTCCGGTGTTCCACGATGACCAACACGGCACCGCCATCATTTCGGCCGCCGCGCTGCTCAATGGTCTGGAACTGGTGGGCAAAAAAATCGGCGAGGTAAGGATCGCCGTCTCAGGTGCTGGTGCCGCAGCGATCGCGTGCCTGGACTTGATGGTGGAGCTGGGTGTCAAGCGCGAGCACGTGTACATGTGCGATTCCAAGGGCCTGATTCACGACCGCCGTGAAGACAAGCTCGATGCCTCCAAGCAGCGTTACATACAAAGCACTTCGGCGCGCACGCTGGCCGATGTGATGCAAGGCGCCGATGTGGTGCTGGGCTGCTCGGCGGCTGGGGCCATCACGCCCGCCATGGTCAAGAGCATGGCGCCGCGCCCCATCATCCTGGCGCTGGCCAACCCTGAGCCGGAGATTCGCCCCGAGCTGGCGCGTGAAGCGCGGCCCGATTGCATCATTGCCACCGGCCGCTCGGACTATCCGAACCAAGTCAACAACGTGCTGTGCTTCCCGTACATCTTCCGCGGCGCACTGGACTGCGGCGCCACGCGCATCACCGAAGCCATGAAGGTGGCCTGCGTGCGCGAGATTGCAGACCTCGCCAAGGCTGAGATCAGCGCCGAAGTGGCCAGCGCCTACGCCGGCCGCGAGCTGCGCTTTGGCCCCGATTACCTCATCCCCACGCCGTTTGATTCGCGCCTCATCCTGCGCATTGCGCCAGCCGTGGCCAAGGCGGCCGAAGCCTCGGGCGTGGCCACGCGCCCCATTGCTGATCTGGAGGCGTATCGCCAGTCACTCACACGTTTTGTCACGCACACCGGCATGTTCATGCGGCCGGTGTTTGCTGCCGCCCGCAGCGCGCCCAAACGCATCGTCTACGCCGAGGGTGAAGACGAGCGTGTGTTGCGCGCCGTGCAAGCCTCGCTCGACGAAGGCCTGGTCAAGCCCATCCTGATTGGCCGCCCGGCCGTGATTGCCACTCGCATTGAGCGCGCCGGTCTGCGCCTACAGGCGGGACGTGACTTTGAAGTGGTCAACCCCGAAGACGATGCACGCTTCCGCCAATACTGGGAAGCGTATTTCCAGTTGAACGCGCGCGAAGGGGTCACCCCCGACATGGCCAAGGCCACGCTGCGCCGCTCCGCCACCACCATCGCCGCCATGATGGTGCGCCTGGGCGACGCCGACGGCATGCTGTGCGGCTTGGTGGGCCGCTTTGAAGGCCACTACGAACACATCCGCGACGTGGTGGGCCTGCGCCCCGGCGTAAGCACCCTGGCCACCGTCAACGCGCTGATGCTCGACAAACACACGCTCTTCATTGCCGACACCTTCGTCAACGAAGACCCCAGCGCCGAAGAGCTGGCCGAGATCGCCGCCATGGCCGTGGAAGAAGTGCGCCGCTTTGGCCTGCCGCCGCGAGTGGCCTTCCTGTCGCACTCCATGTTCGGCAGCAGCAAGCGCGCCTCCGCCCGCAAGATGCGCGCCGCGCGCGACCTGTTCCGCCAGCGCATGCCCGACGTGCCCGCCGATGGCGAAATGCACGGCGACGCCGCGCTCAGCGAAGACGTGCGCCAACGCTTCATGCCCCAGTCCACCCTGAACGGCAACGCCAACGTACTGATCCTGCCCAACCTGGACGCGGCCAACATCCTGTTCAACGTGCTGAAGATGACCGGCGGCGGCGGCGTCACCGTAGGCCCCATCCTGCTGGGCGCCGCGGCGCCAGTGCACATCCTCACGCCTTCGGCCACCGTGCGGCGCGTGGTGAACATGACGGCGCTGGCGGTGGCTGATGCGGGGACGAGGCGGCGGGAGTGAAGATGACGCGCCGTGCGCTCGCTTTTTTGGTCTTTGCGCTGGCGTGCGCTGTCAGCGCACAAGGCACCCCGCAACCCAAACTGCCCACCACGCAACTGTCTGCAGGTCTGAATTTAATTACCGCGGAAGTGGCCAAAGACAACGCCAGTCGCCAGGTTGGACTGATGCACCGCAAGGCGCTGGCGCCCAGTCACGGCATGTTGTTCATCTTTGAAGTCCGCGCCACGCAATGCATGTGGATGCGCAACACCTTGATCCCGCTCTCCGTGGCCTTCATTGGCGACGATGGGCGCATCGTCAACATTGAAGACATGCAACCCAAGACCGAGGACTCACATTGCTCGGCCGTGCCGGTGCGCTATGCGCTGGAGATGACGCAGGGATGGTTTGCGCAGCGCAAGTTGGGGGCGGGGGGTTTGATTAAGGGGATTCCGGCTCGTTAATACCCTTGCGCTTGAATAGGCAGTCCGCTCAAAGCGTTCCTTTAAGGACGGCCACGGCGCTGTGCTTCGCCATCAGCGCGACCGCCACAAGGCCAAAAGTAAAAATGATGAGGAGGAGGATCGCGAGCATGAAAGTGGCCTTGTTAGTTCTCCAAAAGTTTTGAATCTTTTGCAGGGCGGTTAGCTGCGACCCTTTGTTGTTCTTTGTCGCCCCACTTTCCTGAATGAATGAATAACACTTGTCGAAGAAATATGTAACGTTTGCGACCCACGCAGCACAGAACATGGCCAGACAAAAAAAGTAGGGTGCAGCGTTCTTCACGCCATGCAAATTAAGTTGAATATTTTTTTCATCCACCTGTGTACCCAGGACTAGGGCCGTCGTCAGAAATAGAATCTGAGGCGTCAGATTCCTCAGGAACTCCAGGAACGCGGGGCGCAGATCACCGATAAACATAGACTCCTTCAGTCGATAGAGCTAGAGCGGGGAAAGTTAGACTGGCAAAAACAATTGGTAAGACGCCGACAAGTAGGCCTCGGCCTACGCCGCGACAGCGAAATACCGCCGCCTAAAACTCATTCTGAATTTTCTTGTACCCCTGCACCAGATCATTATTGGTGCGCACCACGCTCTCTGAAAACTCGCTGGCTTGTGCGGTGACTTTGGGGATGGAGCTCAAATCCGTTTGCGGGCCGATGCGTTGGGTGGAGGGAACGTAGAAGCCCGCCGGCAGATCGCGGCCATCGACCACGGCGTTGTGGCGCACCACGCAGCCTTCGCCCACGGTGCAGTTAAAGAGCACGCTGTTAAAACCGATGAACACGCCGTCGCCCACGGTGCAGGGGCCGTGCACGATGGCGCGATGCGCGATGGAAGTGCGCTGGCCTATGGTGACTGCCGCGCCGCCTTTGCTGTGGATGACCACGCCGTCCTGGATGTTGGAGTGGGCACCGATGATGATGGGTTCCATGTGGCCGTTGGCGTCCACCTCGTCAGCGCGGATCACGGCGTAGGGGCCGATGAACACGTTTTCTTGCACGATGACGCGGCCGCACAGGATGGCGGTGGAATCGACGAAGGCGGATTCGTGAATTTGCGGCAGATCACCGCGGGGGTTTTTGCGGATCATGGGGTGGTTCCTTTTACAAGAACTATCGAAGGCGGCATCGTTTTCCCTCACCCCAGCCCCTCTCCCGGGGGGAGAGGGGCTTTTAACTTCCCTCTCCCCTCGGGAGAGGGATCGAGGGTGAGGGAAAAGGGTCTGGTCTACGAGGGATGTTGGGGTAGGCCGTGCTCAACCCAACATTTACTTCGCCGCAGGCCCTGCCTGCAACTCGCGATACAAAACGTTGGCGCCGCCCTGTATTCCCTTGAGCGGGTTTTCTTTGCAGTAATTGTTCATCCACAGATAAGCCTGTTCCATGGAGTTGAGTTTGTTCAGCGGATCGACACCCCCTTTAGCCAGGGCTGCGTTCAAACCTGACAAGTAACCGGTGAGCCAAAGCCGTGCGGAGGGGTTCTTTTGCGTGTTGAACCACTGACCGCAGTCCGCGCCACCAAAAACAGTGGCTTGCGCCATGCTGGTTGTAGGCGCGACCACGGTGGCCATAAACAAAAGTGCAAGTAGAAAGCGGTAAGTCATCATGGGCTCGCTATTTCTGTACTGCGTATCAATGAAAACCCGCAACCGGCCGGGTGTGGGCTGGGACGATACACAACGTTCCCCCCTTACCCCAACTACTGATTAGTTCAGGTGGGCATGAGCGCGGCTCATAAAGCACGCACAAACGTACCGAAGAAACGTCGCCCCGGCGCAGGCCGGGGCCCAATTTGAAACGCTGGCAAT
>CAZZAD010000231.1:0-4133 GCA_964652055.1 uncultured Burkholderiaceae bacterium | reverse complement strand
TAGCCTCTAGCGCTTTACCAGTAAACGCGAGCAGCTACGCATTTCATAGTGACGCCGGCCGATTTGAGCCAACCCTCCACACCCAAACCCACACCCTGCATGAGCGACGACACATGACCAAACAAGGCTCCATCGTCCGCTGGGACGCCACGCGCGCGTTCGGCTTCATCCGCAGCGCCGATTCCGCTGGCGACGTGTTCTTTCACGTGCGGGACTATCGGGGCGCCACACCCCCGCGCGAAGGCCTTGCCGTGGTGTTTGAAGAAATCCACGTCGGCGGCAAAGGCTCGCGTGCCATGGCGGTGCGCACGGCGTCCGGTCTGCAAGGCGACGCACAAGGCAACCACAGCAGCGACAGCCGGCGCGCCCCCCGCCCGGCACAAACCCGGCGATCAGCCCCCGCCAACCCCCGCTCTCGCCAGGGCAAAGCGCTCTCGCCAGCCGCCGGTGCTCCCTTGGCCTATGGCCTGATGTTGGTGTGGGCCGCCTTGCTGGCCTGGGGCGTGTGGACGCAGCGCCTGCCGCTGTGGTCGCTCGCGGCGCTTGCGGCTTTGAATATCGTCACGCTGTGGCTATACGCCGCCGACAAGAACGCGGCGCGCGCTGGCCGCTGGCGCATTCGTGAGTCCAAGTTGCACCTGTTGTCGCTGCTCGGCGGCTGGCCCGCTGCCTGGCTGGCCCAGCAAAGCATGCGCCACAAATCGAGCAAGACGGAATTTCGCGCGGTGTACTGGGTGACCATCGTGCTGCATTGCTGCGCGATGGCGTGGGTGGTGCTTGCGAAAACCCGGTTGCCGCTGTCGTTTTGACAGACCGGATACGGTGACGCGCTGCGCCGCACTCTGCGCGACCCGCACGCGCACAACCATTTTTGGACAACCCACCATGACCGTCATCGCCAAGTTCATCTACGAAATCCAACCTGGCCGCCTCGGCGATTTTTTGCAGAAGCTGGCGCAAGCCGCCAGCCCCGAGTTCAACAGCCCGAGCATGCCCAGCGCGGTGCGCCTTTTTCAGAGCACGGTGCCGGGGCCGGCAAGCCAAGGCATTCAGTTGCACATCCAATATCCAGACATGGCCGCCTATGGCCAGCGCACCACATTTGAAGCCAGCAACCCGGCCTGGCGCGCGCTATTAGCTGAAGATGCGGATTCACCGCAGCGCCTTGTGTCGGTTGAACTGTTGACGCAGCTACTGCCAGGTGCGCCCGCCTAAGAAGCGGTGCTCCCGCGATGGCAAGGGCAGCGTGCCCACCGGCTCAGCTGGCTTCAGCCAGCCAAGCCGAAGCGTTGGCGCATGGCGCCCATCAGCGCTTCTTCGCCAATTTCCTTGCGCGCCTGCATGAGCGCCGTGGCGTCGTCGCCGACCACGTAACGCACTTGCCCAGTGCCGTCTGTGGCGGCGTCGTACAGGGCCTGTGCCAGTTGCTCCGCCGTCGAGGCATTGCTGGTGCCACGATTGGCCGCAAACACGCCCATCACTTTGCGAATCGAGTCTGCGTAGGGCCCGCCGTCGCCCTCAAAGGTGCGCGCCAACGAACGGCCCGAAAAGTCGGTCGCCACCGCTCCGGGCGCAAACACCTTCACGCGGATGCCCAGTGGCGCCAATTCGTGGCTGAGCGATTCTGAAAACCCCACCACCGCGTATTTGGACGCCGCACAGCGGCATCGCCACCAGGCCCGTGAGCGACGCCACGTTGATGATCACGCCGCTGGCGCGCTCGCGCATGTGCGGCAGCACGGCGCGCGTCACGGCAAACACGCCAAACACATTGGTCTGGAACTGGCGCTCGATCACCTCTTGCGCCGCTGTCTCGAACGGGCCAAACAGGCCGTAGCCGGCGTTGTTGATCAGCACGTCGATTTGCCCAAAGCGCGCCACCGCCTGGGCCACCGCCGCGTCCACCGAGTGTTGGTCCGCCACGTCGAGCGCAAAGGTCGCCACCTTGCCGGCGCCGCCCTCAAAGTGGGCCGCAGTGGGGTTGCGTCCACTGTTACCAACATGCTCGTAGTGCTTGGGCGCATCTACACAGATTCCTATACGCTGAAACGAGCAGACCTGCCGTCCGCCATCCGCGGTATCAGGAACTTTCCGGAAGCAAATATTTGCGTAGATTTACACTTTATGTTACATATAATATGAAGTATCGAACTGACTTACCGACTGACCGACACGCGGAACAGTATCACGCAGTCCCACTCAAGAAGGGCTGAGAAAGCGCTTGTTAACAATGTATCGACGTACAAGAGATAGTGTTAGAAATTTCGATTTTTATGAGCTCACAAGAATTTCGAGGTAATTCATGAAGATTTTTTGCTGCATAGGTTGCGGGAGCAAGGAACTTACCGAAAAAGATGGCTTATTCGTTTGCGCTTTTTGTCAATCGAAAAATTTACTGCAGTCAGACGAAGTTCTGAAGAAAACCACCACAATCGGAATTTCATCAGATATTGAAATATTGATCCAGAAGTGCAAAAGCGATCCAATTAACAGTCGGCGGTTTGCAAATTTAATATTGGACATAGATCCTACCAATATTGAAGCCACGAAATATTTACGCTAGAAAGATAAGCATGAAGACAAAAGATATCTCAAAACAATATTCCTTAGATAACTCGGCGTTCGATGATTGGGTGAGAAAACAAAAATATAAATTCAAAGAAACGCTATGGAACGGAATTGATATAGATGATCAACACAATAGTAAAGACATCGTAGATTTATTTCAAGAAACTCTCACTCAACAGCAGAAGCGAATTGCAGAGGAAGATTCACGACTTGCGCAAGAGCAAGCGGATATCGAGAAGGCGGCTCAACAAAAACAGGCTGCGTTGGCTAGCATACTTATAACTTCCGGATTCAATTTCGATGGCTATACAATCACTAAATATTCCGGCTACATCTCTGGTGACGACGCAGTTCAAATTGATCGGGGTACTTCGGGGATCTTCTCGCGTGCGACTGACGTGGGCGCAACCCTTATGGCATCACTAGTCAAAATCCGAAGAAATGCGTTGGCAGAAATCAAAGAAGCGGCATATGCACTCGGTTGCAACGCTGTCATCGGCGTGGATTTCGATTATTTGACGCTGGATCCCCAGACGGCCACGTCCAGCGGTGGCACAATGTATCTGCCGTATGTTTTCGGGGTTACTGCTAACGGCAATGCTGTTATTATTGAGAAGAATAACTAAACAGTTAGATCCTAAATAAAATTTTCGAAATTCCCCCGAAACGCCGCTTCTCTGGGACTCGACGATCCAACCAACTTCCCGCCCTTCAACCACGCCCGCAACTCCCCCTCGCCTACAAGCCCCCCGCCCCAGCCACGGTTCAATCAACGGCATCTGATTCATTGCCGGAGCACCCGTGAAACCCTTTGCACTTGATTCCTCCCACACCAGCATGTCGGGCGTGTTCTACCCCACGGGACATGTCTTCGCCCTCTTCCCCACGGCAGACTTGGCGCGCCAGGCAGCCGAGGCGCTGGACACGGCGGGCGACATAGCCGAATCGGCCTACGCCTCGCCTGAAGTGATTCAGAAAGACATTGTCCGCACGATTGGCGGCTCCGACGCGGTGCTGCCTTCTGTGGGGGCGGAAGGCGACTTTGTGCGCCGCATTGCAGACCTGGCCAGTACGGGGCACCACGGCTTGCTGGTCGAGGTAGGAAAGAACGACGAGGTCGAGGTGCTGACGGCCGCGCTGCAGCGCGAAAGCGCGGTGGCGGCGTTCTACTACCGCACCTTGGTGATTGAAGACTTGATTGAGCAGCCGCCGACCGATACCAAGCAATCGGTGACCGTGGGGACGCACGCCGCGGCGCGGCAGCCAGACGACCGGTAAGGTAGGCGCTTATGGCCGTCCGCTTATGCACTTAAAACAATAGCTGCTAGCGCTTACCAGACGGGCGGTAGCTCGGCTTTTTGCCTGCAGTTCCTTGCCGTGGCGGTAGCCCGGTGTGCTGCGTCAGCGTTTGGCCCGGCTTGGGCTGGTTCTTCTCCATCACCATCGACGGAATCGTCAAGAACTTCTCTTTGGAGTTGCTGCCGCAGGCCCCCACCATCGGCTGGTACGTTGGAATCAAATGGTGCTTGCCATTGCCAATCAAATCGGCTCGGCCCATGCTTTTG
>CAZZAD010000230.1:0-4141 GCA_964652055.1 uncultured Burkholderiaceae bacterium | reverse complement strand
GGTATGTATTGGGGCGGAATGTGCAGGCTGTAGAACAAGCCCGAGATCTGCTGTTGGCGGCCGCAGTCCCCGTGCGTGAGTGCGAAGCCGTATCCACACTCGATGCGCTCGGGCGCGTACTGGCGCAGCCTGTGGTGTCTGCAGTGAATGTGCCCCCCATGGACAACGCGCAGATGGATGGATACGCGCTGCGTTGCGCCGACGTCCCCGAAGCGGGCCGCGTGTTGCGCGTGAGCCAGCGCATCGCGGCAGGGCAGGTGGGTGCACCGCTTGCGGTGGGCACCGCCGCGCGCATCTTCACTGGAGCGCCTTTGCCACCAGGCGCCGATGCGGTGGTGATGCAGGAACACACACAGCCGCAAGGTGAGTCCGTCGTTGTTAACGAAGTGCCGCAACCCGGACTCTGGGTGCGGCGCACCGGCTTTGATGTGTGCGCGGGCACTGAGGTGTTGGCTGCCGGCAGCGTATTGGGCGCCGCGCAGCTGGGGCTGGTGGCATCTGTGGGTTGCGCCACCGTGCAGGTGCGGCGGCGCTTACGCGTTGCGGTGCTCTTTACGGGTGATGAACTCGTCATGCCGGGCGAGCCGCTCTTACCCGGCCGCATCTACAACGCCAATCGCTTTTTGCTGCGTGGTTTGCTGGCCGGCGCGGGGTGCGAGGTTGTGGATCTGGGCCAGGTGCCCGACACCCTGAGCGCCACCGAGCACGCCTTGAAAGATGCAGCCACGCGTGCGGACCTCGTCATCACTTCAGGTGGCGCGTCGGTCGGCGAAGAAGATCACGTCAAAGCCGCCGTGCAATCGCTGGGGCAAATCAATCTTTGGCAGATCGCCATGAAGCCCGGCAAGCCGCTGGCATTTGGGCAGGTGGCCCACGTGCCCTTCATCGGCCTGCCCGGCAACCCCGTATCGGCCTATGTCACCTTCGTACTCATGGCACTGCCCTTCATACGCGCCTGTCAGGGCCGCGCCGACGTATTGCCGCGTTCCATGCCTATGAGGGCAGATTTTGCTGTGCCCAAGGCGGATCGGCGGCGCGAATTTTTGCGTGTGCGCATCAACGCGCAAGGCGGGCTGGAACTGCATGGCAACCAGAACTCCGCTGCGCTGACCTCGGTGGCCTGGGCCGATGGCCTGATCGACCACCCCGCCGGTCAAACCATTGCGCGCGGCGATGTCGTGCAGTACTTGCCATTTTCAGTCGCCCTGTCATGAAGCTGCACCTGCTGTATTTCGCGCGGCTGCGCGAGAGCGTGGGCATGGCCTCTGAAGACCTTGAGGTACCCACGACGGTGACCACCGTCGCGCAGCTGCGCACTTATCTGCTTGCGCGCGGCGGCGCCTGGACCGAGGCGTTGTCCCCCGCGCGCCGCATACGCGCCGCAGTCAATCAACAGATGGTCGACGACAGCGCAACACTGGTTGAGGACGCCGAAGTGGCTCTGTTTCCACCTGTCACCGGGGGGTAGTCATGACCGTCTGCATCCAGCACGAAGACTTTGATGCCGGTGCGGAAATTGCGCACCTGCGCGCCGCCAACCCCAAGGTGGGTGCCGTGGCGAGCTTCATCGGTGTGGCGCGTGATGTGAACGAGGGCGAGGCCATCACCACCCTCACGCTGGAGCACTACCCCGGCATGACTGAACGCGCCCTCGAAGCCATCTGCGAACAGGCCCGTGCCCGCTGGAGCCTGTTGGATATTTGCATCATTCATCGTGTGGGCACGCTGCAACCCCTGGACCAGATTGTGTTCGTGGGTGTGACCAGCAGCCACCGCGCTGATGCCTTTGCTGCCTGCCAGTTTGTGATGGACCACCTCAAGACCGAAGCGCCCCTATGGAAGAAAGAAGAGCGTGCCAGTGGTGCTGCCTGGGTAGAAGCGCGCGCATCAGACGCAGATGCTGCGGAGCATTGGCGCCCATAGATAGCGGCGCTGCAGCGTGGCACCACAAAGATTGATGGCCATGGCCCTTGTGCGTGTCGAAAGGTTGTGGCGACAATGCCCCGCTGGAGACAAACGCTGCAAGGCACGATCAGACGGGGACTGTATGGTCACAGGAGCTAATAAGGCAGGCGGTCTTGCCCACTTGAATCCGGGTGGACAGGTTGATGTACAGATTGACCCGCGCCACGCGGGGGATCTGCCCTCTGGACCGGCACATACGAGTGCCTCGTTGTGGCCCACCGTTGCAACGCCCAATCCATTACACGTATTGCCCCAGAGTGCCCAGGTGGTCCAGGTTCCCCCGCCGGAAAAAACAACGGCGCAGCTGCTGATTAATCAATGGGTAGAAAACACGCCTGCGAAGGTTGGGGCGGGTGTTGCCGGGGCTATCAAGGATCAACTGATTCAGGTCGGGTACGACCTCACCAATGGGGTGCTGGGTAATCTGCCCAATCGGCAAATAAAAAACTTTGAAAACGTTGCGCCAGATTGGTTAAAAAATCTCGCACGGACCAATGAAGAGCAGCAGACTGCTGGCGGCGCTGCAGCTATTGCGGTGATCAAAAAAATCCCTGACACAGTTGCTCAGATGATGTATTCAAAATTTAATTTGGGTGGGGTAGGGCTAAACGCCGTAGTCCTTGGTGCCGGGGACCGCGCTCCGGTATTTGTTCAAGAATTGGCTGCGAATAATCTTCGGGTGCAGCAAGAACTTCGCGAGCGTCTCACTGCTGTTGGGGACACCGACGTGTCCGAGGCGTTATTAAAAGTAGGCCCGTCGGAACTGGCCTACAGCTTGACCAACGTGCTCATCGCTGGAGTGACGCGCAAATCTCCTAGCATGACGGCGGATGGTGTATTCAAAAGTATCGGGCTGAAGTCGCCGAATCGGATCGACAATCTTGCTGCGCTGTTCAGGCGCAACCCTGACGATTCAATTGTCTACGGTGCTCGCGCGGCGGGTTCTCGGTTTGTGGCCAAAGTGAATCACGGTACGTTGGAGTTTGATTTTTCAACGTTACGTGCGCGAAGGGACCATGGGTCGCAGGGCGGGGCAGGCGAAAGAGTTACTCATCGATACTTTGATACCGACCAGATCCAGGCGCCCGACGGAGCAATGATTTCAGTAGCAACTTCAGGCAAGGCCAACGAAATTCAGGCTGAACTTCTGGCTGCGGCTGTTAAGAATTTTTCTAATCAAGGTGCCCAGGTAAAGAGGGTCAAAGTAAGTCTGGACGCGTTGCTCGACAACGACCGTAACGCGGCGAATCTCGTAAAGGGACTTGACAAGAAGCTGGGTGGCCCAGAGGCCGTAGGCAAAGCAATCGGCGAGAGTATTCGGAATACCTCGTTGGGCCGGGCCATGCAAAATAACGGCTTTGAGCGGATGCGCGTTGAGGTTGACACTCTGGGCAATCCCAAAGGGGTTGTGTTCTATCGCTCAGACAAGTAGTCGCTAAAACAAACCCGAGGTGTTTGCAACGTGTGATGTGGGCCACGTGGCTTTGCCATACTCCGCGCCCGCTCCGATCACGCACCCGCCCTGTTGCGCCCTGACATGTCTTCACGCACCGCCCCTGCCTCTGTTCCCTCTATTGGTTTTGTCTCCCTCGGTTGCCCCAAGGCGCTGGTGGATTCCGAACGCATCCTCACCCAGTGGCGCGCTGAAGGGTATGCCACCAGCCCCAGCTACAGCGGCGCCGATCTGGTCATCGTCAACACCTGTGGCTTCATTGATGCCGCCGTGCAGGAGTCGCTCGACGCTATAGGCGAAGCGCTTGCTGAAAACGGCAAGGTGATTGTTACCGGCTGTCTGGGTGCCAAGAGCGAGGGGGGCGAGAACCTGGTGGCCAAGGTGCACCCCAAAGTGCTCGCCGTCACCGGCCCGCATGCTACCGATGAGGTGCTCGGCCACGTGCACGCGCACTTGCCCAAACCGCACGATCCCTTGATTGATCTGGTGCCGCCGGCCGGTATCAAGCTCACGCCGCGGCATTACGCGTATCTGAAGATTGCCGAAGGCTGCAACCACCGCTGCACGTTCTGCATCATTCCCTCCATGCGTGGCGATCTGGTCTCGCGCCCCATAGGCGAAGTCATGCGCGAAGCAGAAAACCTCGTCAAACAGGGCGTGAAAGAAATTCTGGTGATCTCGCAGGACACCAGTGCCTATGGCGTGGATGTGAAATACAAACTC
>CAZZAD010000229.1:0-4143 GCA_964652055.1 uncultured Burkholderiaceae bacterium | reverse complement strand
TACCTCGCCCTCAGTGGGGTCACCCGTGTGCAGGTTGGAGCGGCGGATCTGCGAGGGCGAGATGTAGATGTCGTCCGTGCTGGCCAGATACGAGGTCTCGGGCGAGCGCAGAAAACCAAAACCGTCGGGCAGCACTTCCAGCGTGCCGTCGCCAAAAATCTGCTCACCTGTGCGGGCGCGCTTTTTGAGGATGGCGAACATCAATTCCTGCTTGCGCATGCGCGCCGCGTTTTCGATGTCCAGCCCGGCAGCGGTTTCTACGAGTTGTGAGACGTGCTGGGCTTTGAGTTCAGACAGATGCATGGGAAAAACTTTCTAGGGGTAAACGTGGGGCGTCTTTGACCTCGCCCGCGTGGAGGTAAAACAAAGGCGCTCAGAAGAGAGCGCCTTTGGAGCGTGCTTAGAGATTGCCTTCGACAAACGAGACCAGTTGCGACTTGGAGACCGCGCCCACTTTGGTGCCGACCACAGCGCCGTTTTTAAACATCATCAATGTGGGAATACCGCGGATGCCGAACTTGGCAGGGGTGGCCTGGTTTTCGTCCACATTCATCTTGGCCACGGTCAGGCGGCCATGAAACTCCTGGGCCACTTCGTCGAGCAGAGGCGCAATGGCACGGCAGGGGCCACACCACTCAGCCCAGTAATCGACCAGAACCGGCGTGGTCGACTTCACCACGTCATTTTCAAAGCTGGCATCGCTGATGTGCTTGATGTGTTCACTCATGAGATGTTCCTTGTGACAGGGGAGTCAGGGTTGGGGGTAATCAGGAGGGGGGTACAGGAGGGAGGTACTACAGCGTAGGCAGGCCCGATGTTGGGGGCAGATTCAACCAAAAAAACGAGGCGTAACCAGAAAGTGGGTATTGGAAGGTGTTGGATGTGCTGCCGGTGCATGGGTGCGCATGAACTTGGAGGCACCCGCCGTGGCTGAGCCGCGATGCTAACACCGACCGCATCGTGAGGTGTGCGGCTGAGGCTATCCCGGATATTTCATCAGGTCGCCCCCGATCATGAATCTTTCCCCTCTCAGAACTTTGAATTTCTTGGCTCGTATCAGAAGTCCACATCGGAGCGTCGGGGCTACGCGGGTTTGCGCGGCACCTGCGGGCGCATCTTGGCCTCATGTGCTCGCCAATGCCTACGGGCATTGGACTGCGCCCCACTCGGCCAACCTGCATCCCGCAGGCATCCGCCCAACTCCCACGTCCCTGACGAAATATCCGGGATAAACCACGAACTCAATAAGATCCGCCCACAGTTTTTTCCCCGAGTGACCTTGTGACGGATTCAATCCATGTGGTGCGTGTGTCCGCAGACGCGACGTTCTGGTCGCAGGCGGCCGTGCATGTGATGGCCTTCGCGCAGGCTCAGGGCAGCCCCCAACACCATCTGCGCGCGCTGCTTGGCGTGGTGCCGGGCGGCCCGCATGCCACGGCGCTGCGCGCGGCCTTGCAGGCACACGTGGGAGGCGCGCTGCTGCCGCCGCGCCTCACCGTATGGGGTGAGCTGGCAACAGACGGCGCGGGCGGCATGACGCGTCGCGCGCAGCTCTTTGAGGTGTTGCGCGCCAACCCGTGGATACGCAGCCATTTTGGTGAGCAACCCCAGGCGCTGTGGGCTTTGGCACAACAGGTGGAGCGGCTGGCCGATGAGCTGACCTACGCCGCGGTCAGTGGCAACGCGGGCCACACCGACGTCATGCGCGATTCCATTGAAGTGGCGTTGCGGCGTCACTACCGACACCGCGCCGCGCGTGCGCTGATGCCGCAGGCACGCCTCGTACTTGATATATGGCGTGCCGGTGGCGATGCGTTGGCCTCCGACCGGATTGCCGCGCTCAATCATCTGGCGGATCAGGCCACGGCACCGCTCGTTTTCATCGCCGGTGTGCACAACGAGCCCTGGGTGCATCGCTGGCTGAGGCGTTACGCCGCGCAGGCACCGGTGTTGTTGATCGAGCCCGATGTGGCCGGCGTTGTCAGCCGTGCCCCCTATCTGGCGGCTGCCTGGCCTGAGCTGACCGGTGATGCCGCGTACGCACCTATTGCAGCCCGGGCCGATGCGCTACGCACGGCCGGCGCCCCCCAGCGTTTGCCCCTCACCGTGTTGTGCGCGAATGCCCTGGAGGAGGAGGCCAGCGCCATCGCGCAGCAGGTGCTCGATGCCTTGCGCGGTGGCGCCACGTCGGTGGCCCTGGTGCCGCTCGATCGGCTCACCGCGCGACGCGTGCGTGCACTGCTCGAGCGTGCCCAGGTGCAGGTGCGCGATGAAACCGGCTGGAAACTCTCCACCACCAGCGCCGCGGCCGCGCTGATGCGCTGGTTTGATCTGGTGGCCGATGATTTTTATTGGCGCGACGTGCTCGACTGGCTCAAGTCCATCTTTACCTTGGCCGACCGGCCGCACAAGGCCGAAGAAATCACCCAGATTGAACAGGCCATCCGCGCCGGTGGTGCCGTGCAAGGCGCACGCGCCATCCGCGCCGCGCTCGATGCCGTGGCCTGCGCGCCCGGGGCTGAATCTGCCCGCGCCGGCGCGCGCGAAGTCCTTGCGCTCTTGCATGCCCAGGCGCAGACCGCCACGCGGGCCGGGCCCACGCTGGGCGCACATCTGCGTGCGCTGCAAGCGGCCCTGGATGCCTTGGGCATGCGCAGCGCACTGGCGGCCGATCCGGTGGGCAGCGCCGTGCTGCGCGAGATCGATGCCCTTGAGGGCGAACTCGGTGCGGCATCCGCGCGTGCATCGCTGGCGGAATTTCGTGCCTTGCTGGCCGCGCGTTTTGAGGAGGTGCCTTTCGTAGACCCCCACGTGCAATCGCCCGTGGTGATGGTGTCGCTCGCGGCCACCGAGTTGCGGGCGTTTGACGTTGCCATCCTCATCGGCGCGGACGCCAGCCGCTTGCCCAGCCTGGGCGAACCCACGTTGTTCATGTCCAACGCCGTGCGCGCAGAACTGGGGCTGTCCACCGCGGATGAAGCTCTGCGTGTGCAAGCCCAGCAGCTCGCCTTGCTGCTGCATCACGTGCCGCAGGTGGTGGCCACCTGGCGCGTGCACCGCGATGGCGAGCCCAATGCGCTCTCGCCCTTGCTGGAGCGCTTGCAGTTTGTGGTGCAGCGTGCCGGCGAGGTTGATCTATGTCGCATCGAGCCGCGCCCGCCATTTGCAGTCAACGCCGTGGCACAAACGCGCCCCGCACCCACCGCGGGTGCACTCTTGCCCGAGCGTCTGAGCGCCAGTCAGGCGCAAAGTCTCGTCAACTGTCCGTATCAGTTCTATGCACGCCGCTTGTTGGGATTGGCAGAACTCGAAGACCTGATCGAGATGCCCGATAAGCGCGATTTCGGCGAAGCCCTGCATGAAGTGCTGCGCCGTTTTCACAGCGCCTGGGGTGATGCGCCGTTTCACGAACGCGCCGTCGATGAGATTGCCGCCAGCCTGCGCGAACACGCGCGCAGCGTGTTTGAGCCGCAGCTCGAACGCGCCCCGGGCCTGCTGTCGTTTGCGCGCCGCTTTGATGGGTTGGTTCAGGGCTACGTCGCCTGGCTGCAAAAGCATTGCCTAGACGGTTGGCGCTGGCACGCCGGCGAACAAAAGCACACACACCTCGTGTCACTGAGTGCCGCACACACCATGGAACTGGGCGGCCGCATTGATCGCATCGACGTGCATATCGATGGCCGCGTGCAGGTCATCGACTACAAGGCACGTGCCGCGGCCACGTTGAAGCAAGGGCTCAAGCCCGCCGGCGAAGACATTCAATTGCCGTTCTACGGCGCCTTGTTGCCCGAGCGCGCGCAGTGCAGTGCGTATCTGAGTTTCGAACGCGCCAAAGACGATGAAAGCGGCATCAAGGAAGTTGCGCCGGAACAATCGTTTGAACCGCTCACCGAGGCGGTGCTGACGCGTTTGCAACGTGACCTGCAACGCATCGCCGACGGCGCGCCGCTGCCCGCCATGGGCGCCGAGCCGGTGTGTGCGGTGTGTGAGATGCGTGGTTTGTGTCGGCGGGATTATTGGGAGGGTGAGGAAGGGGAATGTGAGATTGAGCAGGGCGCGCAGTCCCTCACCCCAACCCCTCTCCCGGGGGGAGAGGGGCTTTTAACTTCCCTCTCCCCCCGGGAGAGGGATCGAGGGTGAGGG
>CAZZAD010000228.1:0-4226 GCA_964652055.1 uncultured Burkholderiaceae bacterium | reverse complement strand
CTCCATCGGGGGTCGATGGAGGAGAATTATTACATTAATGGATTCGAAATGGAATTACAAAGGGCGCGCCGTCATTGCTTACGCAGTGGACTCTGTGCAAGTTTCAATCATCGGGATTTTTTACGGTGGGCAGGACTATGAATCCACCTTACGGGCATAAATGCACGTGCAGTTGGCCAGAGCTTCCCCACCACAAAAACAAAGCGCCGCAATTGCGGCGCTTTGTTTTTTGAGAACAGCAAAGAATCAGAACGCTTTGCCCACCGACAAGACCACGGTGTCTTTGCTGACCACGCGATTGGTGCCATCGACCGTGTGCGTCACGGTGTAGGCGCGGTCACGTGCGTTGTTGCCGATGTAGGCGATGCCCCACGACAAGCCTGCCGCTTCAGTGGTCAGGCCCAGTTTGAAGTCGGTGTAGTTGGGGTTGACGGCGCCGCCCTGGGTGCCGTTGTGCACGGACTGCCGGCCCAGGTGCGCCACCACGTTGGTGGCCTTGCTCAGCGGATGGGTGTAGTTTAGGTCCAGGTAGTACGAACCATCACTATCGTTCAAGCCGAAGTTGTCAGTGATGGCGTAGTTGAGCTTGGCAGAAAAGTTGCCTTGCGAAATGCCGGCGTAGATCTCGGTGGTGTTGAAGCGCTTGCCACCTGCAGAAACTTTGGCATCGGGATAGGCGTAATAAATGAAGCCCACATCCAGTTTGAGATTGGAGTGCAGAGCCAGGCGGTAACCGCCGTACAGCTCCAATTCCATGCCATTGCCGCCGGGGTATTGGTTCCCACTCACGTTGGAGGCCCAGGTGCCCGCATAAAAACCACCTCGGTGATTCAGATCAAACCCGCCTTGCACGGCGGGTTGGCGATAGGTTTGCGAAATGCTGCGAAAGCGGTAATCGCTCACCAGACTCATGTTGCCGCTGTAGGTCCATTCGGAATGCGCGGGCACGGCGGTCTGCGCCAACGCAACAGGCGAGGCCAGAACCACAGCAGAAATGACCAGACTTGCAGCACCCCAGGGGATGTTTTTCATATAAAGCTCCTACGACGGTTAAGGGAACGCCAGTTCAGCCCGGCGTTTTATTCAGGGCGGCGCGTTTGCGAGCGACCGCGATGATTTTGGCGGCCACACTGAAATCGAGCCCGGCAAACTCCTCCTCGACGGCGGCCCGGTCCATCAAACGCACGCCCTTTTTTCTCAGCATTTCATAGGCATGGGGATCCGCGCCCCCGTTGGCCACGATGAGCACGCGCATGAGGCCCACTGATTTGGCCTGCGCATGCAGCGCCTGCACTCGTTCTTCGGTGACGTGAGCATCTTCGACCACAAACCCATAGACACGCGCGGGATCGGACATGTGTCGCAACACCAACTCGATCGGTCGCAGCGCTTCGGACGCCGGGGCACTGCGGTAGCCGCGCGCCTCAAACCAGGCCAGGGTGAGCTCACGCAAGGGCAGCGCTCTTTCAGGCGAGTGGGGCACCGCGCCCACAGATGGCGCCTGCCTTTCCTCCGCCTCCAGCACACGTTGCCGCGCTTGCCTGGCCTGCCGTTCGGCCACTAGGGCCTCCTCGGCCCGCTTAGCAGCCAGGCGCCGTTCCTCAAAGCGTTGCTCGGCCGCTTTGCGCTCGGCATCCATGCGCGCGGCCTCGCGACGTTGCAGCTCAATTTGCTCGCTTTGCTTTTGCCGCGCTTGCTGATCCGCCGCCAACTGCTCGACAGCCTTCTGGCTCTGGGCACTGGCTGCGGCGCGGGCCGCCCAACTATCGCCCAGAGGATGATTCAATGCGGGACGGGGGGGCAACGAGTCGCCTTCCGTCGCAAGATTGGTGGGCTCTTCCAGTCGCGCACGGGCGCGTGACACCACCGCATACGATTCGCCCGCCAGGAGCCGCTCTATGTCTACCGCTTCGGAAACATCGGCCACATCAATCTGGCCCGCAGGCACGCCTTGCGACGGAATGCCCGCAAACATGGATTCACTGCCCTGGGTATCCAATACTTCGGAATGATCAAACAATTCCTTGCCCGATTGAATGCGTGCCAACGCCTCGTCCTCGCGTTGCTTAGAGGTGGCGCCAATGGTTCTAGAGTGATGCCACGCCCATACAAAAACGAGTATGAGCAGCAGCGTCAGAGCACCATACAAAAACAAACTGAGCATGCGAAACCAGTTCTCTTGAAGATGAAGGGTGAGTGCGGGGTGAAGCGAAAAACAAAAATATCAGGGCGCGCATTTTCGCGCAGTGCACGGCCGATGTCACATCCGGCGACGCCGCTTGGCGCACCCTCCATCCCGCACATGGGGACGCAGGGTAGCGGACCCGCCCCGTCATTTTCTGGACTCGGCCTATTTGTGCTTTACACGCAACGGAACGGGCGCACCGTCCTCCGTAGAATGCCGCGCTCAAGTGGGCCCTTGATCGGCCCCGCCACTTCTGCATCGACCTCGCCGATTTCCCGCTAACTTCCATTACCCCCACCCGACCTCATCCGCTGGCTCATTCATGACACTTGCTGTTGTTCGCTCGCGCGCGCTCTCTGGCATGTTCGCGCCCGAGGTCACCGTGGAGGCGCATCTGGCCAACGGCCTGCCGTCCTTCACGATGGTGGGGCTGCCCGAAGCCGAGGTGCGTGAGGCGCGTGAGCGCGTGCGCGCGGCCATCGCCAACTGCCGTTTCGAATTTCCGGGACGCCGCATTACGGTCAACCTCGCCCCTGCGGATTTACCCAAAGAGTCGGGCCGCTTTGATCTGCCCATCGCGCTGGCCATTCTGGCGGCCAGCGGTCAGATCCCCGCACGACTGCTAGACCGTTATGAGTTCGCCGGCGAGCTTTCATTAAGCGGTGAGCTGCGTCCCATCCGCGGAACACTGGCCATGACCTATGCCGTGAGCAAAGCCGCCGGCGACAGGAGTCCGCCACGCGGGTTCATCATCCCCGTGGAGAACGCCGATGAGGCCGCCCTGGTGGGCGGGCTGAACATCTATCCGGCCAAAGATCTGTCTCAGGTGGTCGCGCACCTGCTGGCGCAGTCGGGCAAGGAGGGCTACAGCAAAATTGAACCGCACTCATCCGCAGTGCGTCTGACACCTCCGGCTTATCCCGATTTTTTTGACGTCAAGGGCCAGAAAAGCGCCAAGCGTGCGCTGGAGATTGCCGCTGCGGGCGGACACAGCGTGCTGATGGTGGGCCCCCCGGGTACGGGCAAGACAATGCTGGCGCAGCGCTTTGCCGGAATCTTGCCGCCCATGACCACCGATGAGGCACTGGAGTCGGCCGCCGTGCTCTCGCTGGTGGGTCAGTTCGCGCCCCAGCGCTGGGCGCAGCGCATGTTTCGCACGCCGCATCACACGGCCAGCGCCGTGGCCTTGGTGGGCGGGGGCTCGAACCCCATGCCGGGCGAAATTTCCCTGGCGCATCACGGTGTGCTGTTTCTTGATGAGTTGCCCGAATATGAACGGCGCGTGCTCGAAGTCCTGCGCGAGCCGTTGGAGTCCGGGCGCATTACGGTGTCACGCGCGGCACGGCAGGTGGACTTTCCGGCCAAGTTCCAGCTCATCTCAGCCATGAACCCCTGTCCGTGTGGCTACTTTGGTCACCCGATGATTGCCTGCCGCTGCACACCCGAAATGGTGGCGCGGTATCAGGACCGCATCAGCGGTCCGCTGCTCGACCGCATCGATATGCGCGTGGAAGTGGGCGCACTGGGCGAAGAAGAGATGCTCGCCTTGCCTCAAGGCGAACCCACGCGCTTCATTGCCGAGCGTGTGGTCAAGGCGCACACGGCGCAACTGATGCGCCAGGGCAAACCCAACGATGCGCTGGTGTCGGGCGAGATCGACAAAATCTGCGCGCCCATCGGGGCGGTCAAACAACTGCTGCATGCGGCCGTGGTCCGCCTGGGATGGTCCGCACGCGCCTACCACCGCGTGCTCAAGGTGTCGCGCACGATTGCAGATCTGGAAGGCGTGCCCGACCTGACCACACAACACGTGGCTGAGGCCATTCAGTACCGGCGTTCGTTGCGCGAGACTTGATCCCATTGCGCTTTCCGTAATTCGTGACATCGCTTCCCTCACCCTCAATCCCCCTCCCCCGGGAGAGTCAGGTACAGCGTCATACGCTGTCGGCTTGCGCCCCGGAACGGAAAGGCGATGCCGCCCTGTTGATTCCCTCCCCTTCAAGGGGAGGGTTAGGGTGGGGATGGGGTACGTTACGAAGGA
>CAZZAD010000227.1:0-4247 GCA_964652055.1 uncultured Burkholderiaceae bacterium | reverse complement strand
GGTTGATGTTGAGTTCCCTCCCCTTCAAGGGGAGGGTTAGGGTGGGGATGGGGTAGGTTACGAAGCGAGTCGCCCCGCACAACCCCATCCCCACCCCCACCCTCCCCTTGAAGGGGAGGGAGTAAACAAGCGGCGCCACGTTTGAGCAGTCACGAATGAACCCCGACCTCACCAAACTCCAGCCCTACCCCTTCGAGCGCCTGCGGCAGCTCTTTGCCGGGGTCACGCCCCCAGCGTCTTTAGCCCCCATCAACCTGTCCATCGGCGAACCCAAACACGCCACGCCGCAACTCATCGCCGATGCCCTTACGGCTTCTCTGGGCGGCCTAGCGCAATACCCGCTCACCGCAGGCACGCCGGAATTACGCAACGCCATTGCCGCCTGGCTGGCGCGGCGTTTTGACTTACCGGACATCGACGCCGCCACTCAAGTCCTACCCGTGAACGGCTCGCGCGAGGCGCTGTTTGCTTTTGCCCAGGCGGTGATCGACCGCTCGCGCCCGGCTCAAGTGCTCGCGCCCAATCCCTTCTATCAAATCTATGAGGGCGCAGCCCTGCTTGCAGGCGCGGGGCTCGTGTTGCTGCCCACCGTAGCGGCAAACGGTTTTCGCATGGCCTTTGAAGACATGCAGGAGCGCGATTGGGCCCACATACAACTCGTCTACGTGTGTTCCCCCGGCAACCCCACGGGCCGCGTGATGACGCTGAACGACTGGAAGCAACTCTTCACGCTTTCCGCGCGTTACGGTTTTGTTATTGCCGCGGACGAGTGCTACTCGGAGCTTTATTTCGATGAAGCGCAACCCCCGCTGGGCGCGCTGCAAGCGGCACGTGCACTAGGCAATGACAGCTACGAGCGGCTGATCTCGTTTGGCAGTCTGTCCAAGCGTTCCAATGCGCCGGGGCTGCGCAGCGGTTATGTGGCAGGCGATGCGGCGCTCATCAAGCAGTTTTTGCTCTACCGCACCTATCACGGCAATGCCATGAGCCCCCCGGTGCAGGCGGCCAGCATTGCAGCGTGGAACGATGAAGCGCACGTGATGGAAAACCGCCGGCGTTACACCGCCAAGTTCAATCAGGCCACCCCGGCCCTTGCGCCGTACCTGCCGTGCACGCGGCCCGATGCTGGCTTTTATCTGTGGGCCCGCACGCCCATCGACGACACCGAATTTGCCCGCCGCCTGTACGCTCAGACTCATGTCACCGTACTGCCCGGCAGCTATCTGTCGCGCAACGTCAACGGCGTGAACCCCGGTGCCGGTTATGTGCGCATTGCGCTGGTGGCCGACGAAGCCCAAGTGCTTGAAGCCACGCAACGTATGGTTCGATTTACTCAAACCCTTAACTCAACCCCTCGTTAGTTACGCCTTAGGAGTGCACACGATTTCCCTCACCCCAACCCCTCTCCCGGAGGGAGAGGGAATGAGGGTGAGGGAAAACGGTGTCGCCTATTAAGCCACTCTCACAACCACAAGGAACGTACCCGTGTCCGATCAAACCCTCATTGAACAAGCGTGGGACAACCGCGCTGAACTGAACGCTCAAACCACCGGCCCCATACGCGACGCCGTGGCCCGTGTGCTCGATCAACTGGATGCCGGCACGCTGCGTGTGGCGCAAAAAGCCGGCACCACCTGGGCCGTGAACCAGTGGGTGAAAAAGGCGGTACTGCTGTCCTTTCGTCTGAACGACAACAGCCCCATGGGCTTTGATGGCAAGGCGCCCTTTACCTTCTATGACAAGGTGCCCACCAAGTTTTCCGGCTGGAGCGCGCTGCAGTTTGCGCAAGCCGGCGTGCGCGTGGTGCCGCCCGCAGTGGCGCGGCGCGGCGCCTACCTGGGCAAAGGCGTGGTGCTCGTGCCCTCTTACGTGAACATCGGTGCTTATGTGGGCGGGGGCACCAGGGTCGACACCTGGGCCACCGTGGGCTCGTGTGCGCAGATTGGCAAAAACGTGCACCTGTCGGGCGGCGTGGGCATCGGCGGTGTACTCGAACCCCTACAGGCCAACCCCACCATCATTGAAGATAACTGCTTTATCGGCGCGCGCAGCGCAGTGGTGGAAGGCGTGATTGTTGAAGAAGGCGCTGTGCTGGGCATGGGCGTGTACCTGGGTCAGAGCACCAAGATTTTCAACCGCCAGACCGGTGAAGTGCTCTACGGCCGTGTGCCGGTGGGCTCGGTGGTGGTGGCGGGCTCACTCCCCTCCAACGGCTGCAATCTGTACTGCGCGGTGATCGTCAAGCAGGTGGATGCCAAGACGCGCGCCAAGACCAGCATTAACGAGCTACTGCGCGATTGAGTAAACAGGTCGGCCTTTTGGGGGCCTTTTCAGCGCTAAACCTGACACGTATGGTGCAGGCTTGAGCTTGGGTATGTGTGCACCGGGAGTAGTGGCATGAGTCTCGACAAACTGTTTCACCTGATGGCGGAAAAAAGCGCCTCCGACCTTTATTTCTCAGTGGGCTCGCCCATCACCATCCGCATCAATGGCGTGTGCGTGCCTATAAATCAGGAACGTTTGGCCCCGCAGGCCGTGGTGAGCCTGCTGGCTGATCGCCTCACCGATACCCAGTTTCGCGAACTGGAAGAAACCCGCGAACTCAATATCGGTATTCCAGTCCACGGCATCGGCAGCTTTCGTCTGAGCGCCTTTCTACAACGTGGCTCCATCTCAGCCGTGGTGCGGTACATCCCGTCCAACGTGCCACGGCTCGACGAGCTGATGCTGCCCACCGTACTCAAAGACCTGATCATGGAAAAACGCGGCCTCATCCTGGTGGTGGGGGCGACGGGCTCGGGCAAATCGACATCCATTGCCTCGATGATCGATCACCGCAATGAACTGCAAACGGGTCACATCCTGACCTTTGAAGACCCCATCGAATACCTGTTCCGCAGCAAGAAATCCATCATCAACCAGCGCGAGGTCGGCACCGATGCGCGCAGTCTGCAAACCGCCATGCGTAACGCGCTGCGGCAAGCGCCCGACGTGCTGTTTATTGGTGAGATCCGTGAGCGCGACAACATGGCGGCTGCGCTGGCCTATGCCATGTCCGGGCACCTGGTCGTGGCCACCCTGCACGCCACCAACAGCGCCCACGCGCTGAACCGCGTGATGAGCTTCTACCCCATTGAATCCCGCCAGGCCCTGTTTCAGGACATGGCCGCGGCCATGCGCGCCGTCGTCTCGCAACGCCTGGTGCGCTCCAAGAAAGGTACCCGCGTACCTGCGGTGGAAATCCTGATGAACACCGGGCAGATGAGTGCCCTGATCGAAAAAGGCGACGTCTCCAGCATCAAGGAAGCCATGGAGCAGTCGCTCTCACCCGAGAGCCAGTCGTTCGAGCAAAGCCTCTACACCCTGTTGCAACGAGACATCATCACGCGCGACGATGCACTGGCTTCTGCCGACTCCAAGAACAACCTGCTCTGGCTCATCAACAACGCGGGCAAGCCCGCCACACAGCAGCACCAGCCAGCGGCAGGTAATGGCCCCGGAACGGGGTCGTCGTCGTTTTCAGAATTCACGCTGAATATCTGACGTGCCTTTGCTCAGCGCTCAGTCTGAATTTCATGCCCCGCACTGGCATGTGGACACCAAGCGTGCGCTCGCGATGCAACGGAACATTCCGCGCGTTATGGCTCAGGGCTACTTGCAAGGATCGGAGCGCGCTGGTCGCCCCGACCGTTATGCCGAGCCCTCACGCCATCGCGACCCCAGCCCACAAAGTAATTCCGCTGACAGGCCCTATCGCGCACCCCTTACGACAACGACCGACAAGCAGGGCCTACTCGATGGCGTGACCGACAGCCTGAGCGATTTTTTTTCACAGTCCGTTATCTGCCACCGAGCGCTTTGAGCACCACAGCGTTCTTGCATTGGCAGATCTGCAGCGACTACACACCGACCCCGCTGATCTGCAAGCCAAAGGCAGTTATCTGTACAACACGGCACATTGGAATACGACCTGGGCCGTCAAACATCTGCCGTTTTCTCTGGCACTGGGCGCGGGTGCGGCACTGCTCATAGGACGCAGTGCCGGGATGGGACTCACCTGGGGTGCAGCCGCATTTCTTACGCCCTGGCTGGCGATGAATATTCATGAACGATTTATTGCCCCCCATACTGCAGCATCCGCCATATCCCCCACGACAAAGTAACGAGTTATTGAGCTTTCCGTAATTCATGACACCGCTTTCCCTCACCCCAACCCCTCTCCCGGGGGGAGAGGGGCTTTAAACCTC
>CAZZAD010000226.1:0-4252 GCA_964652055.1 uncultured Burkholderiaceae bacterium | reverse complement strand
GGTTGATCGGCCCAGCGCTGGCATTGCGCGAGCGTGGGTTGGCAGAAAGGCTTGAGGGGTTGCACGAGGCTGCGCAGGGGCCTTGCGTCAACGCAGTTGCCGATGAACTGCTCAAATCTGCCGGGTTCGGTGAGCCCATGCAGCCGAAGAACGGTGGTGATGCGAATGCAGAAGGTGCAGCGCAGCCCCACAAGCCAACACCGCCGAGCCCTTGCGGCAGCGTGGCAGCGCTGTATGAGGCAATGCAACAGGCCGCAGTGTCTGCACCTGTTGTGTTGCTTGAAAGATCGCTGCGTGTGCGCCTCACTCCGGCAACTCTGTCGGAGCTGGACGAATCAGGCCCTCCACGTACTGTTTCATCGCGTCCCGTAAATCTGGCCGATCGAGCAACTGCGGTTGCGCCAGCGTTTGGCCTAAGTGCCGTTCCAGGTAGGTCAATGCGGCCTGCGGATTCGGATGCGTTACCCACAACGCTCTCGTCACAAGTTCCGTCGCCGCCAGTCGTGATCCTATGAATTCGACCGTACCCAACAGCGTTTTGAACGCTTCGTCCCCTGTTTCCATGTCTGCCCCTTCCGGTGATGGTTGTGTAGGTACTCCCATCGTAGCCCGGAAGAGGGCGGGCACCCTTTTGACTGGGGGCCGCTGAATGAGCCTTCCACTGATTGACCTGCGCGCCAAGGTGACAGCCGAGGCCGACGCTGTGCTGGAGGCGGTTCACCGCTCCACCGGGAAAGACAAATCCGAGGTGGTGCGTGATGTTCTGCATCGCTGGGCGCTTCAAGAAATTCATGCCGCCAGTGTGTTGCAAAGCATCTTGCAACGCGAGGGATTGGGCGGCGCATCTGAGGGAGCTTGAGGGAATGACTACGCAAAACGCTTTCACCATGGCGCGCCCCCGTGGCGTTGACACAGCGCCTGCCAAGGCACCGCGCAAGACCAATCACAGCAAAGCACCCAAGCAAGGCAATGTGCATCTTCTGCTGGACAGCAATGGCCGCCAAACCGTGAGCCTGGAGCGCCGCACCAAGGGCGCCATCGTCATCGAGAACCGCGAGCAGAGCGCCGCCAGCTTGGCAAAGCGTCAGCGCATCAGCAAGGCGGGAGCCTAGTAGCACGATGAGCTATGAAGCCGTGAGCTGGGCCATGGCCCAGAACGTCGGTAAGTCATCCACCAAGTTCGTCTTGGTGGCAATGGCTGAGCATGTGAACGGGAAGGACGCAGGAATGCTGTGCTTCCCCTCCGTGCAGGCGCTTTGCAGCATGACTGAGCAGGATCGCAAAACTGTTATGGACAACCTGCAGCGGCTGCGCGAAATGGGGTTCATTGAGGACACCGGCGCACGTCGCGGCATCACGGGTCAGGTTCCTGTGTACCGCCTAAAGAGTCCCGAAAACGGCACTGTTAAGGCAGACCAAACTAAGCCATCGACCAAGCCAAACAGTACCGAAATTCCCAAGCCAAACAGTACCGCAAACGGCACCGGTCCCGAAAACGGAACAGTCCCGTTTTTCCCTACTAACAGTACCGAAATTCCCACTGAACAGTCCCGTTTTTCCCTGGAAACAGTACCAAAAACGGGACACGGAACCAGGAAAGAACCAGGAAGGAATAAGGAAGGGAACAAGGAACAGAGCGCGTGCGCGTCCATCCCCGGTGTTCCTGCCCAACTGTTCTCGGACTACATGGCTGTGCGGAAAGCGAAGAAGGCAGGCCCGCTGACCACCACGGCGATCAATGGGCTGATCCGCGAGGCGGAGAAGGCTGGGAAGACGATCGAAGAGGCCGTGACGATTTGCTGCGAACGGGGATGGCAGTCCCTGCGGGCAGATTGGCTGATCGACAGGCAGCCCACGGGACGGGCACACCAAACAGCCGCAAGGCCATCGCGCCACAGCGGTTTTGACCAACTCGACTACACAACCGGAGTGCACGCAGATGGAAGCTTTGCTTGAAAAAATGAACACGCGCAGCATCGACTTCGACCGCGTGATGGGCCGCCCAATGTCGGCGATTGGCCGGGTGCAGTTTTCCTGCCCACGACACGGCGAATACATGGCCACAGGCACCCGTCTGTCAAGCCGAGATATCTGGACAACCTGTCCAGGTTGCAAGAAGGACCGAGAGGGCCAGGAGGCAGCAGAGAAGCAAATGGCTGTGGCCCGCAGGCTGGCCCAAGAGAAGGCAGGTCAGCTGCAGCAGGCCGCAATCCCGCAGCGCTTTATCGGCCGCACGCTGGACGCCTTCAAGGCCACGACGCCAGAGCAGCAGCGTGCGTTTGGCATCGCGGTGGATTTCGCGTCCAACTTCGAGGCGCACTACAAGAAGGGTTCGTGGCTTGTGTTCTCTGGCCTGCCTGGGACTGGCAAAAGCCATCTTGCCGCTGGAATTTTGCAAGCGATTATGCCCGCCTACGTTGGGCGCTACTTCACCTGCATGGAGGTGATTCAGCACATCCGATCGACATGGCGCAAGGACTCGGAGGCCAGCGAGGTGGATGTGCTGGCCGAGTTCGCCAACGTCCCTTTGCTGGTGATTGACGAGATCGGGATGCAGTACGGCACCGAGAGCGAGCAGAACCACCTGTTCGACGTTCTTGACCGCCGTTACCGCGACATGATGCCGACCATCCTGCTGACCAACCAGAACAAGGATGGCTTCCGGCAGTACGTCGGCGACCGCATCTATGACCGCATGACCGAGTGCGCCCGGTGGGTGCCTTTCCCCTGGGAGAGCTATCGGCCAATCGCCCGCAAGGAGATTGCCGAATGACCCTGCGCGAAAACCTCACTGCCGAACAGCGCTGGGCTCATGCCGTCCTCGATGACGTGCGCGACGGCCTGGCCCATTCCCACCAAGACGTGCGCGCGGCTCTGCGCATCCTGGGGGACTACGCATGAGAAACAACCGCTGCGCCCGGTGTGGCCGCGTCACTTTCTCACCCGCCGTGGTCATTGGCACCCAGCCCTTCGGCAGGGTCTGCGCACGCAAGGCTGGGCTGATCGAGCCCAAGCGACGCCGACGCGCGTCTGATGCGGAGCGGGATTCGAAAACGATGGATTTGTTTGCGGGGGTGTCGGTATGACCCAAGAAGAAATCATTGCGATGGCGCGGGAGGCTGGAATCGAGTTCCAAAGCCATGTCGGCGTACTTGGGAGAACCAATACCACCACCAGCGGCAGCCAGAGCATTGACAAGATTCAGCGCCTGATTGAGCTGGCCGCAGCCAAGGAGCGTGAGCGTCTTTTCGGCGCGGGGAGGCAATTTGACGGGCAGATGCGCCTGCAGCTGACTCGCTGGGAAGACGGGGAATGCTTTTCCGCAGCCGCGCACTTCAGCGCGGAGCAAACGCATTGCGGGGGCGATGACCTTCTGACCAACTCCGTTGAAAGACTGGACGACAGCCTAGATGCGTGCATTGCCGCCGCCATCCGCGCCCGAGGCACGAAGGAGGGCGCATGAAACCCCACTTCCGCAAAGTCTCGGGCATCTGGCACTGCGGTATCCGCGGCATCCCAAACAGGCGCATCGGCTTGGGCTACACGCCCCGCCAGGCTTATCAAGATTGGCTGTGGGCGAGCAATGGCTGAGTCGCTGCACTTCACCCTGCCATGGCCACCAGCCGAACTGAGCCCGAACTCGCGCGGGCACTGGAGCAAGCTGGCCAGAGCCAAGAAGGCATACCGCGCCGCCTGCGCCTGGGCGGCAAAAGAGCAAGGCGCCCAGCGCATCGAGGCCGAGCGCCTGCACCTGACCATCACATTCGTGCCGCCCAACCGCCGCGCGCATGACCTGGACAACTGCTTGGCGCGCATGAAGTCGGGCCTGGATGGCCTGGCCGATGTGCTGGGGGTGGATGACAAGCACTGGACGCTGACGATTAGCAAGGCTGACACCGTGGGCGGCATGGTGCGGGTGGAGGTGCGCCGTGCCTGAAATCGCATTGCACGCCATTTGGTCCGATCAAGAGCAGGCCCGAGCCAGCTTCCTGCAGCGTGTTGCGCCCTGGTGCATGGAGCAATGGCGCGCCGGCCGCCGCCTGGAGCTTGAGCTGCGCTTGCACGAGGACGCCAAGACCGACCGCCAGCGCCGGTACTACCACGGGGTGGTGCTCAAAACCATTGCGCAGCAGGCGCGGCCCAACGGTGAGCAGCACGCGCTCGCTGTGTGGAAAGAGTATTTCAGGGCCGAGTACCTGGGCTACAAGACCGTCACCACCAAGAACCCCATCACGGGCAAGAAGATCCGCCG
>CAZZAD010000225.1:0-4278 GCA_964652055.1 uncultured Burkholderiaceae bacterium | reverse complement strand
GTCTGCGCGTGGCCCGCATGATCGGGCACATCACCTACCTGTCGGGTGACGACATGTCAGAGAAATTCGGCCGCAGCATGAAAGCGGCCGAATACGCCTTTGGTTACGGCGTGGAATTTGAAGTGGAAAGTTATCTGCGGTATCAGGGTGACAAATTCAGCGAATAGTTCGACGCCAACACCTACCTGCTCATCCCCCGCGCGCTCGATTATTTTGACCCGGCCAAAGAAACCGGCGGCGACCTCACCCGAGCGCTGGCCCCGGCACGCTGCGGGTTTTTCCTTGCCTCGTTTGCCACCGACTGGCGTTTTCCGCCCGAGCGCGCCCGTGAAATCGTGGAAGCCCTCATCGCCAATGACCGCGATGTGGCCTATGCCGAGGTCGATGCGCCGCATGGCCACGACGCTTTCCTGTTGGACGATGCGCGTTACCACGGCGCGGTGCGTGCCTATTTTGAGCGGGTGGTCGCCACCCTTTCCCTCCCTTCAAGGGGAGGGATTGAGGGTGGGGATGGGGGCCGGCCATGAGCTTGCGCGTTGACCTTGAACTGATTGCCAGCTGGATAGAGCCGGGCAGCCGCGTGCTGGATCTGGGCTGTGGTGATGGCGAACTGCTGGCCCATCTGCGTCAGGCGCGCCGCTGTCGTGGTTACGGTGTGGACATTGCCGACGCTCATGTGGCCGAGTGCATCCAGCGAGGCGTCAACATCATTCAGTCGGATCTGAATGCGGGGCTGCGCATGTTTCCGGATCACATGTTCGACACTGTGGTGTTGTCACAAACCTTGCAGGCCATGCACCAGATTGAAGACGTGTTGCGCGACATGGCGCGCGTGGCCCGGCACGGCATCGTGAGCTTTCCCAACTTTGGTCAATGGCGCCACGTGGCATCGTTGTTGGCCGGCCGCATGCCCGTGAGCAAGAACCTTCCCTACCAGTGGCACAACACGCCCAACATCCACCTGTGCACGCCCCGAGACTTTGAAGACTTGGCGCGCGCGCAGGGCTTTGCCATCACGCATCGTGCTTTGTTGGCGGAGGGACGCCCGGTGTCGGTGCTGCCCCATCTGCGCGCAAGCCTGGCCGTTTACCGTTTTGATATGCGCTAAGGCAAATCAAAGCCAACACCGGAACGCCGAGTAAAGCGGTGGCCAAAAAGAACGCGCCGTAGCCGTACGTATCCACCGCCAGGCCAGAGAACGCACCGACGGATTTAGGCAGCAGCTGCATCAACGATGAGAACAGTGCGTACTGCGTGGCCGAGTACGCCACCGCGGTGAGCCCCGATAGATAAGCCACAAAGGCGCTGGAGGCGATGCCACTGGCCAGGTTGTCGGCCGACACCACCAGCATGAGCAGCGGCACATCGTGCGCCGCTGCACCCAGCGTGGCCATCCAGGCATACAGCGCATTGGTGGCGGCCGAGAGCAGCGCGCCCATAAACAGCACACGCAACACGCCCCAGCGCACCACCAACACTCCGCCCAAGAATGCCCCCGCAAGTGTCATCACCAGGCCGTAGACCTTGGAGACCGTGGCTACTTCATCTTTGGTGAAGCCCATGTCCTTGTAAAAAGCGTAGGCCATCACGCCCATCACTTCGTCCGCAATGCGATAGGTGGCAATGAGCAGCAGGATCGTGAGCGCCTGCCCGCGATAGCGCCGAAAAAAATCAGCAAAGGGGTCCACCACTGCGACGCGCAGCCGTGTGCGCCAGTCGTGGGCGGGTGGGGTGTCCGTGGGCAGGGCAGGCGGTTGTGGCTCGGGCGAGTACAGCGTGGTCACGAGACCCACCGCCATTGAGGCCGCCATCACCAGGTACGCCACCGTCCATGGCGCGTGTTCGTAGGTGGACTCGCTGGGGTCGAAGCGTGCTGCAATCCACAGCGCACCGGCTCCGGCCCAGATCATGGCGACGCGATAGCCCGTTTGATAGGCCGCCGCCAGCACGCCTTGCGCCTCGGGTGGAGCGGACTCGATGCGATAGGCATCGAGCGCAATGTCCTGTGTGGCCGAGAAAAACGCCGTGGCCAGCGCCAGGCCGACCAGCAGGCTTAAGTGTTGTGTCGGATCGGTCAGCGCCATGCCGGCAAGTGATGCGGCCACACCCGCCTGTGCGGCCAGCAGCCAACTGCGCCGCCGCCCCAGTCGGCGCGTGAGCCACGGCAGCGGCATGCGGTCAACGAGCGGTGCCCAAACCCACTTGAACGCATAGAGCAGGGCTACGCCACTAATAAACCCGATGGTGGTGCGCGTGATGCCTGCTTCGCGCAGCCAGAACGACAAGGTGCCAAACACCAGCAGCAGCGGCAGCCCTGCGGAAGACCCCAACAACAGCATGCGCAGCACCGTGGCCTGGCGATAGAGGGCCAGTGCGTCGCGCCAGCGCGAGTGCGGTTTGGTCGCCGTCATGCCGTGGGCGCCCAGACGCGGTTCAGGGTGCGCCGCACCGGTTGTTCCAGGCCATAAAAAGCAATCAACCCGGCGCCTAAGGCCATGAGTAAGGCCCAGGGTGTGGGCAGGTTGTGGTGATCAACAGCCAGAAAAAACGGCTGCTGCCAAAGATAGATGGAAAACGACCACAGCCCCATCACCGCGAAGTAAACCACCAGGCTCACCAAGAATGCCACGTGGGCCGGAACAATGCGCGAGGTACGGCGCTTGTAAAACGTCGGAATGGGCGTGTGGTTCACAAACAGCAGCTTGCTCATCAACACGCCCGAGAACACAACGAACAGGTTGACGCCCACCACGCCAAAATTGATGCCCGGCATGGGAACGAAGTGGCCCAGCAACAACATGCAGCCTCCTAGGCCACGCCAACCGTCAAGGTACGAGTAGTGTTCCCGGTTCATCAAAACTTTGTCCGTGCGAGTGGGCCATGACGTACAGCGTGAAAGAAATTTTCCTTACCCTGCAGGGCGAGGGTATCAATGCGGGCCGCGTGGCCGTGTTCTGCCGCTTTGCAGGTTGCAATTTATGGTCGGGGCGTGAAGAAGATCGGGCCGGCGCGCAGTGCCGCTTCTGTGATACCGACTTTGTGGGCACCGACGGCACGCGGGGAGGAAAGTACGAATCGGCCGAGCGGCTCGCCGCCGCCATTGCTGCGTGCTGGCCGACACACGCGGGCGGGCCGCGTCTGGTGGTGCTCACGGGCGGTGAGCCGCTGCTGCAGGTGGACGAGGCGCTCATTGCCGCCTTGCACGCGCAGCAGTTTGAAGTGGCCGTGGAAACCAACGGCACGGTGCTCGCCCCGCCAGGGTTGGACTGGATCTGCGTCAGCCCCAAGGCGGGCACAGCGCAGGTGCAGCGTTCAGGCCACGAACTGAAAGTAGTCGTGCCGCAGACTGAACTGGATTTGAATGTGTTGGCGCAGCTGGATTTCAAACATTTTTTACTTCAACCCATGGACGGCCCGCGGCTGCGCGAAAATACGCAGCTCGCCATTGAACGGTGCTTGGCCGACCCGCGCTGGCGCCTGAGCGTGCAGACCCACAAAGTGCTTGGAATCAGATGAAATTTGAATTGACGCAATCGTTTTACTTTGAAGCCGCGCATACGCTGCAGCGGGCCTATGAAACCGAGTCCAGTCGGCGCATCCACGGGCACACCTATCAGGCCAAGGTCACGGTGTGCGGCCAGCCGCATGCACAAACCGGCATGGTGGTGGATCTGGCGCTGCTGCGTCAGGCGTTGGCGCAAGTGCGCGAAAAACTCGATCACCACATGCTCGATGACATTGCCGACCTGGGCCCGGCCACGCTGGAGAACCTGTGCCGCTACATCTACTTGCAGTTACAGCACCCCGACTGGATGCTGACGCGGGTGGAGGTGAGCCGTAGTGCGAGCGGA
The DNA here is from genome assembly GCA_964652055.1 of uncultured Burkholderiaceae bacterium. Classification (GTDB taxonomy): domain Bacteria; phylum Pseudomonadota; class Gammaproteobacteria; order Burkholderiales; family Burkholderiaceae_F; genus CAZZAD01. The sequence goes on along the minus strand of CAZZAD010000225.1, from coordinate 427 downwards.
GATTCGTGCTGTTTGATTGCTTAGCGTGTCGCCCCGGCGCAGGCCCTGTCTCTTGATCACATCTCGCACAACGGCTTGCGTAGCTCTACTGAGTACCCATTTGCGTTGCTGCGCGGTTTTGCGCAGCGCCTTTCCCTCACCCTCGGCCCCTCTCCCTCCGGGAGAGTCAGATACAGCGTCATGCGCTGTCGGCTTGCGCCCCGGAACCGAGACACGACACTGTTCGGTTTATTCCCTCCCCTTCAAGGGGAGGGTTAGGGTGGGGATGGGGTACCTTACGAAGGAAGATTTCCCCGTACAACCCCATCCCCACCCCTGCCCTCCCCTTGAAGGGGAGGGAGTTCAGACCTGGCCCTACACCGAGGTTCCTGGGTAGATACTGTTAAGCGTGTCAAGCGTTTCTATTTTCCAAGGCGCGATGCAAGGC
>CAZZAD010000224.1:322-4344 GCA_964652055.1 uncultured Burkholderiaceae bacterium | reverse complement strand
TATTGAATCCCGGAGCCCCCGACTTTCTGACCCTTTGCTCCAGCGCGTTGTAGAGATAGTTGCTGGTCTTGGTCACGGTGCCATTGGTGACCACGCTCTTGATGAGCCGCCCCTTGGCGTTGTAGGTGTGAACGATGTTGGGGGTGGTGGTGCGGTGGCCCGCGGCGTCATAGCCGTAGCCCACGCCCAGATTGGCAATCTGCGTCAGACGGTTGCTGGTGGGGGCGATGGTGAAGGTATCGGTCTGGCCCAGAGCGGTGCCGATACGGTCGAACTTGCTGGTGAGGTTGCCGGTCAGGTCGTAGGTAAACGCCTGATCGCGTGGGGAACTGCTGTAGCCGGTGATGCGGTCCAGGCCGTCATAGGTGTAGGTCTGGTTCTGGCTGGGGTCCGTGCTGTGCGTGAGGCTGGTGAGGCGGTTGGCCGCATCCCAGGTCAGGGTGACGGTGGCGCTGCCCAGGGTGTAGCTGGTGAGGCGTCCATCCTGATCCAGGGTGCTCACCCAGGTCTGGCCATTGGCGAGTTTCAGGCTCTTGGGCAAGGGCTGGGCACTGTGCCATTGCAGGTTGCCCGCGACCACCGTGCCGTCGAAGGAGACGGTTTGCACTTCCTTGGTGGTGGGGTGGTAGTCCAGGGTCAGGATGCGGCCGCTGGGATAGGTGCTCTGCGTGCGCTGGCCGGTGACGGGGGCGTAGCTGTGGGTCAGGGTGTGAGTGCGCGGGGTGCTGCCGGAGTTGACGGTCTGGCTGCGGGTCAGGACGCGACTCTGCAGGTCGTAGGTATAGGTGCTGGTGACGGGGCCGGGATCGACGATGCGGGTGAGTTGCCCGATGGCGCTGCCTTCGTCGTAGAAGTAACTGGTGAGGGTGCCGTCGGCGTATTTGGCCTGGGTCAGACGGTTCAGGGCATCGTAGGTGTAGGTGGTGGTCTTGCCGCGGGCATCGCGCCGGGTTTGCAGGTTGCCGGAGATGTCGAAAGTAAAGGTGGTGGTGCCGGTGTCGGGGGAGACTTGCTTGGTGAGGTCGCCCAGGCCGGTGGTGGTGTAGGTGGTGGCCAGAGCGCGCGGGTCGGTGACGGTGGTGAGGTGCCCGGCGGGGTTGTAGTCGGTCTTGATGGCGGGGCGGGGGCCGCCGACCACAGGGGCGGGCTGGGTGGTCAGGCGCGGGCGACTGAGCAGGTCGTAGGTTTGCTGGGTGCTGCGGCCCAGGGCGTCGGTGGAGCGGGTGAGGTTGCCGACGGGGTCGTATTCGTAGGTTTGGGTGGGGCGGAGTTGGGCGAAGGCGGTGCTGGCACTCAACACCAACGCAGTAGCGGCCGCCAACACGGCAACAGATCCTCTGACTCCTGTCTCCTGACTCCTGACTTCTTTTTTCATGGTCTCCTCCTCACTCTCCAACCACTTGCTGCACTCGGTTCAGTGCATCCATCGCCCGGCTTAGGTTGCGCACTAAGGCGCCGCTCGGGTCTGTGGCTTTCTCATTGATACGGTTGCCCATGGCATCGAGCGTGTAGACCACTTTGTTGCCCTTGTGGTCGTCCACCTGAATCAGCCGATGCGCCGCGTCGTAGGTGTAGGCAATGAATCCCCCGTCGGGCAGGGTGACTTTCTTGAGGTTGCCCACCGGGTCATAGTCGTAACGGGTTTGTTCATCGCCGGTGGTGATGCTCGTCAAACGCTGACGCAGGTCATACGTGTAGTTGGAGATGAGCCCGTTGGCGTCGATGCGCTGAAGCACCTGGCCATGACGGTTGTATTGCGTAAAGCGCGTGATGTGGCCTGCGGCGTTGGTGGTTTGTTTCAGGTCACCCAAAGTCCAGTTGGGCTGCGTGTCGGGGTAGTACTCGTAGGTGGTGGTATCCACCACATCACTGCGCGGGCCGTTGCTGGTGAGCATCTGGCCCCAGTAGTTGTAGGTGTACGTCCAGGTGCGGGCGCTGCCACTGGCAGCACCGGCAAAACCCAGCGTCCCGGTCTCGTCCGTGGTGGCTTGTTCGGTTTTGCTGCACACCACGGCGATGGGCTTGCCATCGACCAGAGCATCGGCCGGTGCACACACTGCACCGTAGCCGTTGTAGACCCAGGTGGTGATGCGCTTGGGCTCAGCGCGGCGGGTTTCCAGGCGCCAGTCGGGATGCCAGTCGGTGGTGATGACGCGAGTGGTGTCGGCCACGGGTGGGCCGGCAAGGGCCGTGCTGCATGCCGTAGAACTACCCAAACCCTCAACGCGTTTGGTTTCCAGATTGCGCGTCAGGTTGTAGGCGTAGCAGGTTTTGTGGCCACTAAAGTCGGTGCGGGAATCGACGTTGGCATTGGCGTCATAGGTGATGGCAGAACTCGCGGGGCCGCAACCGGCGCCGCCGGGTTGGGATTGCGAGGCAAGTAAAACTTTCCGTCCAATCGACGAGAATGAGTAGTGACTAACCCCGCCCAATCCGTTGGTGACGGTGGCAGCACTCTCACCATAGTGCACCGTAGACCTATCAGCAGGAAGAACTTGCTCTCTATCTATCCACCATTGCGACTCCACGACGCGCCCGGAATTGTCATAGCGATAACTAGCTAAACGCACTTCATTTTCGTCCACAACCCCTGTCAGCGCCCAGGGAAGAAAAATCCCCCCGGTAAGCAACGATTCACCATAAAAATATCGCTTCAAATGCTTGCTCGGGTACACAACCTGAATGAGATTCCCCATCTCATCGTGGACATATTGTAAAAACAACCCAGACACGTCAGTAATGCGAGAAAGTCGAAATAACTTGTCATAACCAAATATCAAGGTCCTTCCAAAACTATCCGACACACTTAATAGCTGCCCGCTCGGAAGCAGAACTGTTGACAGCCCCCCAGAATCGTCAAGCGCATACTCACCATCACCACCTGGAATGCCGCTACTATACAAAAACGTCTGAGCCCCGCCCCAAGCTTGACTTACCCTCAACAACTGCCCGCGGCGGTCATACTCCTCAACCTCATTGGCATTAAAATCAAACAACAACCATCCAGAGCTATCGCCGCTTGCACTAAATACTCTATAAAGACGCAGGTTGGTAGCACCCAAAAAATTCCAACTTTGCCTCCCCTCTTTCGCAACCAAGCCCTCAGGTGCAGCCGCATGCGACACACCAGTATGTCGATAAACATGAGCCCGAACCTCGGACTCCATAGAAATAGAACGACTATACGTGTGCAACCACCTTGGCGCGACTACAGAACCATCTCTACTTACGAGGCTATTATAGGTACGCGCAATTCCAACCATTCCAGGCCCTCTGGCTGAAATATCATCCTCGCGCGCACGCTTCGCTCCAGTAGCCAATACAACCGGCTTCGATGTGACAGGACATGCATCAGCATTTTCACTGACATCTGGAATTTCCTTTGGCAAGAAACATTTCCGACCACCATCAAAAGAAGACGAGTAACCAAAACCACAATACCCCCGTCCGCTGGCACTGTATTTTTTTGTTGAAACACTCTCCCTATTTTGCGTGTCGACAAAGCGACAATCATGAGAGATTTCCAACTTCCACGCCCACCCAATATAACCAAATGTTGAGAAATAAACCTCCAAGTTGCCGCGCTTTGCCGGCCCACATGTATTAGTTCCCCAACCAAACGTCTCCTTTATTCCATCTCGCCATTTATTTAAATTCCAGAGCTGATTAACGCTCTCCGAAACAGAATCTCTAGCCGTTGAAGTAAAGCATGCTGGCGCAACGATATCTAGGCAATCTATAACCCAATCAAGGAACGGATCCGGCATTCCATCTCTATATGTAATTTGCGCATGCGCAACACTTAAGGACGAAACAATAAACAAAAATGTAAGCAATACTTTACATAGCACTACGCGCACGGCTCCTCCCAATGCATGTTGTGATGAACTGACATTTTTCCGTCTGCATAGCTACTTACACATACTCCGCCACCAAGCACTTCCCATGCTCAATGTGGTGTTCAAACTCGGAACGGAAATGTTTGATGAAGGCGCGTACGGGCATGGCGGCGGCGTCGCCTA
>CAZZAD010000224.1:0-312 GCA_964652055.1 uncultured Burkholderiaceae bacterium | reverse complement strand
GGCCGGTTTCTATGCGATGCACTACGCTGTAGAGCCAGCCGTTGCCTTCGCGGCCGGGGGGGCACTGGCCGCAGCTCTCCTCGAAATAGAAGTACGAGAGGCGCTCCAGGCTTTTGACCATGCAGCGCGTCTCGTCCATGACGATGACGGCGCCTGAGCCCAGCATGGAGCCGGCTTTGGCGATGCTGTCGTAGTCCATGTCGGTGGCGAGCATCACTTCACCGGGCAACACGGGCATGGAGGAGCCGCCCGGGATACAGGCTTTGAGCTTGCGGCCGCCGCGCATGCCGCCGGCCAGTTCCAGCAGCTTGG
>CAZZAD010000223.1:3492-4365 GCA_964652055.1 uncultured Burkholderiaceae bacterium | reverse complement strand
TTGAGTAGAGCGAATTGCCCGTGACGGCAAGGCGGGGGTTGGGTGGACGGTTACTTCGTATTCCAGAAGAAGCGAACTATGTTGATGTTCACCGGGCAGACTGGCCTGCCAAGAGCCATCGTGACCCTGTCTTCTGGTGTCACACCGGATTGTTGTTGCCAAAGTTGTGCTGGGTGCGGGTATCATGCGCGGCCACGGTTCGGGGCGTAGCGCAGCCTGGTAGCGCACCTGCCTTGGGCGCAGGGGGTCGGAGGTTCGAATCCTCTCGCCCCGACCAAAATTGATTGAAGTTTTTTTTGAAATTCCGCACGGCGTGCCGTGTATGCCCGACAGGGCCAGAGCATCATCCATGGACCGCAGGGGCTTGAGTTCAATGCCTGCCCGTAGCTCAGATGGATAGAGCACCGGCCTTCTAAGCCGGTGGTCACTGGTTCGAATCCAGTCGGGCAGGCCAGTTTGTGTTGATTTGGTGGCTGTAGCTCAGTTGGTAGAGTCCTGGATTGTGATTCCAGTTGTCGCGGGTTCGAGTCCCGTCAGCCACCCCAACTTTCTTTCGAAAGTTCCTCCTGTACATGCGCCATGAGTAAAGCCTTTGTGCGCGAATCCGACGCTGCTGATGATGAGGATGCCGCCGAAGGCGTGGCGCCGCTGCCCGCAGGCACGCGCAACTACATCACTCCAGCGGGTTACAAGCGCCTGAAAGACGAGCTCCTGCATCTGCTCAGCGTAGAGCGGCCCGAAGTGGTGCGTACGGTCTCCTGGGCAGCCTCCAACGGTGATCGCTCAGAAAATGGTGATTACATCTACGGCAAGAAGCGCCTGCGCGAGATTGACCGCCGCATCCGTTTTCTGACCAAGCGGCTGGAGATTGCC
>CAZZAD010000223.1:0-3482 GCA_964652055.1 uncultured Burkholderiaceae bacterium | reverse complement strand
CGAGGTCGTTGATCCTGCCGCACGTACGGAGTCGACTGATCAGGTTTTTTTTGGTGCCACAGTGCGCTATGCCGATAGCCGGGGTGCCGAGCATGAGATCCAGATCGTGGGAGTCGATGAGGTCAATCCTGCGCAGGGCAAGGTGAGTTGGATTGCTCCGATTGCGCGGGCCCTTTTCAAGGCGCGCGAGGGTGACCAAGTGACACTAAAAACCCCCACCGGTACAGAAGCGCTCGACGTGCTTGAAATTGGCTACAAGTAATTACTTCAGCTTACGGACGAAGCGTCTATTTGGAAGTGGCAAGCTTGTGCTCAATGGCCAGCAGGCCGTATTGCACAGGCAATCTGTCGGTGATTTTGCGCTTTAGTTGCTGCGCAGCCCATTCGCCCACCTCAGGTCCATAGGCCATCTTGGTGACGTGATAAGCGATGGGAGGCATGAAAGTAAGTGCCTTGCCTGTGATGGCTTTCAGGTCGATATGTAGGCGGTTGTCCAAAGTCACGCCCAATCGTTCCAGTGAATTTTTGGGGGTAAAGCGGCTTGGGGCATCCGTCTGTTTTCCGTACTGCAATCCAAAGTGAATGTCGTGGGCCGTGCCAAACCGGTATCTGTCGACGACATAATCGATCCCTGAGCCTATGGACGTAACACCGTGGATCTTGAACGCGTCATCTATTGAGGTGTTCTTTAAAAACGTTTCAATATCGACGATGTGGATGGTTGTTTTGCTGTCCAGCTGGGCTCCAAGAAATTTGAGCGCATCGTGAACTATCGGCACTTCAGAAGCAGCGGTAATCATCTGCTGGGTTGTCCGGTAGGCGTGCTGTCCGCCGGGGTCCGACTTATTGTTTGAGGTGATTTGAATGCCCGGGCCATAAACGCTCTGTACTAACTCATTGGCAAGTTCGCGGCCGCGTATTTTTCCAACAGATATCAACATTTCAATATCCTGGGTGCCGGTCGTATCGGCATCTTGTACGAGCTGGCTCAGTTTGGCTGAAGCTTGTGCTAAAACCTCCGGGTTGACTGGGCCAGGGTCTGGTAGAAACGAGGCCGGGTTGGAAGCAGCCATGCTCCAGGCGTTGGAGTGAGATTGCAGTGCTGGAGAGGGTAGTGGTGTGCGGCTGGTCTGGCGCACGTAGGGCGGCTGATCCACTCGCACAGTGCGAGTAAGTGCGCTGCCAACGTATTGCGTACTACTTAAGGCCAGTCCAAATTTCATGATTCTTTAGTGCTGATGTTTGCAGCGACGTACTGATCGCAGGCGAAAAAAAAGCGGCCACCGCGGGGCCGCCCGTGGGTGAGGCCTACTTAGCCAGAAAATGAGGCAGCCAGTGTTGAGTTTTTGCCGCCCAGATTGATGATCTGTCCGTAGTTCTCCAAGCCATGGTCCAGCGCCACGCGCGCGGGTTGGCCATAGTGATAGGCGCCTGCATCCGAGCGCTGGGTGAGCTTGAGCGCTGCGCTGTAGGACGACAGGGCGTCGGTGCGCAGATCACTGTCTCCCGCAGCGGTCACAGGCACCCGGGGGTCGTTGTCTACAGAGCCCACCCGTGCATTGATCCATCCATTGACGGGCGCTTCAAAGTTGGCGCCATAGCCAAAAAACTGTGTTTCCTTGACGGATTCGTTGGTGAAGTAAGAATCAGGGCGCCGACTCAGGGAGCCCAGCACATGAGGGTTGCCGGGTTCCTGGTCCGCATTGACCGCAAAGGAGTTGGCCGAAAAATTTCCCGGTGCAAAAGCCATGCGGGAGGCGCCGGCTTTGCCCATCGGTGCGGCGGGCGCATTTTTTGAGCCGCCACCAATCACTGGAGAGGGCGAGGCCATTAGATCTGCAAAAAGGCGTGGATCGTCGCTCCCGTATTTCTGGTGTTCGGTACTGGATATGCGCATGGGTTCCTCCTTGTGTTGTTCAGTGAGTCTTTAGGCGTGGGCGGAACCGCTCACTGAGAATTGTTGTTCCCCGGGGGTATGGATTTTTACCCCATAAGTAGCGTCCGCATAGTAGTGCGGGGTTTCATTTCTTGCCCGCGCCGTGCTCAAAAGGCTCAAATAATTGGCAAGGGATGCATTTTGTGCGGTGGCCGATTCATTGCGCGCTGATCGTTCAATCTGGTGCCCGATGATTTCGGACTCGGCTACCTGCCGGTCCCGCCAGGCATCATTAACGGCCTTTTCCTCCTTATATTCTTCGTTGCTGTATGCCTTGGCCTCGTGGGCAACCTGCGTGCCGGGCATTGTGCTAGCTGGCGATGCTGATGAGCTTGTTGGAAACAGCGCCCCCGCAATGTTTTGCGATCCCAGGATCTGACTCAAAATCAAATCGGTCCTGGGAATGGGATCGAGCGTGATGCCGGCGCTGTTCTGGCGAACCGAACTTAGACCGTCGCCAGGTATGTGGTTTGGTCCTGAAACAGGCCGGGGAACGACGCTATCCAGCAGATTGCTTCCGATGAATCGATCAGGGTGGTAGTTATTTAGGATGCTATCGATACTGCCCGGAGGTCTCGACCCATTGAGGTTGGGGATATCGAGGATCGTTCCGATCAAGCTACCGGGGAACACGGGGGATGTGGCGATTCCTCCCGAAAAGCGCGGGACCTGGTCTAAGCGTGGGAGCACGCTCCCATGGAGGGGGTCGGTGACAAAGCGTGTTGGAGTATCGAACCTACGGGGCGTCAAATCAACAGGGTGCCAATTGAAGCTGAAACTATTTGGCGTAATGGACGAGGGTATGTCCCTGGGGCGCGAATTGGTCACAAGATTGGAGCTTGGCGGTATTGCCCGCGTCGGCGATGTGAGCAATGACGGTGATGCAACCAATGCGGGCGGGCTGTACAGCCGGTTTGTATTGACAGAACCAAAGTCCAGGACAGAACTGGTAGGGATCGTGGTGCGGCCGGGCAACGTATGAAGGGCGACCGACTGTGCAGGAATCGTCGTGGGCTTTGGAGCGGTGTACGCAGAAGAGAAGTTAGAAATTATGCTCGGTAGGCCCGTTAGCACTGAAGAAGCCTTGGCGAAATCAATTTTCTGCGGAGATTTGTTGAGCACGCTGTTGTTTTTTGCGCCTGAATAGCTTGGGAGCACCGCAGGCCCCTGCGGGTTATTAGGTGTGAAAGTGGCAAGTCTTGAATAGGCCATGTTTATCTTCCCCGCACGTTCTGTTTGATTGCAGCCAGTTTATGGTTCAGTAGGTTCTTTGCCCATTTGCCCCTAGGGTCGAACCCAACGCTGTGGATAGTGCCCCACCGCCAACAGGGCGAGCAAGAGCCATAGACGTTTTTTTTCATGGTGCCATGGCTTTCAGGGCATCGCTCGTTTGGGTGAGTGGCCTTGCACTGACGCCACTTCGGTATTCTTCGCGCCCCGCCGCAAGTCTGAGGTTTGTCCATGCAATACGTTTACACCATGCGCCGCGTTGGCAAGGTTGTGCCGCCCAAGCGTGAGATTCTTAAGAACATTTCGCTGTCATTTT
>CAZZAD010000222.1:0-4407 GCA_964652055.1 uncultured Burkholderiaceae bacterium | reverse complement strand
GGGTGCGCAAAGGGTTGGTGGCGCGGTCGGGGGTGGTGGGTATGTGAGTGGGTAGGTTGGGCTGAGCGCAGCGATGCCCAACATCAACCGTTATTGCGGCACCGAGTTGGGCATCGCTGCGCTCAGTCCAACCTACAAACCAAAGGGCGCTCATGAGCAGCGTGCGCAAATTTCAATCCGATGCCAGTGGCGACTATCGCTGGAGCCATGTCGATCGTTTGCAGTACAAACAAGAGGGCAGCGCGCCCTTCAAAGACATCACGCGTCAGGTGTTGTTCGCCCAACCCGATCAGGCCAGCGAACTACGCTATTTCGAAGTGGCCCCCGGCGGCCACTCCACTCTGGAACGTCATCAGCACACGCATGCCGTGTTCATCCTGCGCGGCCGCGGCACGGTGCGTATGGGAGCCGAGTTGATGCAGATCAACGAACGTGATCTTGTCACCATCGATCCGCTGACCTGGCACCAGTTTCACGCCGCGCCCGACAGCGCATTAGGTTTTTTGTGCCTGGTGAGCAAAGACCGTGACAAGCCGCAGCTGCCCACAGCGCAAGAGCTGGAAGAATTGCGTGCTGGAGGGTAGGCGGATATGGTGCGCCGAGGTGGGTAAGCTCGCTGAAAAGCTGCGCCAGCGCCGAACTTTATATCCCGTCACCTCGTCCATCCGTACGACTTCCCCTGTGTATGGCGTTCGCTCACACTGGGCCACGTTAATGCTTTGAACTGCGCGGGAGTGCCGGGTATGTCAATCAAATTTCTAGCCTCAAGAAAATCACTATTGCTGGCTTGTGCTGCCGTTTGCGTAGCGGTCGCACTGCCTGGATGCAACGCCGGTGATCCGGATGAGACGAAAAGCGCCAGCGCTTTTCCAACGCCTACGCCAGCCCCCCGTCCTTCCCCGGTCCCGACCCCATCGCCTGGACCAGCCCCAACCCCATCACCCGGACCAACCCCAACCCCATCGCCCGGACCTAGTCCTGCTCCGACGCCGACGCCGACTCCCGCGCCCAGCCCAACGCCATCGCCCGGCCCGACGCCGCTGCCGGCTTGCGCGGCCGCGCCCACGCAATTTACCGCCACGGTATGGCCTGCGCTGCGCACTTCTTGTTCTATGTGCCACGGGCCCGGCCAGATTGCTGGGGGTACCGCGCTGGTGTTTAACGTGGGTGCGACGGACGTCGCCAACTACAACATTCTGCGCAACTACGCACAGAACAACGCCCCCCGTTTATTGAGCAAATCCATCGGCCAACCGTCACATGGTGGCGGTGCTCCGTTTGTTAACGCCAGCTCGCCGCAGTACCAGGCGCTGGCGGCGTTAGTGCCGGTTATGCAGGGTGCTTGCCCAACCGCGCCGCCAATTACTCCTCCCTTAGCTGGGCAGTTCTGGAACGGGGTGACCTTGATGGACAATCAAGCCACCTTGTCGCGTGCTGCGCTTCTTTTTGCTGCGCGCAATCCCACGGCGGCAGAGAGTCAAGCAGTGGCTACCGGCGGCGACGCGGCTTTGCGCAGCACGCTGCGCAATCTGATGCAAGGCCCCGCGTTTGAGCGCTTTTTGGAAGAGGCAGCTGAAACCCATTTTCTGACGCGGCGCCTTGGGCCCAATCAACTGTCGAACTTTCTTTCTCCTACGGACTTCCCTTCTATTGAGCCCGTAGTTTCGTTTGGCGGCTCTTTAACTCAATACAGTGACCGCCTTTACCGCTCAGTTCAGCGCGAGGGGCTGGAGCTTGTTAAGCACATCGTGCGCAACGACCGGCCTTGGACCGATATGGTCTCTGGCAACTACACCATGATGAACGGTGTGATCTATCGGTTTTTGGGCGCTTCGGTTCAAGGCGGCAGTTTCACCAACCTGGAAGATGACAACGAATGGCGGGTGGGCACCTGGCGCAGCGAGCGTCTGGGCGGAACCCGAGAGCACACGGGGATTTTGTCAACCCAAGCTTGGTTGGCAGCCTTTCCCACGACAGCCACCAACCGTAACCGCCACCGTGTTCGCATGGCCGCTAAGCAGTTTTTGGCCACCGACATCAATGCGTTGGGGATGCGGGTGGGTGATTCCAACCCCGATACGTTCCGCGTTCCAACGATGGAAGACCCCAATTGCAAGGTCTGTCACGAGGTGATGGACCCCATGACGGCCGGCTTTCAAAATTGGAATGTGGCTCGTTACTTGCCTAACCGAGACTCAACCGGCGTAGATCATGCGTTGTCGATTCCTTATCGAGATCGTAACTATCCCAAAGATGCCAATGGCCAGTCCTATTACCGACTGGGAGACAACTGGTATCGGGATATGACCTTGCCGGGTTACAGCGGCATGCCTATGCCAGGGGGTTACACCGGAAACCGCACCGCCTTGCAATGGTTGGGCGGCCAAATGGCAGCCGATCCACGTTTCCCGATGGGCGCCGTGCATTTTTGGTACCAGGTGGTGTTTAATCGTGAACCACTCACCCTTCCCACCGACAACGCCAGTGCGTTCTATGCCACACAACTGTCGGCTTACAACGCGCAGATGGCTGAATTCACCCAAATGGCCGCGCGCTTTGCAACGAACCGCGGCAACGGGGCCTACAACGTCAAAGATTTGCTGATCGATTTGGTCGTCAGCCGCTGGTTCCGTGTACAGGCAGTGACAGGCCTGAATGCCTCCCGTGCGTTGGAGCTAGCCGACCTGGGCTCCATGCACATGCTCAATCCGGCGCATCTGCAACGCAAGCTCAGCACCCTGGTTGGCGTGACGTACGTGCCCTTTGACACTCCAACCCGTGGGGTTGCCCTTGATTACGGCGACTTCAATGGTGTGGATCGCATCAAGCGGGCTGCGAGCCACACCATATTGCAAGCCACCACGATCGATCGATTGGCCGCATCGCTGAGCTGCACAGCAACGCGCAACGACTTTAACCGCGCAGTTGACGCGCGCCTGCTCTTTCCCTTGGTGAGCTTTACGGACACCCCCAGCAGCAACCCGAATGCCATCGTGCAGAACATTCGCCATCTGCACAAATGGTTGCTCAAAGAAGATTTGCTGGCCACCGATCCTGAGATACAGCGCACATACCAGCTTTTCCAAGAGGTTTGGAATGACCGGGCCACTGCCGCGCCCAGACGCTTGAACTGTGTTTACGACAACACAGCGAGTAGCGACCCCAACTACGTGGGCCGCAGTTGGGCCACCGTGATTGCCTACATGGTGGGCGACCCGAAATTTCTCTTCGAATAACGTAACGATGGGCTTGGAGTCTTGATATGAAAATCTCACGCAGATCGTTTCTTCAAGCGGCCGGAACCGCGGGCTTTTTGTTGCCTAGCGGTTTTGCCTTGTTTCCGCATGCAGCGCATGCGCAAGCGGCGCCCTACGCCGGCAAAATCTTTGTCAATATTTATGTCAACGGTGGATTGGACCAAAGCTCGTGGACCGATCCGCGTGAAACTGATCCAACCATCAATACGTATGCCGGTACCCCAGCCATTGTGGCCGGCAATTTGCGTGTTGCGCCCATGGGCAACAACGCTTCGTTTTTTCAGAAGTACTACCGGCAAATGCTGGTTATCAATGGCATTTACTCCGACAACAACAGCCATGGTTTTGGAGCCCGAGAGCAGGCCACCGGAAGCGATAGCCCGGGCCTGCCCAATATTGTCGAACTGTTTGCGTACAACCATGGCACAGGCTTACCGATGCCGTGGTTAGCGGATGGCGGAGATACCTTCTACGTGGGTTATTCCGTGGGGCTGCGAGGCGCAACGGCCTTTCCCAACCCGACCGGATTGCGTACTTTGGTCTTGCCCAACGAGGCCAACAGCACGACAGACTTTATGAAGCCCGCCAACCTGGACAAAGTTCGCGCTAAGCGTTTGCAACGGTTACAAGCGATGCAAGCGCGCGGAGATTTGCCGCCCAAAGTGCAGGATGTCATTAACCAGTTCGTGACTGCCGACGGTGGCCGCGCGCTGCTTGGCCGAGTGCCGCAGTTTTTGCCCGACACCCTGGACGCCAATTTTCCGCAGGCCCATATGGGGTTGATTGCTGCGCAGGCGGGCATTACCAGTGGCTTTCAGTTGTCCACGACCAATGCTTTTGATACCCACGCCAATCACGACGCGACCATGGCCACCATGCTGCCGCGCTTGACCGACCTCATTGATTTTCTCTGGCAACGCTCGGCCGACCTTGGGCTGCAAGATCGCATCTTTATGCGCATCTTCACCGAGTTTGGCCGCACTCCCATGGCTTTTAACGGAGGCAAAGAACACTACAGCGGGGGCGGAACGATGATCCTGATGGAGTCCAATCCCGCTTGGGGTAACCGCGTGGTGGGTGCCACGGGACCGCGTCATCAGCGCTTACAAATCAATCCGACAACGGGTGCCGTCGATCCCGTGAATGGCAC
>CAZZAD010000221.1:0-4415 GCA_964652055.1 uncultured Burkholderiaceae bacterium | reverse complement strand
CAGGACGACAAATCCATCGGTTTTATAAAAGTGTCAAACAGCATGAAGCACTGCACTAGGAGTCTGCGCGGCAGAAGCGCGTCGGCTGCAACGCGTGGAGAAAAGTCCCACTTCGCACCCGTTTTTCCGGCTGTGGCTTCGGCCACAGTCCTCAAAAGCGGGCGCAAATTGGGCTCTTTTCCCACGCGTTTCGCTTCGACGCCTTCTGCCGCGCAGACTCCTAGCCGTTACTCAATCAAACGCAAACCCATAAACCAGATCCAGCGTGCTTTCCGTGCCCGCGCGGCCGATGAGGGATAGGCGCCGGGTCAGTTGGTAACTCAGCTGCACAGTGTTGCCGGTGCCGCTGGTGGCGGTCTCGTAGGTCAGGGTGAGGTTGTCGGACAGGCGTTTGCCGATGGCGACGATCTCGCCGCTCACGGTGCTGACTTCGCCGCGCACGCGCCCGGCGGCGCTTTGGCGGGGCAGGAGTGAGGCGGCGTTGCCGCTGTCGGCGCCGCGGATGGACAGTTCATCAATCCCTAAACGGCGCGCCAGTTGGGTGGGCACGCCTTCACCGCTGCCACTGAGCAAACCCAGCGCGGCGCGTGCCAGTGCGGTGCTGTCGTTGCGGGTGTTCTCGGCCGGGCGACCCAGCGCCAGCCAGGACAGGGTTTCAAAGTCGGCCATGGGCGGGTCGGAGTACAGCCGTACAAGTGGGTTGGCGGCACTGCGGGTGATGGTGACGCCCACTTCAACGGGCAGGTTTTTGCGCAGCGCCAGGATGTCGAGTCCAGGGTTGTCCACTGCGCCCTGAAAGTTGAGCCGACCGCGTTCGATGGTGAGCTTCTGCCCGAAGCCTTCATACGTGCCGTTGTGCGTCTCGATGGCGCCGGTGGCGCGGATCACGCCGCGCCCTTCATGTTTGAGTTGCAGCGCGCCTTCGACGCGGGCGTCCAGTCCCGCGCCGCGCACGATGAAGGCGGGGCCCAGGTCGATGCCCAGGGCAAAGTCCAGGGGCACGCGCGGCTCGGGTTTGGCCGCAGTGCCGTGGGTGGACGCGTGGCTCACCACCACGTCGCCCGACAGGGTGGGCAGTTCACGCCGCGTGATGTCGATGTAGCCCGCATCTGTGCGCACGGCGCCGGTGAGCGCCACGCGCCGTGGTGAGAACACGATGTTGGCGCCGCCCGTGGCAATGGCCCAGCGGTCGGGCCGTTGCAGCACGGGAAATCTTTCGCTGCGCACCTGCACCAGTCCTTCGAGTGCGGGCAGGCTGACTTTGCCGCTGGCGCTCAGGCTGCCTTCGGGTAGGTCCGCCAATGCGGCGTTGATGCGCCGGTCTTGCGGCCGCACGCGGGGTTGCCCGCTGAAGCGCAGCTCTTGCACGATGAGTTCAGTGCCGCCCTGTGCAGTCGTGGCGAGCTGGGCGCGCAGGATGCCGTTGTCCAGTCGCACCCCTTGTTCCACCCAGGCCACACGCAGCGCGTCGGCGTTGATGTGGCCGCGGGCGATGGGCGCTTGCGGTGTGCCGGTGAGCTTGATGTCCAGATCGGCACTACCGCCTACGCGAATGTTGTCGCGCAGGTTGACCGATAAAAACGGGTTGATCCATTCAAGCGATGGCGCCGTGCCCACCAGCGCGCCAGACCAGGGACGATGCCTGGCAAGCCGCCAGGTCGGCGCAGGGTCGCTGTGTTCGAGTTCTGCCTGGAGTGCGGCATTGAGTGTGCCTACTGCCGAGCCACGCAGTGCGCCGCTGATGTTGAGCCGGTGGGCGCGCACCGTGGCGTCAAGCCGCAGGTCTTCCAGACCCATGCGAGCGCGTCGCGTAGGTGGGCCACTGAAGACATCGCCCGAGGCACGCTCGATGTGCAACGTGCCGTCCAGCACATCGGTAGTGCGCAGCGACCACCGACCCTGCAGCGTGAGGCGTGGTTCGTCGCCGGTGCCGCTGGCCGCAATGCGGATGTTTTCAAAGCGGCCCTGGGTTTGAAAATGTGTTTCAGGGCGGCCCCGCCGTATATCCAGGTTCACCTCATCAAAGCGGCCGTCCAGTGCAGAGACCGATAGGGGTCCGAGTGCTGCGTGATCCGGGGCCAGCAGCAGTGGGGCGGCTGTCTTGAGCTGTGCATTGACGGCGCCATCCAGGCGCAGCGCATCCACTGTGCCTTGCCAGGCGTTGCTGTCTTTGATGCGCCCTCCTGAAGCCTGCAGCGTGAGAGCCGTGCCCGCACCGTTGTGTGCGCTGAGGTCCACACGCATCTGTGGCAAGGTGCCTTGCACGTCGAGCGCGGCCTGGGTTACGGAAAAGGCGGCGCCGCGAGGATGCTGGTGCCCCTGCACATCCACATGCAGCGCCAGCGTGCCCTGCGCATCGCCGCGGGTGTGCAAGGTGGCGGCCAGACGTTCGATGTTCTGCTCACCGATGCGCAGCCCTTGCGCCGTGGCGCTGGCCTCGATGGCCGGTGTGCGCCACGCACCACCGATGCGGGCCTGCGCCTTGAGGTGGCCCTGGGCAGGCAGGCCCAAGTCGGCCAGCTGCGCAGCGTCCAGCGTGAGCAGGATGGATGAGGTGGATTGCCCGTGGGTGCCAGAGAGCGATCCGCTGGCGTTCAGTGTGGCGTTGCGCAGTGCCAGCGCGGCTTCGACGCCGATGCTTTCATCCGGATGCAAGTCCAGCGCAACCTGGCCGTGCATGGGCTGCCCCAGCAGGGTGCTGCGGGTGAGGTTGAGCCGTAGCTGCGCCTGCGGGTTGGGTTTGAGTCGGCCTTCGAGTTTCAACTCACCATTGAGTCGGGTGGGTTGGCGAGCATCGAGCGTGCGCAGCAGGTGCGCGGGGTCGAGTTCGTTGAGCGTGCCGGTCAGTGCAAATGCCTGCGGGCCGGTATGTGTCCACGAACCGCTGGCGCGCGCGCTGCCCTGGCCCAGCTGCAGCAGACCCTGATGCAGAACCAATTCCTTATCGTCCACGGCCAGGTCCACGGTGAGCTGTGCGGCAATGTGGGCGCGTGGGCCGGTGCGCACGTCGGCCTGAACGCGCGCCCCCGTGCCCTCGTTGAAAGCAGACACGGGCCCGCTCACCACCAGGGGTTGAATGCGGTCATGTATCGCAGACAGATCCACCGCATTGAGTTCAATCTGCGTGCGCCAGTGCGGCTCGGGCGCCAGGCCCACGCTCAGTGCACCGCTGATCGAACCGCTGGTACGTCCACCGCCGCCCAGGGCCAGGTTCATGTCTGAGAGCGTGGCCGAGTTCATGTCCACGGCCAGGTTCGCGGCCAGTGTGCGCAGTGGCAGACGTTTGCGGTTGACGGGGCCCGGCGTTTGATTGCTCAGCACCATCGGGCCACTGAGTGCAAACGCCTGTTCGTTGCGGGTGTGCAGCTGCGCACTCAGTTGCAAGATGGCCTGCGGCGCGCCGGGCCACCAGGCGGACGGGTCCAGGCCTTCAAGATCAGCACTGAGTGATTGCAGGGGTTGCGCTTCATACGGCAACAGCTGCGCGCGCAATGAACCGCGCGCCGTGGGATGGGTGCCGCCACTGGCGCCCGCGTAAAGCGAGATGCGTTCGAGGGTGTCGGTGGCGCGCCAGGTCAGCTGCAGCGGTGCCGCCGGGGTCGTCGTCGGGTTGCCCAGATGCAGGCGTGACGTGAGCGTGCCGCCCAGCTCCAGCGCAAAGGGGCGTGTGCCTTCAATGGCGCCCGTCAGGGTGAGCCGGTTGCCCGCGAGCAGGGCGTTGAAGTGATGCACCTCAATGCCATGGCCCAGCGTGACTGCGGAATCGATGTCGTGCAGGTCAAACCAGGGTTTGACAGCGCGGGGCTCTTCGCGCTCAACGGCCCATCGGGCCACGGCAATTTTCGGCAGCTCAACTGTGGCGGGAAAAGTCAGGTGCGACGGCGGCGTGCCCAGGGGGCGCACTGCGGGCCGGGTGATGAGCACGTCGCGCGCCTGCGCTGAGGCAATGCGCAAGGTGAGGATGCGCGGCGCCTTGAAATCCAGACGCCACTCGATGGGTGAGACTTCAATCGCGGTGACCGATACCACGCCTGAACCCGAACGCAGGCTTAGGTGCTCAATGGAAAAACCATCCATCAAAGTGCCGCGCACATCGCGTGCCTGCATGTGGGCAACGCCGATGAGCACCTGTAAACCCGCTGTGGTGCGCAGCATCCAGGTAGCGGTTGCAGCCAGCGCAAGCAGCGTGACCATCAGCGCGAGTGCCAGCGCCAACCAGACGGCGATGCGTCGGCGTGACTTTGTGGCTGGAGGGGTTGGGGGTATGGATGCGGTCATTGCGGTGGTCGCTCCCTCCCCGTCAAGGGGAGGGCGGGGGTGGGGATGGGGTTGTACGGGAAAACCTTTCTTCGTAACGCATCCCATCCCCACCCTAACCCTCCCCTTGAAGGGGAGGGGATCAAGATGAACCTCCC
>CAZZAD010000220.1:0-4422 GCA_964652055.1 uncultured Burkholderiaceae bacterium | reverse complement strand
CATGCAAAAACCGCTTGACTTGGATCACAGTTGCTCCCCTTGAAGGGGAGGGAGTTGATACGTGCCGAGTTAATAAGCCCACCCCACCGCCGTCCACACATCCATGCGCCTGTCCCTGCGAAACCGCCCACGCAAAAGCGCCGCTCAACGCGCGTTGGGCCGTTGGCATCCGCGTGCCATGGCCCTCGTCAGCCCGCAGACGAACTGGCGGCTGGCTTTGCTTGAAACCCTAGGCGTGATGTTGGTAGTGGCCGGCCTGAGTGCGTGGCTGCGGCCGCATGACCCCCTGTGGATCACCCATGGCTTTACGTGGATGTGGCTGGTGGTGGCCATCATGGCGTTGCGCTACGGCTCAGCGCACGCCATGGTGGCCATGAGCGTGGTGCTGGTGTTGTGGCTGGCGCTGGACCGCTGGCATGCACCGTTGGGTGATTTTCCGCGCCTGACCTTTATCGGCGGGCTGGTACTGACATTGATTTGCGGTGAGGTGTCCGACTTCTGGAGCTCACGTCTGCACGATGCCCAGGCTGTGAATGCGTATGTGGATGAACGCCTGCAGACGCTGACCCAGCACCACTTCCTACTGAGCATTTCTCACGACCGACTGGAGCAGGAGCTGCTCTCGCGCCCGTTCACCTTGCGCGAAACCCTGGCCGAACTGCGGCAACGCATACGGCCCGACGCGCAAAACAGCGCCGCCTTGCCCTCCGCGGAATGGCTCCTGCAGTTGCTGGCACAGAGTTGCCGCATTGAATCGGCCGCACTCTTTGCCATCCGCGATCACCATCTGGACGAAAAGGCCGTTGCCATACTGGGCCACTTTGGTGAAGGCGATGAAAACAATCCAGCCAGCGGCAAGCTCGACACCGCCGATCCCATGCTGGCACTGGCCCTGCAAACGGGTGAGCTGGCGCATGTCCAGAACGATCCGTTTATCGACGCCGACCAGCCCAGCCGCTATCTCATCTGCGCACCGATCGTGGCCAGCTCCGGAAACATGATGGGTGTGCTGGTGGTGGAGCGCATTGCGTTTACCGCCCTCACGCTCGAGACGCTGCAGTTTCTCTCGGTGCTGCTCTCGTATTACGGCGACAGTCTGGATTTTTCAGCGGTCACCGCACCGCTGTTGGTGGCCTGGCCCCAATGCCCGCCCGACTTCGCCATCGAGGCCGTGCGCTTGCAGCGTCTGCACGCCGAGGCGTTCATTCAGTCCTCCATCGTGGCTTTTGCACTGCCCGCCAGCGTGACCGCTGCAGAAGCCTGGTCCACGCGCCTTGAACAGTTGCGCCGCACGCTAGACGTGGCCTGGACCTATGTGAGCCGCACCTCGCGCACACACCTGGTGCTGCTGCCCCTGACGGACGAGCTGGGCCGACGCGGGTACATCGAGCGCATTGAGCGCGCGCTGCAGGAGCAGTTTGGTGTCGCCTTATCACCCGAGGTCAGCGTGCACACCTACGAGCTCAATGAAACCGACCTGGTGGCGCAGCTGCGCACCCTGCTAGATCGCACGGATCCACCTCACAGAATCGACGGAGCGACGCTCCATGCTTAGTCTGCTGTTGGGCACGCTGCTGACAGAGACAGCCGCACTGGTCTGGCTGGCTGTCAGTACTAACGCCGCCGCGGCGTTTTCGGGTTACTTGCCGCTGCATGCGCTGGCCTGTGGCCTGGGTGCCTTTGCCGCGTTACCCATGTTCCCGCCGGCGTATCGCCGCCCCCAACGCTGGGTGATCGTGTTGGTGTTTGGTGTGAGCTTTTTTGTTCCTCTGCTCGGTATAGGCGCGATCTTGATCGGCGTGGCCGCGGGCCGGTTCTTCCCGCAACTGCTCAAACCGCGCGTGTTCGAATCAGTAGCCAACCCTGAATACACCATGGACCAGAACGAAGCACTGCAGCGCCCGCGCGGTGCCGCAGCACGTGCACGCGTACTCAACCCAAGCGCCTCCACCGCAATGCGGCTGGAGTCTTTGGTCGCCC
The DNA here is from genome assembly GCA_964652055.1 of uncultured Burkholderiaceae bacterium. Lineage (GTDB taxonomy): Bacteria > Pseudomonadota > Gammaproteobacteria > Burkholderiales > Burkholderiaceae_F > CAZZAD01. The sequence goes on along the minus strand of CAZZAD010000220.1, from coordinate 2,442 downwards.
TGGGCAACTCCAACACGGTGGCCATGGGCTCATTGCTGCGCGACCTGCTGACCGATCCCGTCGACGACGTACGCCTGCTGGCCTACGGCCTGCTGGAGCAGCGCGAGAAAGACATCTCACACCGACTGGCCAGTGAACGCCGATTGCTGGAAGTGGCGCAAGGCATGGATGAGCGCGAAACCGTCAGCCGCCTGTGTGGGCGCGTGGCGCATCTGTATTGGGAACTGGTCTATCAAGGATTGGCGCAGGGCGACACTGCGCGTTATGCACTCGAACAGACCCTCATCCACGCCGAACGCTCATTGCGCGAACAAACCACCGATGGCCCCACTTGGTTGCTCATTGCGCGCGTGCGACTGCGCCGTCATGAATGGGATCCGGCCGACGGCGCGCTCAACGAAGCGCTGAAGTGGAACGTGCCACGCCGCACGGCGCTGCCCTACCTGGCACAACTGCGTTTTTCCCAGCGCCGCTATGCCGAAGTGCGCGCCATCATGTATGAACTGGGAGGGCAGCGCGACAGCGGCAACCTGTCACCGAATCACGCTCTGCTGGCGGCTCAGCAGTACTGGGCGGCGTAACGCATCATTCACGAGCCGCCTATGCCCATCGACATCGACCTCGGCGCGCCCTTGCCGCCACCCTCGCCACCGCCCTCCCCACCACCCCAGGCTGGCGACGAGAACATCTTGCCCACCGCCTCGGAGGTCGATGTACTGCTGCTGCTTGAAGGCACGTTCCCCTACGTCAGCGGGGGCGTATCGAGCTGGGTCAACCAACTCATGTTGGGTTTTCCGCATCTGCGTTTTGGCGCCATCTTCATCGGCAGTCGTCGCGCGGATTACAAGGAGATGAAATACAAACTGCCCGCCAACCTCGCGCACCTGGAGTGCCATTTCCTGCATGAGCCACCCAAGCGGCTGATGCAACCGGTGGCACACGCCGGCGACCCCGAGTCCTTTGCGCAGATCGACCGCCTGCACCAGACCTTTCGCGATGCCCGGCACCACAAAGGCAACACCGAAGCCCTTTTGCAACAGACCCTGGCGGCCACCTTGCCCCACATGGGCCAGGGCGGCTCGCTCTCAAAAGAAGCCTTCAACACCAGCGAGCAAGCATGGCAGCGCGTGCTCGAGCACTACCGCGCGTACTGCACCGACCCATCGTTTGTGGACTACTTCTGGAGCGTGCGCATCATGCATGCCCCCCTATGGACGCTGCTGCACATTGCGCAAAGTGCACCGCGCTGCCGCGCCCTGCACACCATCAGCACGGGCTACGCCGGCATGCTCGGCGCCATGCTGGCCCAGTTGCGCGCCCGCCCGCTCATCCTGAGCGAGCACGGCATTTACACCAAAGAGCGCCGCATCGACCTCTTTCAAAGCACCTGGATACGCGACAACCGCGGCGTGTTCGAGCGCCGCGCCGGTCAGGTGGCGTATTTCAAAGATCTGTGGATCCGATTTTTTGAAGGGCTGGGGCGCTGCTGCTATGCCAGCGCACGCCACATCGTGTCGCTATACGAAGCCAACCGCCTGCGCCAGATTGCTGATGGCGCCGCGGCGAATCGCACGCGCTGCATTCCCAACGGCATCGACGTGGCGCGCTTTGCCGCGCTGCGCCGCGCACCCGACGCCCCCATCCCCCCCGTGGTGTGCCTGATTGGCCGCGTAGTACCCATCAAAGACGTCAAAACCTTCATCCGCGCTCTGCGCACGCTGGTTGATCGCGTACCCAATGCGCAGGGCTGGATTGCCGGACCCGAAGATGAGGACCCCGACTACGCCCAGGAATGCCGCATGCTGGCCGAAACGCTGGGCCTGCAACAACACCTCAAATTTCTCGGCTTTCAGAAACTCGACGACCTGCTGCCCAAGATTGGTTTGATGGTGCTCAGTTCCATCAGCGAAGGGCTGCCGCTCGTGATTCTGGAAAGTTACGCCGCCGGCGTGCCCTGCGTCACCACCGATGTGGGCTCGTGTCGCCAACTCATCTACGGCATCGGGCCACAGGACGAAGCGCTGGGCGCTGCGGGCGCCATCGTGCATATCGCCGATCCGCAGGCCCTGGCCGAAGCCTGCGTGCCCCTGCTCACCGATGCCGCGCGCTGGAACGCGGCCAGCCAGGCGGGCATTGCGCGCGTTGAAGCCCTCTACACACAGGGTTTGATGTTCGACAGCTACCGGCAGCTGTATCAGGACGCCATCGAGGCACCGGACACCCCAGTGCAGGCGCACGCTGCCGCGTCCTGCCCGCATGCCGCGCGTGCCATGAGCAAGCTTGGGCCAGCCGCCATGTCGTCCAGATAAAGGCCACCTGATGAACCGCACACACGCTCAAGCAAGTTCCCTCCCCTTCAAGGGGAGGTCGATATTGAGGTCCCTCCCCTTCAAGGGGAGGTCGATATTGAGTTCCCTCCCCTTCAAGGGGAGGTTGATATTG
>CAZZAD010000219.1:0-4423 GCA_964652055.1 uncultured Burkholderiaceae bacterium | reverse complement strand
CGCGGCGCGCAGATCATCGACATCAACATGGGCTGCCCGGCCAAGAAGGTGTGCAGCGTGGCCTGCGGCTCGGCGTTGCTGCGCGATGAAGACCGCGTGCGCGCCATCATCGAAGCCGTGGTGGCCGCCGTGGCGCCGCTGGGCGATGTGCCGGTCACGCTCAAGTACCGCACGGGCTGGGACCGCGCCAACCGCAATGCCGTAGCCATCGCCCGCATGGCGCAAGACGCCGGTGTGCGCATGCTCACGCTGCATGGGCGCACGCGCGAGTGCGGCTTCAAAGGCGAGGCCGAGTACGACACCATTGCCGCCGTCAAACGCAGCGTGTCCATCCCCGTGGTGGCCAATGGCGACATCGATTCCCCCGAAAAGGCGCGCGCCGTACTGGACGCTACCGGCGCCGATGCGGTGATGGTGGGCCGCGCCGCACTGGGCCGGCCGTGGATTTTTCGTGAGGTGGATCACTACCTGCGCACCGGCACGCATCTGCCGCCGCCGCGCGTAGACGAAGTGCGCCCATTGCTGGCTGCGCATCTGGATGACCACTATCGCTTTTACGGCCGTGAGGTCGGCGTGCGCACCGCGCGTAAACACATCATCGGCTACACGCGCGCACTGCCTGGCGGCGGCGTGTTTTGTGACCACATGAACACGCTCGGCGAGTGCGAAACGCAAGCCCGCGCCGTTGACAATTTTTTGAACGAACTGGGTCAGCACCACGGCCCATATCTCTACACCACTCACTAATAACGGAGAACAACCTATGAGAAACACGGCCCCACCCCGTCACAGCGAGCCTACGGAGCGCAACGCGGGTCGGCTGCCACCGACCACCATGAAGGAGCTGGAGCGGCTGCGTCATCACAAACCCACCTCGGACACCGAAACGTTGGAGCAATGCGTGCTGCGCAGTCTCGATCAGTACTTCGTGAACCTGGATGGCGCCAAACCCCACGCCCTGCACGAGATGGTGTTGCAGGCCGTGGAGCGGCCGCTCCTGCGCTTTGCCATGGAGCGCTGCGACGGCAATCAATCGGCTGCGGCACAACTGCTGGGCATCAACCGCAACACCTTGCGTAAAAAACTTTCTGATTTCGGTCTGGCGGACTGAATTCGAAAGCACTTGCTAACCCTCACCTTCGATCCCTCTCCCGGAGGGAGAGGGAAGTTAAAAGCCCCTCTCCCTCCGGGAGAGGGGTTGGGGTGAGGGAAAGCGACACCACCTACGTAGACCCCACTTAGCAACTCTTCCCCCATGACCAAAACTGCACTGCTCTCCGTCTCTGACAAAACCGGCCTCGTCGATCTGGCGCGCGGCTTACACGCCCTGGGCTTTCGCCTGCTGTCCACCGGCGGCACGGCCAAACTGCTGGCCGATGCGGCCATCCCCGTCACTGAGGTGGCCACCTACACGGGCTTTCCGGAAATTCTCGATGGCCGCGTCAAAACCCTGAACCCGCGCATTCATGCCGGCTTGCTGGCCCGCCAAGACAACCCCGCGCACATGGCCGCACTCACCGAACACGGCATCAACCCCATCGATGTGCTGGTGGTCAATCTGTATCCGTTTGAGCAGACCGTGGCGCGCCCCGACTGCCGCTTTGACGACGCCATTGAGAACATCGACATCGGGGGGCCCGCCATGCTGCGCGCCGCCGCGAAAAATCATGGTTCTGTCACCGTGGTGGTCGACCCCACGGACTACAGCACCGTGCTCAAGGAATTGCAGGACCACGGCCGCGTCGGCTCGGCCACGCGTTTTGCGCTGGCCAAAAAAGTGTTTTCGCACACCGCGCGTTATGACGGCGCCATTAGCGATTACCTCACCAGCCTGGACACTGAGGGCCAGCGCGGCATGTTTCCGCAAACGCTCAATCGCCAGTGGGTCAAGGTGCAAGACAGGAGCTACGGCGAGAGCCCGCACCCATCGGCCGCGTTCTATCGCGAGCGCAATCCCGCCGCGGGATTGCTCTCCACCTACACACAACTGCAGGGCAAAGAACTCTCCTACAACAACATTGCCGATGCCGATGCCGCCCTCGAATGCGTGCGCACCTTTGATGTGCCCGCCTGCGTCATCGTCAAACATGCCAACCCCTGCGGCGTGGCCACGGGCGCGAGTGCCGCGGCAGCCTATGCCAAGGCGTTCAAAACCGATCCCACCTCGGCCTTCGGCGGCACCATCGCGTTCAATCGCGGCGTCGATGCCGAAGCCGCACGCGCCGTGGTGCAACAGTTTGTGGAAGTCGTGATTGCACCCACGTTTGATGCCGAAGCGCGCGCCGTGTTTGCCGCCAAACAAAACGTGCGCTTGCTGGAAGTGCCCGCCGGTGAAGGCGAGAACGATTTCGATTTCAAGCGTGTGGGCGGTGGCCTGCTGGTGCAAACCCCCGACCTGCGCCGCGTCATGCCCAGTGAATTGAAAGTAGTCACGCAACGCCAACCCACGGCCACTGAACGCGATGACCTGATGTTTGCCTGGCGCGTAGCCAAATTCATCAAAAGCAACACCATCGTTTTCGCGCGCGAGGGCATGACCCTGGGCGTGGGCGCAGGCCAGATGAGCCGCATTGATTCAGCGCGCATTGCGTCCATCAAAGCCAAGGAAGCTGGGTTGTCACTCACCGGCTCAGCAGCCGCATCCGACGCGTTCTTCCCCTTCCGCGATGGGCTGGACGTGGTGGTGGACGCCGGCGCCACCTGCGTGATTCAACCGGGCGGCAGCGTGCGCGACGAAGAAGTGATTGCCGCCGCCAATGAGCGCGGCATTGCCATGGTGTACACGGGGGTGCGGCACTTCAGGCATTGAGTGCAAGACATGCTTGCACTGCTGGCCATTGCGCTGCATTCGGCGCTCTTTCTCGTCTTTGTCCTGGACAGCAGCAACCTTTACTTGGTTGACCCCTGGACCGATGACGAAGATCGGGCGCGCCTTGATCGCAACACGCGCTGTTACTTCTGGGCCTATGCGCTGTTGCTCATGGCGTGTTCTGTTTTGGACACCCTCCTCTGGCACGACATGCCGCTGATCCTGCAGCTGACCGTCATCGGTTTGGGTGCAGTGAGCGTGTGGCGTTGGGTCGAGCTTGCTCGCCACCCACGCGATGAGGGCACCCCGGGCTGACGCTCGACACACACTGGCACAATCCCCAGGTGTCTGCGCTCCCCACCCCCTCTTCCATTCGCATCCTGGGCATCGACCCGGGCCTGAACCGCACAGGTTTTGGTCTGATCGATGTGGCGCAGGGGCGCTCGCGGCATGTGGCCGCAGGTGTGATCCGCGTGCCCACGGGTGAGCTGCCGCAGCGGCTGGCTTTCATCCTGGAGGCGCTCTCCGGGGTGATTCGCGAGCATCAGCCCACCATCGCCGCGGTGGAACAAGTGTTTGTCAACGTCAACCCCAAGGCCACGCTGCTGCTGGGGCAGGCACGCGGCGCGGCCATTTGCGCGGCCGTGGGCGCAGGGCTCGCGGTGCATGAATACTCTGCGCTGCAGATCAAGCAAGCCGTGGTGGGCTACGGCAAGGCGGCCAAATCGCAGGTGCAAGTCATGGTGATGCAGTTGCTCGCCCTGAATGAAACACCGATAGCCGATGCGGCCGATGCCCTGGCCTGTGCACTCACCCATGCACACACGGCGCCCTTGCGCGGCCGCTTGGCCCTGTTGTCGAACACCGCTCGTCCACGCGCCAACAATGCGCGCACTTCATCAGCACGCGGGCGGCGCGCGTGGACACAACTCGTCGCTGGGTCATCAAAATGATTGGTCGCATTGCAGGCACGCTGCTCGAAAAAAATCCGCCGGCACTGCTCGTCGATGTGCAGGGTGTGGGTTATGAAGTGGACGTACCCATGAGCACGTTCTACGGACTGCCCTCGGTGGGTGAACGCGTCACGCTGCTCACGCACCTGGCCATCCGCGAAGACGCGCACGTGTTGTTTGGCTTTGCCACGGCCAAGGAGCGTGATGCGTTTCGCCAGCTCATCCGCATCTCGGGCGTGGGCGCGCGCACGGCACTGGCCGTGCTCTCGGGCATGAGCGTGGATGAGCTGGCGCAATCCGTGGCCTTGCAAGACGCCGCGCGCCTCGTACGCGTACCGGGCATAGGCAAAAAAACCGCTGAGCGTCTGTTGCTGGAACTCAAAGGCAAGCTGGCCGATGCGCTGAACACCGGTGCGGGCAGCCTCGCCGTGCACGATGAAGCCGCCGACATCCTCAACGCCTTGCTGGCCCTGGGTTATTCAGAGCGCGAAGCGCACAGTGCCGCGAAGGTGGTGCCTGCGGGTACGGGGGTGTCGGACGGCATACGGTTGGCGCTTAAGTCGCTGGCTCGGGCGTGATGGACTGCGCTTTGCGTAATCTCGTAAGAATGACTCGATGATGTAACGCCCTTCCCTCACCCCAACCCCTCTCCCGGTGGGAG
>CAZZAD010000218.1:0-4448 GCA_964652055.1 uncultured Burkholderiaceae bacterium | reverse complement strand
AGAGGGGCTTTTAACTTCCCTCTCCCTCCGGGAGAGGGATTGAGGGTGAGGGAAAGGTTTTGTCATTTCACTCAAGGCACCAAAGTGCTGCAACAGAACTTGGCAAACGCTTTTTTGAGCAGCGGCAGGATGGGCACGGCGCTCAACCAGTAGCCCCAGGTCTTGAACGACTTGGCGTAATGCCGCTTGCTGAAGTTGCAGATGTTGAAAACCTTGTTGCCCTTGATGTGGATGGTGGCCAGGTACAGCTTGTCGTCTTTGTCGCACTCCGGGCACTCGACCAGGAACTGATCGCAGAAGCCATCCTTGAAGTACTGGCCCAGCACGCTGACCAGATCCGTGAAGGCTTGCAGCATCTGCTTGCGGTAGGCCGCCAGGGTGACCGGGGGTTCGGCCATGTAGCTCGCGGCGGCCGACAGCACTGTCGCCACGTCGAGCACGTTGACGGTGTTGGAGAACATGTTGAGCGCATACACCTGTGTCTGATTGCTGTGCACGGCCAGCGACACCGGCATGATCTGCAAGGGCACGCGCACGTTGGTGTGATAGGTGTTCAAGCTTGTGTTGAAGAAGCGGATCCGATACGTGTTGGCATCCGATACCAGCAAAGCATTGACGGCCGGCAGCATTGCCAGGCGCCACACCGACACCGAGGCGCTGAGCGTGGCCATCACCGCCGTGCTCAGCGTGGCGATGTTGAAACTGTGCAAATGGGTGCCCGCGGTCAACCACGCCACGCCTTGATCGACCACCAGGTCGTTGTAATCGTTGAAACCCACCACGGCCCAGGGTGAGCTGTGCACGCCCGATTGCACATTGACCTTGTGCAGCCGATCAAATACGCCCGTGGTCACGCCCGTGCTGATTTCGGTGGCCACGGCGTCGATGCCATTGGTGTCGATGGCCAGCAGCCCGGTGGCGTTGAAGTTGGACAGCGGCGTGGGCGCCAATGGAATCACGGGCAGCGTGAAGCGATGCACGCCGCGCTTGGCGGTGTCGGCCGCGGTGTGACCTACGGCAACGGCGTAGAGCCGGTTGGCCTGCTTGGGGTGCGTGGCGAGGGTGACAAATTTGTAGTCGCACACCACGGTGGCCGGGCCCCAGGTGATGACGGGCGCATCGCCCGCCACCGCCGGCGCCGTGATGGTGGCGGTGGCAAAAATGGAATCGACGTTGCTGCCTTGAATCACGGTGGCCACGGCGTACATCTGGCTGCCATCGTCGCTGAAGGCCACGTCCTGCACCGTGGCGTTGGTGGCCGCCGGAAAGGTACTGACGGCCACCGCCTGCTGTGTGGCGAGGTCAAAGAACTGCACCTTGTTGCCCAGGCCGCAGGTGACCAGATATTGATTGCCCGGCGCAGCACGCATGCGGCGATGGAAGTTGAAGAGGCCAACCATGGTCTCAATGCCCGTGGGTTGGGCATAGGGATACGCCGGAAACACGGTGAGCGAGTCGAACATCGCGCAGTAGGTTTTGCTGGCCAGGAAGTCTTGCAACTCTTGATGGAATTTTTCGAGCAGGTCGTGTTCGGTCTTGGAGACAAACACGTACGGCCCGTTGGCGCTGTTGACGATCTGCCAAATGAGATTGATGAGCGACACCACGCGCTTGTGTTGATCTGAGAGCGGCAGCGTGGGGTCGGGGAAGGGCATGAGCTGCGCTTTGAAAAAATTCACCAGCCCCAGCACGTACTTATCGAAAAAATCTTTGATCAACGTGCCTTCGTACACCGATTGCCAGAACGGCTGATTGATGTGCGGCTCAATTTCCACCGTCAAGCCCGAGGCGCCCTGCTCGATCCACACATTCACATCACCATCACCTGCGCCATTGAGCAGTCCTTGTGCCTGCGCTTGCGTCACCAGCGCGACGGCCATGTCGCCGGCTTGATGCAGCAGATTGCCTTCGCAATCGAGCGCATAGCCCTTGCCCAGAATGACTTGCGTGCGGTCTTTGGAGCAGCGCAGCTTCAGGCCACAGATCACGCCCATGCCGTGCAGCAGTTTGTTGTGCAGTTTCAGATCGCCCGTGAGGTCCGCTGCGCAAAGCGCATCGATGGCCTGTTGCACAGTGGTCACTTGATCCCAACCGGTGATGTGATGCTCGGCCGCGCACGCGCCCGGGTCATAACTCACGCCGCTGGCGTTCAATTCAGGCAACGCGGCAAAGCGCGGACGCAGGTCTTCGGCAAAGACAATTTCAGGAGCGGCCATGGCGCGGCTGCGGTGGATGGCCGCCAGCGGATAAAACGCATGGCGCGTGCCGCGTGGGGGCGCGTCGATCAAACGCTCCACGCTGCGATTGACGGTGCGCGTGGCGAACTGCCAGTAGTCGCCCGCCACCAGGTTGTTGCCACCAAATTCAATCACTACGCCCTCTAGCAACACGATGTCGCCAAGGCTGCCGGCTTGCACGCCATCCCACTGCGTGATCTTGGCGTGCGCTGCGCGGCGCATGGGCTGCGGCAGCGCGGCGTGAAACGGCGCGAGCAGCGGATCGACCACCGTAGGGTCTTCCCAACTGATGCGCCGCGTTTGCATATTGACCGTGACCACACGCCGCATCAAGCCGCGCGTGTGTTTGGCGTGTGCGATGCGGTCTTCATACACGCCGGTGGCCAGCTCCACCAAATCATCTGAAACTTCTATGAGGTTGCCCACCGCGAAGAGTTCGGGCTTTTCCACCTGCACGGAAAACACACCCACCGGCGCATCGGCAATCAGGCTGCTGGCCACTGCACCGTTGTGACGTGACCATTTGAAAAGCGCCGTATTGACATCGGTCGCGGCACCAATGTTGCCGGCGCGATGGATCTCCACGCGAAACAGGCGGTTGTCTTCACCCAGATACGGCCCGGCAATGGCGGGCTCGCATGCATCGGCGCAGGGGTCGAGCACCGCAGCGGGCTTGTCTTTGGTGGAGAGCAGGCCATGTCCATAACGCGGCAGCAACGCAAAGGCATTGGCGGGCGGCGCGGCGGTGCTGGCCAGCGGCACTTGCACCCCTTTGAGCAAACGCACCTGCGCCACCAATTGGCGGCGCGTGCAGGTGTCGTCACCTTCCAGCGCCACTTCGCGCAAGTCGGGGCGCTCGATGTACGTCAACGGCCGCTCCCATAGATCGAGATAGGCCCAGTCGATGCGCTGCATGCCTTCCGCCACGCTCGCCAGTGCAGCCGGGTCGGCCTGCGGCAGATCGGGCTGCGTGAAGTAGGTGCCGTGCGCCTCCTTGATGGCGGCCAAACCTTCGCCATAGAAGCGGCCCGCGCCGGCGGCACTGCCATCGCCGCCCATCACCACCAGGTCTTTAGCCAGGTTGGCTTCCACCAGCGCAGCGCCAAAGGTGTAGGTGGCGGATGCGCTGAGCGTGCGGTAAGTGAGCGTGGTCACTGCGCTCCAGTTGAAGGCACCCACTTGCGGCAAGGTGAACCGCAGAATCTGCCAAGTGCCACTGGGCGTGGTGAGCGTGGTGGTGGTGGCGCCCGTGAGGTCAATGTGCGCCGGCACGGCGGTGTTGTCCGTCAGGCGCACCACCAGCGGTGCAGCGGCCGGGTTTTGCACGGCGATGAGCAGCGCACGCGCACGCGACAGATCGGCCGGTGCGGGCAAAGCCACATCAAGCTGCGTGGCGCCGGTGATTTGCAAAGAGGTGCTGCCCCACAGACGTTGATCGTCGTTGGGCGTGAGCGTGGCCGTGGTGGGTGTGGCAGTAAAAAGATCCGTGTGTTCAGGCCGCAGCAGCAACGTGCACAGCGGCACATCCACCTTCAGAAAGTCAAAGCTGTAGCGCGATGCGGACGTCAGTCCGCTAAAGCCGTACTCAATCACTTGGCCCGCGGCAAAGCCCACCGGCCACGCCCCGGGTACTGCGCGCATCAGCGTCCAGCCGTTGTCCGTGGCCACGGTACTCATGGTGAAGGCGTGCGTGGTGGTGGCGTCCTTCACATAGAACACGGCCGGCGCAGCGGGTACGGCCTTGACCGCGATCAGCACTTCATTCACGGAGGAAAAATCCGCAGGACGCGGCAGCGCGCGTGCAATGGCGGTGGCGCCCAGCGCGACCAGGCTGCCGTCACCCACGCGGTGATCGAAGTAATCCACGAACAGCGCCGCGCTGCCCGGTGTGGTGCTCCAGCCCTGGCGTGTGTCGAGCGCGTCGAGCAGCACATGCGTGTCCACACGAAAGCCCTGGTTGGGGCTGCCCGTGTGGATGGCGTCGCCCGCCAAACGTTGCAGCAGACGCAGCACGAGTTCGTTTTGCTCGTTGATGTCCGACTCCAGCGGCAGCCGACCCATCTGGCTGAACACGCCGACGTAGTGGTTGAGTTCGTCGAATGAAACTTTGGCGATGTCGGTTCTCATGGTGGATTCCTAGTAGGTGTTGCCTACGTGTTTGAACGAATTTCTCTTCCCTTCCAGGGGAGGAAAGTGTTTTGCTCCCTCCCC
>CAZZAD010000217.1:0-4468 GCA_964652055.1 uncultured Burkholderiaceae bacterium | reverse complement strand
CCTCCCCTTGAAGGGGAGGGAACTTAACCCTAAATCACCCGCCCCACCCCCCACACGAGAAACGTCAGCAACAAGGTGCTGGCAAAGGGCAGCGAGAGCGTGCGTTTGCCTATCTTGAAATTCAGATCTCCCGGCAGCCGCCCAATGCCGATGCGCGTGAGCCAGGGTTGCAGGGCCGCCAGCACGACCAGGCCGAGAAACAATGTGATGACAAAGCGCATCAGAGTTTGTGCGTGCGATCGCCGTTGGAAAAACCAATCAACGGCGCGTCCATACCACGCCCTACGGCCAGCACTTTGAAGAGCTCGCCCATCTCGGCTTCGGACAGCAGGCGCTGCACGGCTTGTTTGTTGCGTGGGTCACTGTCATCGGCAGCCAGGGCGGTGAGCAGGCCGCAGTTGAGCAGGAAGTGGTTTTGCGAGGTGTAACCCAGCACCTCCAGCCCAGCGTCTTGTGCATGTTCGGCCACGGACGTGAAGTCCACGTGGGCCGTGATGTCGTTTAGGCCCGGCAACCACAACGCATCGGTGTGCGCGCGGTGGCGGTAGTGGCACATGAGCGTGCCGCTGGTGCGTTGCGGGTGATAGAACTCGCGCCGGGGCAAGCCGTAGTCGATAAGCAGCGCCGCGCCTTGTTTCAACCAATCGGCAAGCGATGCAGCCCAGGCATGCGCAGCCAGCGGCAATTCCGATAGATAGGGCGTGGGCAGCGCGCCCAGCTCCGATTCAAGCGCAGTCACCGCCTCAGCGAGCGCTTCGCCCGCAGGTTGATCGCGCCAGTCGAACACGCCGTCATCAGCCAGGCACACGCCGCGCTCGAGCACCGCCTCGGGCGTGCGCACAAAAAGTTTGACCGGCATGGCATCGAGCACTTCATTGGCCAACACCGCGCCGCAGAATCCGCGGGGCGGGGCATCGAGCCACTGCAGGTCGATAGGGATACGCCCCAGCACCTTGTACTGGCGTGCACGCAGTTGCGGTGAAGGTTCGACGATGCAGTAGCGCTGCACAGAGATGCCGCGCGCCTGCAAGGCGGCAATCAGATCACGCGCCAGGGCACCGCTGCCCGCGCCAAATTCCAGAATTTGCGGCGCACTGTGGTCCATGATTTGCGCCACTTGTGTGGCCAGCGCCTTCGCGTAGAGCGGCGTCATCTCAGGTGCGGTGACGAAGTCCCCGCCGCTGCCCAGCTTGGTGGCGCCCCCGGCGTAGTAGCCCAGACCGGGCGCGTACAGCGCCAGATCCATGTAGCGATCAAACGGCAACCAGCCGCCTGCTTCATTGAGCTGCATGGTGATGTAGGCGGTGAGCAGATGACTGGCCGCCAGCGCATCGGCGGCGGGGGTGGGCAGGGGCGTGTGCGTCATGGCACGAAGCGTAGCGGGGCGCTATCGAGTCCCCTCCCCTTCAAGGGGAGGGTTAGGGTGGGGATGGGGTGCGTTGCGACTTGAAGTCTCCCCATACAACCCCATCCCCACCCCTGCCCTCCTCTTGAAGGGGAGGGGGTAAGACTGCCTACGTCCGATGAATCTTCAACCGATTGCCCTCGGCATCCACTTCTTCCAGCACCACATCGAACTGCCACAACGTTTTGACATAACGCAGCACTTCTTCTGCGGAGTCGGCTTCCAGCAAGCGGCCGTTTTCCACGCGGTGCTGCAACAGCAGCGCGCGGTCAGAGTCGGCGTTGTGGCGTGCCACCTGAATGGTGGGGGTGTGTGCTTCGAGCCGATATTGCGCAGCCAGGGTTTGGCGCACGCGCTCGTAGCCCGCATCGTTATGAATCGCTTTGACCTGATAGTGGGCGCGATCTTCTTCCTGGTCCGAGAGCAGAAACAACCGCAGGTTGCGCATGACCTTGGGCGAGAGGTACTGCTCAATCAGGCTGTCGTCCTTGAAGTTGCTCATGGCGAAGTGAATGCCGCGCACCCAGTCCGTGCCCGCCAGTTGCGGAAACCACTCGCGGTCTTCGTCGGTGGGTGCCTCGCAAATGCGGCGGATGTCGCGGTAGATGGCAAAGCCCAGCGCATACGGATTGATGCCCGAGTAGTACTTGGAGTCAAACGGCCGCTGCGTGATTACATCGCTGTGGTTGGAGAGCCACTCCAACATGAAGCCGTCATCCACCTGCCCGTGGTCATAGAGCTCGTGCAGCAGCGTGTAGTGCCAGAAGGTGGCGGCGCCTTCGTTGGCCACTTTGGTCAGACGCTGGGGGTAGAAGTACTGCGCCACCTTGCGCACGATGCGCACCAGTTCGCGTTGCCAGGGCGCCAGTTTCGGTGCGCTCTTCTCAATGAAATACAGCAGGTTCTCTTGCGGCTCGAACGGCAGGTTTTCTGCATCCTCGTTCGGTGGGGGGCGGGCAGCGTCGCGGTACAGGTACTGCACGTCGGCGTTGAAATGTTTCTCTGCAAAACGCAAACGCTCGTCGAGCCGCTCTTGCTCGCGACGTGCGGACAGGCGATTGGGCCGCTTGTAACGATCTACCCCGTAGGGCGAGAGGGCGTGCGCGCAGTCGAGCACTTGCTCCACCTCGCGCCAACCGTGGCGCTGCTCGCAATCGACAATGAAATTGCGTGCAAACGTCAGGTAATCCAGGATGGCGTCGGGCTGGGTGAACTGCTGAAACAAATAGTTCGATTTGAAAAACGCGTTGTGCCCATAAGCGGCATGCGCCATGACCAGCACCTGCAGCGGCAGGGTGTTGGTCTCCATCAGATACACCAAGCTGGGCGAGGTGTTGATGACAATCTCGTACGCCAGCCCCGTCATGCCCTTCTTGTAGGTGTGCTCTTGGCCCAACAGTTGCTTGCCAAAACTCCAGTGCGGGTAGTGCACGGGCATGCCCACGGTGGAGCACAGGTCAATCATTTGTGAGGCGGTAATGATTTCGTATTGAATGGGCCAGGTGTCGAGTTCCAAACGCTTGGCGTGGATGGCCAGTGCGTCGTCGAACTTGTCGAGCAGCGGTAGGGTCCAGTCCGCGCCGGTGCCAATGGGTTGCTTAGCGCGCGGCAAGGCCGGGCGTGCGCTGGAGGGCATGGGCACGCTGGGCTTGCTGATGAGACGCGGCCAGGGCCCTTGCCGATCCTTCTTCGGATCTTCAGCCGCGCTCATGCGTGCTCCTTTTTGGAAAACAACTGACGGAACACCGGCCAGATGTCGCTGCGTGCGTGCACCTGACGCATCTGGAAGGCCTCCGTCGGAATGGTTTCGTAGCACTGCCACAAATCCGAGGGTCGATTGAACCAGCCGTTGTTGCCGGGAATGTCGATGTAGGCGAAGTAACGCACGCGCGGCAAGACTTCGTTTTGAATAAAGCCCGCGCTGCGGCGGCCATCGTCGCTGCTGCAATCACCGTCCGAGGCCTGCGCCACGTAGACGTTCCAGTCGTCGCCCAGGTAGCGCTCGCGGATCACTTTGTCGGCCAGCTCCAGCGCGGGGTGCACCAGCGTGCCGCCGCTTTGGCGGTCATAGAAGAAGGTTTGTTCATCCACTTCCTCGGCGGTCTCGGTGTGGCGTATGAACACGACGTCCACCGCGCCGTACTTGCGCTCCAGAAACAGATACAGCAGCGCAAAGAAGCGTTTGGCCAGATCTTTTTTGCGCTCGTCCATGGAGCCCGATACGTCCATCAGGCAAAGCATCACCGCGCGTGCGCACGGTGCGGGCATGGGCGCGCGGGCACGGAAGCGCTGATCGATGTCTTCGAGAAAGGGCAGGTGCTGGCGACGATGGGTCAGACGCTCAAGCTCGGCATCGATGCGCGTGCGTTCATCCAGCGTGGCCAGCGTGCGTTCTTTTTCCAGCGCTTCAATTTGTCGATTGATGGCGCCGCGCAAGGCGATGCGCCGTGCAATCGACATGCGAATCGTCATCGACGCCGACAGATTGCCGGGCGAGCCGTCGCGCGAATACCCCGCGCGGCGCGTGCGCTCAAACGTGGCGTCGCCCAGTTTGGTGCGTTCGAGATTGGGCAGCTCTAAATCGTCAAAGAACAACGACAAAAATTCTTCGCGCGAGAGCACAAAGCTGAAGTTGTCTTGACTCTCGCCTTCGCCGGGCTCATCACCCTGGCCTTCGCCTTCGCCGCCTTCCGGGCGTTTGATTTGGTCGCCGGGGATGAGCTCGCGGTTGCCTGGCAACACAAAGTCACGACTGCCGGTTTTGTCGTCATGCACCAGGCGGGGCTCCTTGAGGCCACGCCCCGGAATGGAGATGCGTCCGCCCTTGCCGATGTCCTTGATGCCGCGCTTGCCAATTTCGTCATCGACCGCACGTTTGATGTCGTCCTTGAAGCGACGCACAAAGCGCTCGCGATTGACCGCACCGCGCCCCGATGGATCGGCGCGGCGATCCACGATGCGCATGAGGCGCGGGGGGGTGAGGGGGGTAGTCATGGGGGGCTTTTATTCCCTCCCCTTCAAGGGGAGGTTGGTATTGAGTCCCCTCCCCTTCAAGGGGAGGGT
>CAZZAD010000216.1:0-4518 GCA_964652055.1 uncultured Burkholderiaceae bacterium | reverse complement strand
CCGGGAGAGGGACCGAGGGTGAGGGAAAGGCGCTGCGCAAAACCGCGCAGCAACGCAAATGGGTACTCAGTAGAGCTACGCAAGCCGTTGTGCGAGATGTGATCAAGAGACAGGGCCTGCGCCGGGGCGACGTAGCCATCTATTTCACAGAACACCGATCCCATGCGTCCCTCCTACTGGCTACGCGCCAAGCGCCAACTCTCAGCAGCCGACCCGGTTTTGGCCACGCTGATCACCCAGCACCCGCGTGCGGCGCTGGTGTCGCGCGGTGACCCTTTTGTCACCCTGGTGCGCTCCATCGTCGGTCAGCAGATTTCAGTGAAAGCCGCCGAGGCCGTGTGGCAGCGCGTGTTGACGGCATGTGAGGTGATGGATCCCGCAGTCCTGTTGCGCAAACGCGTAAGCACGCTGCGCGCTTGCGGCTTGTCGGAGCGCAAAGTGGAATATGTGCGTGATCTGGCCCAGCACTTTCAAACGGGCCGCATCAATCCGTCACACTTCGATGCGTTGTCAGATGAAGACATCATTACGCAACTCACGGATATTCGTGGCATTGGCCGCTGGACGGCGGAAATGTTCCTGATCTTCAACCTGCTGCGGCCTAATGTGCTGCCCCTCGATGATCTGGGCTTGCTCAAAGCCGTGGGGCTGCACTACTTCGGCGGAGCCAAGGCAGAATCGCTCACTCGCGCGGACGGTCGGCGGCGTGTGGTGGCGTTGGCCCAGGCCTGGGCGCCATGGCGCAGTGTGGCCACCTGGTATCTGTGGCGCAGTCTGGATCCGGTCGCGGTGGAATACTGATTTTTATAAAGGCAACACGATGGCAAAAACCACGTACCTCGATTTTGAGCAGCCCATTGCGGAGCTCGAATCCAAAATTGACGAACTGCGCTTTGTGCAGGACGACTCCGCGGTGGACATCTCAGAAGAGATCGAACGCCTGCAAAAGAAAACCGACTCGCTGCTCAAAGACGTGTACGCGCGGCTTACGCCCTGGCAGGTCTCGCAACTGGCGCGTCACCCCCAGCGGCCCTACACGCTGGACTATGTGGCCGACATCTTCACTGACTTTCACGAACTGCACGGCGATCGTTCCTTCTCGGATGATCTGTCCATCGTCGGTGGCCTGGCGCGCTTTAATGGCCAGCCCGTTATGGTGCTGGGCCACCAAAAAGGGCGCGATACCAAAGAGCGCACCGCACGCAACTTCGGCATGAGCAAGCCCGAGGGCTATCGCAAAGCGCTGCGCCTCATGAAGCTCGCTGAAAAATTTGGCCTGCCCGTCTTCACCTTTGTGGACACCCCCGGCGCGTATCCCGGCATTGATGCCGAAGAGCGCGGCCAGAGCGAAGCCATTGGCCACAACCTGTTTGAAATGTCGCAACTCAAAGTGCCCGTGATCTCAACCATCATTGGTGAAGGCGGTTCTGGCGGCGCGCTGGCCATTGCTGTGGCCGATCACGTGCTCATGTTGCAGTACTCCACCTACTCGGTGATCTCGCCCGAGGGCTGCGCCTCCATCCTGTTCCGTAGCTCAGATCGCGCGCCCGAGGCTGCCGAAGCCCTGGGCCTGACTGCGCACCGCCTCAAAGCGCTGGGCCTGATCGACAAAATCATCTCCGAGCCCTTGGGCGGCGCGCACCGCGACCCCAAACAAATGGCCGCGTTCCTCAAACGCGCCCTGGGCGACAGCCTGCGTTTATTCCAGGGCATGAAGCTCAAAGAGCTGATGGCCGCACGCCAGGCCCGACTGTTGGGCTATGGCAAGTTCAAGGAAATTTTGTCGGACGCTTGAGGGCAATACATCGAAGCGGCGTCGCCCCGGCGCAGGCCGGGGCCCAATTTAGGGACGATCGAAAATTGGACCCCGGCCTGCGCCGGGGCGACGAGCACCTGTGAGATTTGAAGTGTCGTGTCCCATCCCCAAGGTGTCTAAGGACATCGAACTGTCATTGTTCGATGCCGTTCGTCGCGCCCTGTCGTTCACCGTGGATGGGTCCTGCGTGGATGACCGGCATCAGCCTGTCGCCGTGGCCTACAGCGGCGGCCGCGATTCCACTGCCTTGCTCGACCTGCTGTGTCGCCTGCGCGATGAAGGCCTCGCCGCCGCGCAGTCCTCCTTTGCCATTCACGTGCATCACGGCCTGCACCCCCAAGCCGATGCCTGGTCCACACATTGCCGTGAACAATGCGCGCAGCGGGGCATCGACTTTGAGTTACGCCACGTCCAGGTCGAGCGCACCGGCGCGGGCCTGGAAGCCGACGCCCGCGCCGCGCGCTATCGGGCGTTGGCCGAGATCGCGCAAGCGCGGGGCGCCCACGCCGTGCTGGTGGCGCATCACCTCGATGACCGCATTGAAACGTTCCTCTTGCAGTGGTTGCGTGGCGCAGGTGTCGACGGTCTGGCTGCGTTTCCCGATGCGCGTGAACTGGTGCCCGGTGTGGCCCTGCTGCGGCCCTTTGCCGCCGTAGAACGCGCCCTGATCGAGCGCTACTGCACCCAGCGCGCCCTGCGCTTTATCGACGACCCAAGCAACGCCGACACCGCCTACGCACGCAACGCCGTGCGCCACCACGTCATGCCCGCGCTGGCGGCGGTGCAACCCAACTTTCACGGCACCACGGCACGCTCCATTGAGCTCATCGCTGAAGCCGCGCAGCTCCTGGATGAGCTAGCGCAATGCGGGCTGGAGCGTTGCACCGAAGACGCGCCTGCACACACCCTGCGGCTGGACCGGCTGCGCGAATTCTCGCCACGGCAACAAGCGCTGGTGTTGCGCCATTGGCTCGCCACCCTGGGTGTGCGGGCCCCGTCGCGCGCGCGGCTACATGAACTCCTGGAGCAAGCCCTGCATGCACGCAGCACCGCACGCATGCGGGTGAACGTGGGTGCGATTGAAATTCATCGCTACCGCGGCCTGCTGGTGTCGCAACCGTCATACAAGCACGCCGCATTACCCCCGGAGTGCATCCGCCTGCATTGGAAGGGCGAGCCGTACCTGGTGCTGCCCGAATGGGCGGGACGTTTTGCGTTTGTGCAAAGCCCCACCGGTTTTGAGGCGCAGTGGCTGCGTGCGCAGCCACTGGAGAGTCGCCCGCGCACGGGAGGCGAGCGCTTCAAGCTGCACCCCGCGCGCCCCCACAAAACGCTGAAGGCCTTGTTTCAGGAAGCGGGTGTGGCCGAGTTTGAACGGGCACGACTGCCCTTGGTTTGGCGCGGTGATCAACTGATCTTCCTGCCGCGGCTGGGTGCCGATGCGCTCTGCGTGGGGCAGGGGGGCGAGCGGGTGATGCTGGTGTGGGAGCCGGCGTGATACTTGGTCTTGACTTTGTCCCCTCCCCTTCAAGGGGAGGGTTAGGGTGGGGATGGGCTACATGACGAAGCGTAGTTCCCCATACAACCCCATCCCCACCCCGACCCTCCCCTTGAAGGGGAGGGAGTAAACACAGCACCTCGCGAGGCGCGGAGATGCGATCAAGAGACAGGGCGCTGGCCGGGGCGACGACCGCAATCGGCCCAGTCCTCCCTGTCCCTATAATCGCGCCCTTTTTTCCCCAAGAGTTTGCGCATGGCGCTCATTGTTCATAAATACGGCGGAACCTCCATGGGTTCGGTAGAACGCATCAAAAACGTCGCGCGGCGCGTGCGCAAGTGGCACGCGGCGGGGCATCAGATCGTGGTGGTGGTCTCGGCCATGAGCGGCGAGACCAATCGGCTGCTGGGCTTGGCCAAGGAAATTACGTCCAACCCCGACCCGCGCGAGCTCGACGTGATTGCCTCCACCGGCGAGCAAGTCACCATCGGCCTGCTCTCCATCGCCCTGAACGACATTGGGCTGCCGTCACGCAGCTACACCGGCGCGCAAGTCCACGTGCGCACCGACAGCGCCTACACCAAGGCGCGCATTCTGGACATTGACGACGCACGCATCCGTGCCGATCTGAATGCCGGTCGCGTCGTCGTGGTCGCGGGTTTTCAGGGCGCAGACGAAGACGGCAACATCACCACGCTGGGCCGTGGCGGCTCGGATACCTCCGCTGTGGCTTTGGCCGCTGCGCTCAAGGCCGATGAATGCCTGATCTATACCGACGTCGACGGCGTCTACACCACCGACCCGCGCATCGTGCCCGAGGCCCGGCGCCTGACCACCATCACCTTTGAAGAAATGCTGGAAATGGCCAGCCTGGGCTCCAAGGTGTTGCAGAGCCGCTCGGTGGAATTTGCCGGCAAATACAAAGTGAAGCTGCGGGTGCTCTCCAGCCTCACCGACCCCGACCTGCCGCTGGATATCGAGGCGCATTCGGGCACATTGATTACCTTTGAGGAAGAAGCTCAGATGGAAAAGGCAGTTATCTCGGGTGTGGCGTTCTCGCGCGACGAAGCCAAGATCACCCTCACGCGCGTGCCCGACCGCCCCGGCGTGGCCTACAAAATCCTGGGCCCTATTGCCGATGCCAACCTCGACATCGACATGATTGTGCAAAACGTCAGCGTCGACGGCACCACGGATTTCTCAT
>CAZZAD010000215.1:0-4559 GCA_964652055.1 uncultured Burkholderiaceae bacterium | reverse complement strand
CGGAGCGGCACAGGGTGTCTACCTGCGCCTGGCTGGTGCAAAAGCGCATGTACACGCTGAACTGGCTCATTTCAAAACCCAGATCCAGCAGGCCATTGCGAAACTGCGTGGCAGCTTTGCGCTCCGCCTTCTCCATCACGGGTAAATCGAACATGACCACCATCCACATAAGTCGGTATCCAGACAACATGGTGTAGCAATGGACTGGCGTTGGCGGGAGTTCAGTCCGGCTCAAAACTGCCCGCCAGCGACAGGGGCAAGCCGGGCAAAGGCAAATCCAGCTTGGTGCGTTCACCCAGGTACACCTGCGCCAGTGACGTGGCAAGGCGCTGCATGCACACCATGACGGGCGTGACACCTACAGCCGTGGGCATGTCGTCGTACAGCACGCGCACCAAAGCGCGCTTGGTGTCCGGGGTGACATGCGACTCGGCAGCCTGATGCAGCTGCCACACCTTCAAATCCACCATCGGGCGAAACGGCTCCATCAGGTCATCCACCAGGCGCATGGCATTGGCATCGTTGCTGTGGTGCAGGCCAATGCTGGGATGCAGGCCCGCAGCGACCACGGCACGCGCCGTGGCCGAGCGCAGGATGGTGTAGCCGTAGTTCAGCAGCCCGTTGATACCGTCCCCGTCCTGATCGCGCCGAAACTCTGCGCCAAACAACAAGCCCCAGTAACGCCGCGCCCCCTGGCCTTCGATGTTCTCGGGGTCGCCGCTTTTGACCTTGCCTACCAGCGCCTGCAACGGTGCCATGGGTGCGCCTGCAGCCTCCAGCGCTGCGGCCTGCTGCTCCAGCTTGCATCTGACGACGGCTGCCCACAAGCGCTTGTGCAAGGGCAGCGCAGCCGCCCACTGGGCCTCGATGCGCTTGGCCTGCACATGGTGGCCATCCAACGTCAGCAGCATGCCTATGGCGTTGTGGTTGGCTCCACACAGCACAAAAGGCGCACCGCGCTCTGCCAGTGCCACCAGCAGGTTGTTGGTGTAGGTCAGGCCGTGGGCGTTGGCAATGACGGCGGCAATGTCATCCAGCGGCACCTGCCCTAGCTCTTTGCGCTCGCCTTCGGTGTCTTTCACCACCATGAAGCCGCGGTGCACAAACAGGTGCCGCCGGTCGTCTGCGATTTCGACGATGCGGCCTACCATGGGGGTCAGCCCTGAAAGCCGGGGTCGCGCAGCTCACCCATGGCAGAGATGGTGACCTGCCTTGCCTTGGCCTTTTGCATGGAGCCTGCGTACTTGGATGTGTAGGCAAAGGCGTCTTGCTTGTCTCGATTTCGAGCATCGACATTGGCCTCGTGGACCGGGGCCATGAACATCTGCCCGTTATTGCCATTGATGTTGACTACACGCATCGTCTGCTCTCGCCCCTCCACCTCCAGCCGCACACTGTCGCCAATCACCAGCCGCATGACCAGCGGTTGCCCGTTCTGCCCCTGCGTGGGATTGCGCAGTTGCGCCCAACCCCCGGCCCGCACGATGCCGTAGGCCTTGAAGGTGGAAATCACGTCGCCTTCCCACTTCCCCTGCGCATTGCGGGTGATTTCAATGCAGTAGTTGCTGCCGCCCACATAGCCCTTGTAAGGCAATGGCCGCCCTTCAGCATCCACACCGTGGCGCGTTGGCTGTGCAGGCTCTGCAATGCGGATGAGATTGGTGATCTCACGCCCTGCGCTGCCATCGGCCTTGCGGCGCTGCTTGATGCTGCCGTCTTTGCGGATGCCGTAAGAGGTTTCCTCCATCATCGCGCCCTCAAAGCCATGGTCGGGTTTATGGCTCACCCAGATGTGACGCACGGCGCGTTCCACGTGGTCGCGGTAGGTGTCCCACGGCAGGGGCATGCTCTCCACCAGGCGGGTCAAGCCACCTTCGCGGGCCTGGGCGTTGGCTTGGGCAAAGCGCTGTAGCAAGCCCTGGTCTGTCACGCCGATCACGCAGGCATCCACAGCGTGGTGGCGGTGGTTGTTGCGGTTCTTTTCGCCATCCAGCCCCAGCACATCGTTCAAGCCAAACTTTTTGCGCAGCATCGCCGTCATCTGCCCCGGGATCACCCGGGTGGCGCTGCCAGGGCACACCAGCCGCAAGTATTCCGCCGCCACACGCGACAGGTAGCGCGTGTCGTTCAACGCACGGGCCAGGAAGTCCTTGTCTTCCCCCAGCCAGCGCTCGTACCCATCGTGCGCAAAGCGGTAGCGCTTGCGCAGGGGCATGCGCTCGGCGCGCTGCAAGATGCCTTCATAGCTCCAGCCCTGCGCTTCAAAGTCAGCCCGCGCGGCCCACGGCGTGCGGTTGCGCTTGATGCGGTTGGCCTGGCGCATGGCCACGGTGCGGTTGTTCAGGCTGTCGTCCAGCGTCTGCGAGAACGGCAGGATGTGCTCGATCTCCACCTGTTCGCTCAACAGCATGGCGGCGCTGATCTGCACACCGCTGTAGGGGCAGCGTCGGTCGGCCACGTCAAAGCTCAGCTCTTCCCACAAGATCCATTTCTGGATGTCGCTGGCGCGCACGCGCTCGGTGCTGATGCCCAGGGTCTCGGCAACGCGTTCGCGGATGCGGGCATTGCGGCGCTGGTTGTCGGCCTGCTTCTTTTGCGCCTCCTGCTTTTGCTCGCGGCTTTGCTTCAAGTCCCGCGCCAGCTCCACCACAACCTCTGCCGGGCGGCCATAGCGGCGGATCAAGGCGTTGACCACCACGCGCACCTGGTTCAGGCCGATGTGCACCGTGGGGTTGGCAATCTTGCCGTAGCGCTCTTCGTCGTTGCGCGGCTTGTCTTTGGCAAAGGCCACATGGCGCTGCAGTGCGCGGCCGTAGTAGGGCAACTCTTTGAAGGCATACACGGGCTTGATTTCGCCGGTGGATGCGATGGTGCGCTCGCCCACCCGCTCCACTTCGTCGCTGTCGTGGTCAAAGTCAAAGCCCAGGTCACTGTGGTGCGCAAACCCGGAGGCCTGCACCGCCTTGTCATAGGTCACCACATCGCGCTGCAACTCCGGCACGATGCGCGCCAGCGCCTTGCGGCTCAGGCTGCCGTAGCCTTCGGGCAGGGCCACGTTGGCAATGGACTCGGCACGGGCTTCGTCCACCCCCGTGTGCTGCTGCAGCCAGGCGATCAGCGTGCCCTCACCTTCTTCGTTCACGATCTGCCAGACGATCTCGTCCTGCAGCTCCGCCGCAAAGCCCGCCCACGCCGCACCCAGCAGATCTTTGCGCGCCAGGGCTGCGCTGGTGGCGTTGCCCTTGAGTTCAGTGCGCTTGGCATCCTCCAGGTTGAAGCGCACAGACCCCGACAGTTTCAGCAGCTTGCGCAACTGATCAAAACTGCGTTTGCTATGGGCCTCCAGCGCCGCCACCACCGCATCGCGCTGGGCCAACGTCAGCGGCACCTCGCTCAGCGTGCCATCCAGCAGGCGCAGGTGGTTCACCTCCTGCAGGATGCGAAAGCGCTGTGTGCTGGGCAAGGCCAGCGGTGCGCGCTCCTCATCGGGCAGCAAGGTGCAGCGGCCAGGGCGCACGGGGCGCAGCGGGCGCTGGTGCAGCAGCGTGTCGCGCAAGTCGGCCCGCGCCACCTCTGTGAACAGCGCGGGCTGCAGCGCTGCCTGTGCCGCCCACAGCGCATCGAACTCCTGCGCAATCATGGCGCGATCCACGTACAGGTCGTAGCTTTTGTCGATGCGCTTTTTGCCCTCATCGGTGGTGTAGGGCGTTTCACGGTAGCGCGCCCGCACGCCCTGCCCGGCAACCCCTTCGGGCTTCTGCTGCATGCGCACTTGCCAAAACCACTCGCCCACCGTGCGGCAACCGCTGGCCGCCATGCGTTCGCGCAACTGGTGGATGGCTTGTTTGAGCGCGCCGCTGTCGTTGTCCTTGCGGTCGGTCTTGCGGTTGCTTTGAAAGCCCCGGCGCTGGTTGATGTGGAACAGCGCGCGGGCAAACTCGCCGGGTGTCAGCGCCTCGCGCAGGCCCTTGGCCCGCAGCTGATAGGGGTTGAGCCGCTCCAGCGCCTTGCGCGCCGCCTCGTCCGCCGGAAAAAACCCGTGGCGCACCAGCTGGCCCAGCATGCGGGATTTGCGCTTGAGCAGCCGGTCACGGCGGCGGCGCATGGCACGGGCAGCGCGGCGGGTGACGGCCAGGGAAGACCCATCTTTGGGGTTGCGGCCATCGCTGAAGATGCGCACGCCTGAGCGGATGAGGGCGGTGGGGCTCCCGTCTTCGCCTAACCGAAACATCGCCCAACCTAACGACGTGGATCCCAAGTCCAACGCCAACCGATACGCTCCTGATATCGCCATTCGTCACCTCATTGTGAATTCCGAAGGGCATTTGTAACAGATTGGTTTACAATCGCAACCACTCAATCACTGGGATATGCGCTCTGGACGCTAACAAGCTGAAAGATGCACCAAATGGAAAGCCCCGCATGCGGGGCTTTCGTCTTTTTGGTCAAAATTGCCCCTGGCGCATATCCATCAAGCGCAAGTAGCTATCAATTTAATAGCAATTGTCAGCACGGAAGCGTCCTGCTTCATCAGGTCCACCATTCCGTGTGAGATCAAG
>CAZZAD010000214.1:3537-4584 GCA_964652055.1 uncultured Burkholderiaceae bacterium | reverse complement strand
TCGAAGGCGCCGGCATGCAGATCGGACCGAGATGTGATCAAGAGACAGGGCGCAGGCCGGGGCCCAATTGCAGGTACCTCAAATTGGGCCCCGGCCTGCGCCGGGGCGACGTGAGTTCTTGCCATAGCGACGATCCGGTGCCGGGGCAGGCGGGATCTACACCCGCTCAAAAATGCCTGCCGCACCCATGCCGGTGCCCACGCACATGGTCACCATGCCGTACTTGAGCTGCTTGCGACGCAAGGCATGCACCACGGTAGCCGCACGTATTGCGCCGGTAGCCCCCAAGGGGTGCCCCAGCGCAATGGCGCCGCCCATGGGGTTGACCTTGCTCGGGTCGAGTCCCAGGTCTTTGATGACAGCCAGGGACTGCGCCGCAAAGGCTTCGTTCAATTCAATCCAGCCCAGGTCATCCTGACGAATACTGGCGAGTTTGAGTGCGAGAGGAATGGCTTCTTTGGGGCCAATGCCCATGATCTCTGGCGGCACGCCTTTGATGGCAAAGCTCACAAAGCGCGCCAAGGGCGTGAGGTTGAACTGCTTGAGCGCGCGTTCGCTCACCAGGATCAACGCGCCGGCACCGTCCGACATTTGCGAGCTGTTGCCTGCGGTGACGCTGCCTTTGGCGGCAAAGGCGGGCCTCAGTTTGCCGAGCACGTCCAGGCTGGTATCGGCACGCGGGCCCTCGTCGAGCGCCAGCTTGCGTGTGCGCACATCGAGCTGATGCGTGGCCAGGTTGGGCAGTTTCTCCACGATGTCGATGGGCGTCATTTCGGCAGTGAACTCGCCCGCCTGTTGCGCCGCGATGGCCTTCTGGTGCGAGCGCAGCGCAAATTCATCTTGGGCTTCGCGGGTGATCTGCCACTGCGCAGCCACTTTCTCGGCGGTCATGCCCATGCCGTAGGCGATGCCGATGTTCTCATCGCCATCAAACACATGCGGGTTAAACGAGGGCTTGTTGCCCGACATGGGCACCATGCTCATGGACTCGCAACCGCCGGCGATCATCACGTCCGCTTCACCCACGCGGATGCGATCGGCCGCCAC
>CAZZAD010000214.1:0-3527 GCA_964652055.1 uncultured Burkholderiaceae bacterium | reverse complement strand
ACCCGAGGAACAAAAGCGGTTGATGGTCACGCCGCCCACCGTGTGGGGCAGCCCCGCCAGCAGCACCGCAATGCGCGCCACGTTCAGGCCCTGCTCGCCCTCGGGCATGGCGCAACCGATGATGGCGTCTTCCACCGCCTTGGGGTCGAGCGTAGGCACCTGCGCCATGGCGCTGCGCAGCGTTGCGACCAGCAGATCATCGGGACGCATGTTCTTGAAGCTGCCCTTGGGGGCTTTGCCTATGGGCGTGCGCGTGGCAGCGACGATGTAGGCATCCTGGATGTGTTTGCTCATGGTGTGCTCCTCATCAATTACGTACAGGCTTACCGTTTTGCATCATTCCCATCATTCGCTCTTGCGATTTGGGGTGATTGCACAGCGCAGTGAAGTGCGTGCGTTCCAGATCAAGCAGCCACTGTTCATCGACCAACGCGCCCGCCTCGATGTCGCCGCCACAGATCACGTCGCCCACCAAGGTGGCCAAGTGCATGTCATGCGCGCTGATAAATCCGCCGTCGCGCATGTTGACAAGCTGCGCCTTGATGTTGGCCAGGCCCGGACGGCCCGCCGCGACAAACGCCTTGGGTCGGTGCGGTGGGCGATAGCCCGAGGCCTGCAGCGCAAAGGCGGTGCCTATGGCCGTCCAGAGCAGTTCATGCGTGTTGAACACCACGAGGTCAGCGGGCTGCAAGTAGCCCATCTGCTTGGCTTCCAACGCCGAGGTGGCCACCTTGGCCGTGGCCACATTCATGAACCAATTCTTGATGAAGGGGAACACGTCGGTCATGCCTGCCGCTTGTGCGGCCAGTGCGCCGCGCAGCGCGCCTTCCTTCAAACCGCCGGCGCCAGGAATCAGGCCCACGCCCACTTCCACCAGACCCATGTAACTCTCTAGATGCGCCACGACGCGCGCCGAGTGCAGGATCAGTTCCAGACCACCGCCGAGCGCCAAGCCTTGCACCGCGCACACCACCGGCACCTGCGCGTACTTCAGGCGCATGAGCGCGTCTTGCAACTTTTTCTCTTCAGCGCCTATGGCTTTGGCGCCGCCGCTCATGAACACCGGCATCATCGACTGCAAATCGGCGCCCGCAGAAAACGGTTCGTCAGGTGACCAGATCACCAGACCCCGATACTGGCGCTCGGCCAACTCAATGGCTTTGAGCAGACCCGCAATCACGCCGGGGCCAATCACGTGCATCTTGGTCTTGAGCGAGAAGAGCAGCACTTCACCGGCTTGACCCTGCTCGATGGTCCAGAGACGGCAATCGGCATCTTCATGAATGGTGTTACCGCCGTTATGCCCGGTGGGTGCACCTTCACCTTGCAGCGGCGCGCGGAATATCTGGCGCGCATACACCGGCAAGGTGGGGCGTCCGATGGCTTTCTTTTTGGCCGGCGACCATGAGCCTTGCGCGCTGTGCACCCCGCCCCATTTGGCCACGTCCCATACCCAGGCAGGCAGCGGCGCGCTGGAGAGCGCTTCACCCGCGTCGATATCCGCTTTGACCCACTCGGCCACCTGCTTCCATCCGGCCGCCTGCCAGGTTTCAAACGGGCCCGCGCTCCAGCCAAAACCCCAGCGCAACGCAAAGTCAATGTCGCGCGCGCATTCGGCAATCGACTCGGCATGCACGGCGATGTAGTGAAAGGCATCGCGGAAGATGGCCCACAGGAACTTGGCTTGCGGGTGATCGGTTTCGCGCAACAGTTTGAGGCGCTCGGCGGGATCTTTTTTCTTCAGGATGCGCGCCACCAGCTCGTCAGCTTTGCCGGTGGACTCGACGTAGTCCTGCTTTTTCGGGTCGAGCACTTTGATGACTTTGCCGTCCTTGCGATAAAAGCCCGCCTTCGCTTTTTGCCCCAGCGCGCCTTTGTCCACCAGCGCCTTCAACACGGGCGGCGTGGCGAAATGCGCAGCAAAAGGATCGACCGATGCAGGCAGCGTGTCTTGCATGGTCTTGATGACATGCGCCATGGTGTCGAGCCCCACCACGTCGGCGGTGCGGAACGTGGCGCTCTTGGCGCGACCCAGCCGACTGCCCGTCAGGTCGTCCACCACGTCGTAGGCCAGACCGTACTTCTCGGCTTCCTTGATGGTGGCGAGCACGCCAAAAATGCCCACGCGATTGGCAATGAAGTTGGGGGTGTCTTTGGCGCGCACCACGCCTTTGCCCAGCGTGCTGGCGAGAACGGTTTCCAGGCTATCGAGAATGTCGGCGCGCGTGGCGGGCGTGGCGATGAGCTCGACCAGATGCATGTAGCGCGGCGGGTTGAAGAAATGCACGCCGCAAAAACGCGTCTTCAAGTTGGCATCCAACCCTTCGGCCAGTTTGGCAATGGGCAGGCCCGAGGTGTTGGAGGCGAACACGGCATGCTCGCCCATAAACGGTGCGACTTTTTTGTAAAGGTCGTGCTTCCAATCGAGCCGCTCAGCAATGGCTTCGATCACCAGATCGCAATCACGCAATTGATCCAGATGCTCTTCGTAGTTGGCCGGCGTGATGTACGCCGCATCGTCCTTGAGCGCCAGGGGTGCGGGGCTGAGCTTCTTCAGATTCTCAATGGCTTTGAGCGCAATGCCGTTCTTGGGCCCTTCTTTGGCCGGCAGATCGAACAGCAACACCGGCACGCGTGCGTTCACGCAATGGGCCGCGATCTGCGCGCCCATCACCCCGGCGCCCAGCACCGCGACTTTTTTGATCAAGAGATTGCTCATGTTGCGTCCCCAAAAAATTTCAAATCAGAAAAGGTCAACTTCAAGCGTCATCAGATTGGCTGCACCGGAGCGCGCCGCGCGGATGTGATACGCGGTCTCGGGCAGCAAACGCTGAAAGTAAAAGCGGGCCGTGATGAGCTTGGCGCGATAAAACGAATCTTTGCTGCCGCCCTGGATGGCCACCAAGGACACTTGCGCCATGCGTGCCCAAAAGTAGGCAAACACCAAGTGCCCCACCACGCGCAGATAGTCCACCGCGGCCGCACCGGCTTCATCTTGGTTTTGCAGCGCCTTCATGCCGATTTCCATGGTGAGCTTGCTGACCTTGTCGCCCAGATCGGCCAGGGGCGTAATGAACTCGCTCATCTGTGGATCGGTGCCGTACTGCTCGATAAAGGCCGTGACCATGGCGCCGAACTTTTTGAGCTTGGCGCCACTGTCCATCAGCACTTTGCGGCCCAGCAGATCGAGCGACTGAATGGTGTTGGTGCCTTCGTAGATCATGTTGATGCGCGCATCGCGCACCAACTGCTCCATGCCCCACTCGCGGATGTAGCCATGGCCGCCGAACACCTGCAAACAACCCGATGCGCAATAGAACCCGTTGTCGGTCATGAAGGCTTTCACGATGGGCGTCATCAGCGCCATCATGTCTTGCGCTTCTTTGCGCTCAGCTTCCGTGGCGGCGTAGACGGATTTGTCCGCCTGCAAACCCACCCAATAACCAACCGGGCGCCCGCCCTCGGCGTAGGCGCGCGCGGTGAGCAACATCTTGCGCACATCGGGGTGATGATTGATGGCGTCGGGC
>CAZZAD010000213.1:4393-4689 GCA_964652055.1 uncultured Burkholderiaceae bacterium | reverse complement strand
CGCCGCGGCTTTCCCTTCAGCCTGCGGCAAGACCAACGTCGCCATGCTGATTCCGCCTGCAGGATTTGAAGGCTGGCGCGTCTCCACCATTGGCGAAGACATTGCCTGGATCAAGCCCGGCAAAGATGGGCGCCTGTATGCCATCAACCCCGAAGCCGGTTTCTTCGGCGTGGCCCCTGGTACAGGCCGCAACACCAACCCCAACGCCATTGCCACGCTGCAGCGCGACGTCATTTTCACCAACGTAGCCCTCACCGATGACGGCGACGTGTGGTGGGAAGGCATGACGCCCGCCC
>CAZZAD010000213.1:0-4353 GCA_964652055.1 uncultured Burkholderiaceae bacterium | reverse complement strand
AAGGCCGTGACTGGACACCCGAGATTGCCAAGGAAACCGGCCGCAAGGCGGCGCACCCCAATGCGCGCTTTACCGTGGCTGCCGACCAATGCCCGGCTATTGATCCGGCCTGGGCCGATCCTGCAGGCGTGGCGATTGACGCTTTTATCTTTGGCGGCCGTCGCTCTACCACCGTGCCTTTGATCACTGAAGCGCGTGACTGGGTTGAAGGCGTGTACATGGCTGCCACCATGGGCTCGGAGACCACGGCCGCAGCCGCTGGCGCACAAGGCGTGCTGCGTCGCGATCCGTTCGCCATGCTGCCCTTCTGCGGCTACAACATGGGCGATCACTTCAACCACTGGCTACAGATCGGTGAGAAGCTCCAATCCACCGGCGCCAAGCTGCCGAAGATTTTCTGCGTGAATTGGTTCCGCACGGATGACGCCGGCAAATTTGTGTGGCCGGGTTACTCAGAGAACATGCGTGTGCTTGACTGGGTGCTGCGTCGCCTGGAAGACAAGTCGGGCGGCACCGAGCATGTGCTGGGCACCTCGCCCCAGTACGAAGAGATGAACTGGACCGGTCTGGACTTCCCGAAAGAGAAATTTGATCGCATCACGTCCATCGACCCTGCGGCCTGGCTCACTGAACTGACCTCACACGCCGAATGGTTTGACAAGCTGGGCGAACGCTTGCCGGTTGCCCTGTCGGAAACCCGCAGCAAGCTCTTGAAGCGTTTGTCTTAATTAGCCACACATCAATAGTTGTGCGGCCGCAGCAACGAAGGTTGTTGCGGCCGCGTTGTATTTACGGGCATGATCCGGTCTGAACTCAACTTGGATTTCGGAGAACTCATGCGCAAAATCTTGCACTACACATTGCTCGCTGCCGTCGGTTTCGTTTTGACCCCGTTGTCGGCTCAGTCACAAACCCCAGACGTGGTTCGACTTGGCAATCTCAAGTTCGCGCATTACGGCGCCGTGTCTTATATGAAAGAAAGTTGCACAAAGTACAACCTGAAAGTGGAAGAACATATGTTCGCCAAAGGGCCTGACATCATGCCGGCCATTGTGGCGGGTGAAATTGACATCGCGGCATTGGCTTCAGACGGCGCCATCTCCGGACGCGCCAATGGCGTGCCAATTTTTGTAGTCGCTGGCTTTGCTAAAGGTGGCGCCCGTATCGTGGCCGGCGTCGACTCAGGTATCAAGTCAATGCAAGACATGAAGGGCAAAAAGGTCGGTGTAACCCGAGGCGGCGCGCAGGAACTGCTGCTTTATGCGGAACTAGAAAAAGCAGGCCTGACCTGGTCAGACAAACCCGGCAAAGATGTGCACATCATTTTCTTGGCGTTTGCAGATCTCAATCAAGCACTGGTTGGCAAACAAATTGACGCCATGTGTCAATCTGAACCCCAATCCTCTCAAGCCATCAACAAGAAATTTGGCATTGAAGTGATGAAACCTTATGGCACCAAAATGGGCGAACCGGTGCGGCTGTTCGTCATGACGGAGAAAATGTACAACGACAAAAAGGACGTCGCCCAGCGCCTGATGAAATGTTTTGTTGAGAGCACCGCGCTGTTTAACAAAGATCCAGCACTGGCCGAAAAGTACGTTCGCGAACAACTCTTCAAAGGGCAGCTGAGTTCGCAAGACTTCAAAGATGCGATGGATAACGCCGACTACACCTACGACGTATCGTTAGAGCATATCGACATCACTACCGATTACATGAACAAATACGGCGTGGGTCGCATGCAGAAACCTCCCAAAGCGGGCGAATGGGTCAAGCTCGACCTACTGCAAAATGCCAAGAATGAACTTAAGGTGAAATGAAGTCGGCGCTCCAGACAACACCCGCAAGATTGAGACAAAAATGAAAGTCAAGCTGACCGCGCTCTTCAACGGGGCCCTGGTCCCTGTTCTAGTTTTGATTCTCTGGGAAGCCTTTTCTAGGGCTGGTGTTTTTTCCCCTGTGGTCATGCCCGCGCCCTCTGCTGTCATGGTCAAATGGTGGAACTACCTGATGCCCATGCAAGCCCAGGAGCCCGGTCAGGGCACATTAGCCTGGATGCTCTCCGGCGAGTTGATTCACGACGCTTACTCCAGCCTCTACCGTGTCGTCGTCGGGTTTTTGATTGGCGCGGGCCTGGCGTTGCCTTTGGGGCTATTGATGGGCGCCAATACGCGCATCTATGACCTGTTCAACCCGCTGGTCCAGATCCTGCGGCCAATACCCCCCATTGCCTATATCCCGCTGGCCATCCTTTGGTTTGGTCTGGGCAACCCGCCCTCTTTTTTTCTCATTGCCATCGGCGCTTACTTTCCAGTACTGATGAACACCATTGCGGGTGTGCGCCAAGTGGATGGTATTTATATCCGTGCCGCAAAGAATCTTGGCATTGGTCAGTGGGATTTATTTACCCGAGTCATTCTGCCGGCAGCCACCCCATTCATCCTGGCGGGCGTACGTATTGGAATCGGCACGGCATTCATTGTGGTGATTGTCTCGGAAATGATTGCCGTCAATGACGGATTGGGTTTCCGAATTCTTGAAGCGCGTGAATTTATGTGGTCCGACAAAATCATCGCCGGCATGATCACCATTGGCCTGTTGGGGCTGTTCATCGATACGGTGGTCAGCCGACTCAATACGCACCTGCTGCGCTGGCATCGAGGGCTGGAGAACTGAACATGACCCAGATCACCATAGACAACGTGCAGAAGGTTTTTTCAACTGGCGGCAAAGAAGTTATTGCGCTCAAAGACATCAATCTTGAGATTAGCCAAGGTGAGTTTGTGTGTCTGCTCGGCCCTTCGGGGTGCGGCAAGTCCACGCTTCTGAACGCAGTTGCTGGATTTTCTCTGCCCTCCGCAGGCGAAATTAAGGTTGACGGGAAACACATCACAGCGCCAGGGCCTGATCGTGGCATGGTATTTCAGGAATACGCCCTGTTCCCCTGGATGAGCGTGGCACGCAATATTGCCTTTGGTCTCGAAATCCAGAAAAGGAAAAAGATAGAGATTGAAAAAACGGTCAATTCGCTACTGGATTTGTTGGGCCTGCACGACTTCCGTGATCGTTACCCCAAAGATCTGTCCGGAGGCATGCGACAGCGCGTTGCCATTGCGCGTGTGCTGGCGCTGGACTCACCCATCCTGTTGATGGATGAGCCTTTCGGCGCCTTGGACGCGCTCACCCGCCGTAATTTGCAGGACGAGCTGCTGCGCATATGGAATCAACTCGGCAAGACGGTATTGTTTGTTACGCATTCCATTGAAGAGTCGATTTATCTGGCTGACCGTATCGTGGTCATGACCTACCGACCCGGCACCATCAAGCGTAATCAGCACGTCACGTTGCCGAGGCCGCGCGATCCATCGTCTGCGGAATTCAACGAATTAAAACGGGAACTGGGGCACCTGGTGATGGAAGAGCAGCACCGCCACGCCAGTGACGAGCGCAAGCAAGCTGCGGTCGATTAGCGCGACGACTCTTTGGGCTCGACCGTACATATGCGAGCGATACCGCAGCTGCGTGCATATCCGCTGATATTGGCCTCATTCGTGGGTTGAGTTTCTGGTGTTTTCGGGTTTGCACCCCTACGACTGCACGGCCTGGCTACTCGAGGGTTCTCCCATACTGGCCTTATTTCAATTCGGGCTCTTCGTTGATTTCAGTGTGATTGTGCATTGAGGGGCATGAGGTCGAGTTTGCCGCAGAAGAACAGGATGCGGATGCGGAAGTTATCGAAGCTGCGGAACCCGCGGGCGTTTGCTTTGATGGTTTGGATGATGGAGTTGAAGCCTTCAGCTGCCGTATTGGTGATGCGATGGCGGGTGTAGTTGAGCAGCCCATCGCGATGGCGGCCAAGCATCTTGGTAACCGTTTTGATCGGTTCGATGCGACTGCGCATAGCCCGCGCGCTCCAAGCCTCGAAGAACGCCTGGGCTGGCTTGCCATAGTGGTCATCCCAGAACGCCACAAAACTCACTTTGAACGACCCCCTCCACGCCAAACTAGTTGTCGCCTCGATAGGACTGACTGAAACCGAGGGCAATTACAGGTGAAGGACGTGGCCAGATATGGACAGGTATTCAAGGAACAGGCGGTGGCGAAGTTATTGCCGCCATCGAGCCTGAGCGTGCAAGAGGTGTCATTGCAGATGGGGGTTCGCGCCGAGACGTTGGAGCGATGGCGAGCGGTTGCGCTGTCCACGCCTGCTCGCGACGCCCTTGAGGCCGTCCAGGTCGCCCTGGTGGACGGTGGTGTCGATGCGCACAAATCCGGCACGTCCCTGGGGTCTGGGCGCCTTGCGCACCCCGATGGGGTTGCACACCGCGCGGGTCTGGGTAAAGGTGACGCGCC
>CAZZAD010000212.1:0-4835 GCA_964652055.1 uncultured Burkholderiaceae bacterium | reverse complement strand
GGAGGTTGATATTGAGTTCCCTCCCCTTCAAGGGGAGGGTTAGGGTGGGGATGGGCTACATGACGAAGCATGTTGCCCCATACAACCCCATCCCCACCCCTGCCCTCCCCTTGAAGGGGAGGGAGCAAACACCGCACTGAACTCCCCATGGCCGGCATCGGATTTGAACTTCGACGCATCCTGCAACGCGGCACGTTGTTGTCGATGTTGAGTGCCTATGGCTATGCGGGCGTGATCGGCTCCGGGCCCTGGGTGCTGTCCATTGTGGGCGTGCTGTGTATCGGGCTGGTGAGCGCCGCCGCCTCCGGGCCCACGCAAGACGTCGTGCAGTTTCAGGTCTCGGTGACCTATCTCATTGCGGCGAGCCTCATCATCACCGGCCCGTTTCAGCTCTCGTGCACACGCTTTGTGGCCGACCGCATGTTCGAGAAACGCAACGATCTGGTGCTGCCCAACGTGCAGTCGATCTCGATGCTGGTCACCTGGATTTCCGGCGCTATCGGACTGTTGGCTGCCATTTTTCTTTTTGACCATGAACCCGTGCTCTATCGCTTGCTGATGGCCGCGGGCCTGGTGCTGCTGTCCAACATCTGGATCGCCACCATCCTGCTCTCGGGACTGAAGCACCACAAAAGCATCGTGCTGCTCTATGCGCTGGGCTATGGCGTGTCCATCCTGGCGGCGCTGGCCTTCATGCGTTTTGGGTTGGTGGGGCTCATGGCCGGCTTTGCGCTGGGGCAGGCCGTGTTGCTGGCCGGCATGCTGGGGCTGATCGTGCGCGAGTTTCGCGCGGATCATTTTGTGTCGTTTGAATTTTTTCGCCCCGACCAGCACTACCGCAGCCTGGTGTGGACCGGCGTGGCCTACAACCTGGGCATCTGGATCGACAAGTTCCTGTTCTGGTTTTATGAACCTACGAGCCAGGCCGTCATTGGACCCTTGCGCGCTTCGCTCATCTACGACCTGCCCATCTTTCTGGCGTACCTGTCCATCATCCCCGGCATGGCAGTGTTTCTGCTGCGACTGGAAACCGATTTCGTGGACTACTACGACGCGTTTTACAACGCCGTCCGCGGTGGCGGCTCACTGCACGTCATCGAGCGTTACCGCAACGGCATGGTCAACTCGGCACGCACCGGCATCTTCGAGATCGTCAAGATCCAGTCCATCGCCGCCTTGCTGATCATCGCCTTCAGCGACAAGCTACTGCACTGGATGGGCATCTCACCGCTGTATGCGCCGCTGCTGAACGTGATGGTGATCGGCGCGGGGCTGCAGGTGGTCCTGCTGGGTGTACTCAATGTGTTTTTCTACCTGGACCGCCGCAACCTGGCACTGGCCACCGTGACCCTGTTTCTGGTTCTGAACACCGCCCTGACGGCGCTCACCCTGTGGCTGGGCCCCGAGTACTTCGGCTACGGCTACGCCGGCGCCCTGCTCATCACCAACGTGATCGCCCTCATCTGGCTCGACCGCGTGCTGGAGCGGCTCGAATTTGAGACCTTCATGCTCCAGCCTGGATGAACCAGGGGGCGACTTACTGCAACCGCAGTATTCCTGTTTCTCCTCTATGGACTCATCAGAACGGCCCTTCATGGCTCTTGTCGAGTTGCAACCCACAGGACACACTCCTGCGAGGAAACTCTCAAGCGAAACCTTGAGAGGGGAGGAATCGTGTCAAAACTACTCAATGCAGCCGCTGTGCCCCATATCGCCCATTCTCATGGGCATGGCACCGCTGTTTCTTTTGAAGTTCCCGCCGCAACGCAATCGTTGCACTCGACGATCCACGAGCGACCTGGGCACAACCAGTCCGACAAGAGTCATCTCATCTACGAATCAAACTCACCGCGGTACGCCAAGGTTCCACAATTTGCCGCCGCGCCGACCAGCGCGTCGCCGGGCCAACTCCTCACCCACACAGCACAGCTCCAACACCAAACGTCGGATCTGATCGGCGTTCGTTCAACCACGTCATTCCTAAAAATAGGCAACCTCAAGCACCCCGCGCCGCCGCTCAAACCCGTCGCTGAAATGTCGACCCAAGAGCGCATCCGCCACACCCTGCAGACCACCGCGCACTACGCACCGGACGACATAAAAAACAAACTCATGGCCTTAGCCTCACCCGAGGCTGCAATTGCACTGGCCGCTTACGCAGGCGCGCACGCTATCGGTGTCGGGTTTGTATTTGACGTCCCCGTCCTGGCCGCACTGCTGGTGCAGGGCACGGATGTGGTGACCAAAGTTGCCGAAGGGGTTCACCTGGCTGCCAACGGAACCACGCCTGAAGATCTCAATCTTGCAGGCAAGAAAATTGCGGATGCGCTCACCTCGGTCACTGCGGATGCGGTGGGCGGAATGTCCATCAGAAAGTGGATCCCCAGCGCCACCCCTAATGGAGAGGCCATCGGTTTAAGCGTGGGCAAGGGCGTCATTGCCGGCATGTTGGGGGCGGAACCCACGCCGCTTCCCTCTTTGCGCAAAGTAAGCACCCTGCATAGCAAGGATGCGCAACAAAGTGTGCACATAGGCCAAGACGATACGGGGCACTGGTGGGCAGTCACTGAAGCGCAGGACGGAACACGCCAGCACGCCCAACTTCCTCAATCCGTGAACTCCGCTTCCAGCAATGCGTATGCGACCGAAATTGCACAAGGACTACTGGATTGGGGGCTGCTCTTTCCTGAGAAAACTCCAAACATCGTGAGTGCCGCGCTCTCGGGCAAGGTAGGTGACTTAATACGCAACACGTCTGGGCTTTACACCGATTTGAAGTTTGATGACCCGCCTACCGCTCTACCAAAAATCATTCCTTCGGCCGACGGCCAAACACCCGACCGGCTCGCCATACGAACCCCTCAACCCCGTCGGGCTGAGCGCTCGGGATACGGCGCGAGTTGGCACAACGGCTCTTCTGATGACACACCCAACATCGCGTACACACTGGTACCCAACATCGTGTTTGAATGGGGTGCCAAATCAGGATTTGGCCCGAATGGACAACCGAAAGGCGGTGACTGGGGCAGCGTTACACCGCAACCCATACTGCTGTTCGTTCCTCAAAATTCCGCAGCACCAGGATTCAAACAAGAAACCTACAGCCACGCGCTGCACCACAAAACAGAACATGCCGCAGGGTTTTACCCGGGGGATCCACGTTGGCCCGTACTCCAAACAGCACTTAAGACAGATCCAGATCGCCAACCCGAATGGCGCACCGCCAGCCTAGGCCGACGCGACTGGATTCGTACTGAAAAATGGGACCAGGACTACCTCAATGTCCCCAATGTGCTGCAGCCCCTGAGAAACTCAAGTTACAACTATCGCCAAATCAACTGGCGCACCGAACATCGGGCAACGCTATTTAATACAGACCAGGTCATTGCAGGAAAATCCACACGGGATTTTTTTCTTGCCCCATACAGCTGGATGCAACTGCATCAAAAGAGCGGCATCACCAGTCCGTTTAATAAACCCAACGGACAAAGCGCGGTTGCCTATTCAACCACCGGCAACCAACTGGAAGTTGGCCTTTACCTTGCCTATACCGACAAGGTTTATGACCCGACCAACACACTGCCAGCCAAACCACCCAAAGACTGGCGCATCGTCAAGGGAAAAATCACCTCTGATCCAAGCGCTATGGCGAATGAATTTGCCGACATCAAAAACACGCGTGGCATCGCCTTAAAGTCTGAATCAGTTGTTCCTGATTGGAATGACAATCACGCGGCGGTGTACATCCAGGTGCCTGGCAATGCCACGGGGGCAAACCCCTACATCTCTGCTGCGACGCTGGCTGAGACGATCAATTCTTTGGGCCGGGAATTTCCTAGATACAAGGAACTTGCCCACATCCGGCCCGCCGACCTCAGCTGGTTAAACAGCAGCAACGTTGTTCTCCAGGGGACCGGACCACAGCCAACTGCCTTCTTCAAGGCAGGGGACTGGGTCCGTACAGGCGCCTATGTCGCGCGTGGCCACGACGGATTGGCCCTACCGCAAGACATTGCTACCGACTCACGCTGACGTTCTTTTGCGAAATCACGCCGCCAGCGATTTGAACCGCACGCGCTTGGGCGCGGCGCCGTCTTCACCCAGGCGCCGCTTCTTGTCGGTTTCATATTCGTGATAGTTGCCAGGAAAAAATTCCCAGTGCGAATCACCCTCACACGCCATGATATGCGTGCAGATGCGGTCCAGGAACCAGCGGTCGTGCGAAATGATGATGGCCGTGCCGGCAAACTCGATCAGCGCTTCTTCAAGCGCACGCAAGGTCTCAACGTCCAGATCGTTGGAAGGCTCGTCCAGCAGCAACACGTTGCCGCCTTTGAGCAGGGTGTGCGCCAGATGCAAGCGGCCGCGTTCACCGCCCGAGAGTTGACCCACGATCTTTTGCTGATCGCCGCCCTTGAAGTTGAAGCGCCCCAGATAAGCGCGCGAGGGCATCTCAAACTTACCCACTGTCAGGATGTCTGCCCCGCCCGAGATGGCCTCCCAGGCGGTCTTGTCGTTGGGCAATGATTCGCGCGACTGATCCACCAGCGCCAGTTGCACCGTGGGCCCAATGTCGATGGTGCCCGCATCGGGCGTTTCCTTGCCCGAAATCATTTTGAACAAGGTGGACTTACCTGCGCCGTTGGGGCCAATGACACCCACGATGGCGCCGGGCGGAATGATGAAACTCAGGTTGTCGATCAGTACCCGATCCCCAAAGCCTTTGCTCACCCCATTGAATTCGATGACCTTGCCGCCCAGCCGCTCGGCCACGGGGATAAAGATCTCCTGCGTTTCGTTGCGTTTTTGATATTCGTAGCTGGAGAGTTCTTCAA
>CAZZAD010000211.1:0-4841 GCA_964652055.1 uncultured Burkholderiaceae bacterium | reverse complement strand
CGCAAGGTCAACAGCGCGCGCATGGTTGATATTCAAGACGACGCCGACACCCGCAAAGCCGCAGCGGCCCTCTCGGACTACTGGAAATGCGATGCCGCCTTTGTGCGCCCTGACATGAAGTGGTCTGATTTTCGTGTGCTGGCCATGGACATGGACTCCACGCTCATCAACATTGAAAGCCTGGACGAAGTGGCCGCCCTGGCCGGCAAAGGCAAAGAAGTGGCCGCCATTACCGAAGCGGCCATGCGCGGTGAAATTGCCGACTACTCCGAAAGCCTGCGTCGCCGCGTGGCCATGCTCGCGGGCGTTGATGCAAGCCTGCTGCAACGTGTGCTCGACGAGAAACTGCGCCTGAACCCCGGCGCCGAAAAACTGGTCAGCACCGCAAAGAAACACGGCCTCAAAACCTTGCTGGTCACCGGCGGCTTCACCTTCTTCACCGCCGCCATGCAGCAGCGCCTGGGCTTTGATGCCACCCGCTCCAACGAAATCAAAGTGGCCGAGGGCAAGCTCACCGGGGGCGTGAGCGGGCCCAACGATGGCCCCATCATCGATGCCGAAGGCAAGGCCCAAGCCGTGCGCGACCTGTGCGCCTCCATCGGCTGCGAAACGGAACAGGCCATCGTCATGGGCGACGGCGCCAATGACCTGAAGATGATGAAACTGGCGGGCCTGTCGGTAGCGTTCAACGCCAAGCCGGTGGTCCGGGCACAGGCCACGCAGGCCTTGAACTACACCGGGCTCGATGGGGTGCTGGAGTGGTTTGCGGAAGGTCAGTGACGCATGTTGTCCGCAGCGCTCACCATTCGAGTCTTTGGCATTTATCTGGTGCTGCTGGGCGCCAGCTTGATGATCGTCCCCGAATGGGTACTGAGCACGTTCGGCTTGCCCATTCCCAACGAGGTGTGGATTCGCGTTGTGGGGATGCTGGCGGGCATGTTGGGCTATTACTACCTTAGAGCGGCAAGCGCGGGCTTGACACCATTTTTTTACTGGACGGTACCCGCACGTTTTGCCGTGCTGGGCTTCTTCGGAATTTTTGTAAGTCTGGGACTCGCACCGACCGCCCTGCTTGCGCTTGGCCTGGTGGACGCGGCCGGTGCCACGCGGACCTGGGGCCAACGCTTTCGCCAAAACCTGGCTCAAGCAGGCAAGGCCCCGATGGTCATCATCGGCGCCATGATGCGCAAGCTCGTGTGTGGCCTTTGGCGTGATGAAGTCTGGAAAGCCTTTCGATCCGAGGCTCCATGGTGTTTGACCTCAAGCCTGCTGCAGGCCGTGCAGGGCGACAGACTCACGGCCTGTGCATCACCTTGACATGGGTTGTTTCTGGTTTGAGTTGATAAAACACACTTGGGGGTGCGGGAGCCAAGCCCCCGCACCGCCTTGAGGCTTGGCGCTTGCGCCAAGTGCGGGAAGTATCCATTTTTTTGTGTAAAGAGGGTTTTCATGAACACGCTTTCAGTGAACTGAAAGCGTGAATCGATCGCCGAAGATTATGGCGAACTGGTTGGCGGCCTCTTTCCACGTGCGCGGGGGCATGACCCAATCCTGGGTGATGTTGCGCAGGGCCAGAAACAGCAGCTTGGTGGCGGCCTCATCGCTGGGAAAGTGTCCCCGGTTCTTGACGATCTTTCGCAACCGCATGTGCAGGCTCTCGATGGCATTGGTGGTGTAGATCAGTTTCCTGACGGCGGGCGGAAACGCAAAAAACGGCACCACCTGCGCCCACTGCCGACGCCACGCCTGCGCAATGGGCGGGCATTTGATCCCATAGGACCCTTGCTCAAAGGCCGTGAGCGCTGCTTCGGCCGCCTCGGCGCTGACCGCCTCATAGACCGGCTTGAGCTGCGCGGCCAAGGGCTTGCGGTCCTTCCAGGCCACATAGTTCAGGCTGTTGCGGATCAGATGCACGATGCACGTCTGGATCAGCGCCTGGGGATAGACCGCCTCGATGGCCTCGGGAAAGCCGCGCAGACCATCGACCACGCACAGGAGCACATCTTCAAGGCCGCGCGTCTTGAGGTCATTGAACACCTTGAGCCAGAACTTGGCCCCTTCGGTGTGTTCGATCCACAGGCCCAGCACATCCTTGCGCCCACTGCCATCGACCCCCAGGGCCAGGTACACCGCCTTGTTCCTGACCACGCCCTCATCGCGAATCTTCAGACGCAGCGCATCGAAGAACACGATCGGATACATCCGCTCCAGGGGGCGGCTTTGCCAATCCTGGGCCTCGGCCATGACCTCGTCGGTGATGGTCGAAATGAGCGCGGGCGAAACCTCATGGCCGTAGAGCTGGAGCAGGTGGCCCTGAATCTCGCGCACGCTCATGCCACGGGCGTACATGCCAATCACATGATCATCAAAACCGGGCAGGCGCCGCTGATGCTTGCCCACCAGCACCGGATCGAAGGTGGCCTGACGGTCGCGCGGAATCTGCAAGTTCAGGGCGCCTCCATCGGACGTCAGAACGGTCTTGGCGCTGCTGCCGTTGCGGTAGTTGACGGGCTCATCCTCGCCCGCCTGCTCGCGCTCCTGGCGCAGGTGGTGCCCCAGCTCGGCACTGAGCATGCGCTCGGCCAGTTGCTTCTTCAATTGCGCCACCAGCCCCGATTGACCCAGCAAACTCTGGGCATCGTGACCCTGCAGCTGGCTCAGTATCTGATCGAGCAATTCATTAGAAAACGGCCCCTGGGCCTTGCGTTGCCTGCCCTTGGCTACCTTGCGTGTGTCGGTCATCTTTGGCTCCTAAAAAATCCATTGTTGACCTCTTACACAAAATTCTGGATAGGCTCCAAGTGCGTTGCATCGCGTTTTGGAAAGCAGAAACGCTTGACACGCCTAACAGTATCTACTTCTCTTTAACCACGTAAACATCTTCGCCTTTTTCTTTGCCTTTGTATTCTTCTTGCAGACTGAGCCTCTCAACAAGCGCATCGTACTTTTCTTTCGTCAGTTGGGGGCTAACAACGACACCGCGCTCAAAAGTAATATGGGATTGATAGTCGCCTATCTTTGATCCAACAGCCATGTAAGCCGGCCCGTCAAGCTTAACTACCCTGCCATGAACCGCAACCTCTAACAATCTATCAGAGAGCAGCGGCACCTCCTCACTACCCCACCCTTCAGTCTTCCAACTAAAATCACCGGTTTTCAATAAGCTAACCGTGCCAGTAGGGCTAATGAATGTAAAACCGCCATGTCCCCGGATCGCGTTCACCTCTCCATTCACATTTCCACTCACAATGATCGTACCCCTGGATGACAATCCTCCAGTAAGCACAGCTCCATTTCCAAGTTCAAACAAACTACTACGGTTCACGGTAACGTCGCCTTCAATCTGCGCGCCGTTATTAGCGCTCAATTTGCCGTCTACGTCTACACGGCCATTCAATTTCGCATTGGAGTCCATAGACACCTCTCCTACAGAGATGATCACATGGCCCTTGATATAAGCTTCTTTCCGAGTCGGCGTGCTGCCGCTTCGGCGAGCCGCGTCGATGGAGCCGCCCATATGCAAACTTCCACCGTGTTCAATTTTCACTCCATCGCCTTCACTTATTACACTGCCACCCGGCCTAACAATCAGCTTACTGCCTGAGCCCGAAACAACCACAGGGCCCTCAATGGAACCACCCGGAAGAATATGTAGCTCAGTGTTTGCGGGCACCTTCCACCCACCCTCAGGAATATCTTTAACTTCACTATTTATCGATACCACTTTGACGGGCTGCGGCAATATCTTGGCCATGAGCGACCTAATGACACCAGACTCAGGTGCCGCAAGACCAGGATTAATTGCCGCATGTAAAGGCAGCATATCCTCTAACCACATCTTGGCTTGCCTACCAACCACCATCCTCTGCGTTTGACGCAAAGCAGCAGGGACCTTCTCCGCCGGAAAAACCACGGTCCCACCTTGATCTCCAGCACCTTGATCATGGTAATAAGGCTGAGTTACTACTCTCTCATTACCTTTGCCATAAAATCCGATCCCAGCTACTGTTCCCCCAGAATTCACAGTGACCGTGGCACCACTAAACGCGTCTACCCGGCCACCGTTTTCTATATGGACCCTACCTCTACCGTAAATAGTTCCATTGACATTCCCAGACACAGAGATAGTTGATTTGTCTAGATTAAAAATATCTCCATTAACAATCCCGCTGGATGCAACGTTAACCTCTCCGCCTTCCGAGACAATAAACTTTTGGTTGCCCGACATTCCACCGCGAGCGAATACGGCGGACCCTACATCCACTGTCCCGCTAATAGTTAGCTTACCTCCATATATATTTAAGGTCCCACTATATGTCGCGTCGCGGTCCACGACAAGCTCTCCCCCCTTATAAACATCATAATTGCCCAGCACGGGTGTGGCACCAGTTATTATGTGCATCGCACCTTTTTGGGCCACACCAGCATGGTGGGCACTCAATCCATCTTTTCTCCAATTAACCTCAACGTAGTTCGGCGTTAGGATATTTTGGAAGTGTTGAGCCTCATTCGCGCGAGCTGATTTTGCCCCCACAATGAAACTCAGCGCGTCTTCACCAAGTTTGGCCATATAAGTAGGCCTATCTTCATTTGGTACTAGTTTTGAAGCATCACTAGTGCGTGAGCCACCTATGGCATTGAAATCTATATTTGCTTTAACGCCGGTTGCGTGAAGCGGTGGCGCTAACGATCCTTTGTTGCCCTTGGGCGCGACATTGTTATTGTCAATTGCAGCAACGTGTTGCTGAGCAGCGGGCGCAGCATCGACACGACCTGCATTAATCCGAATGGCTCTTCGTTGATTTCAGTGTGATTGTGCATTGAGGGGCATGAGGTCGATG
>CAZZAD010000210.1:0-4846 GCA_964652055.1 uncultured Burkholderiaceae bacterium | reverse complement strand
ACTGCCATCGGTCACGATGGTCGGAATCAACGGTCACGTTGGCCGGAATATGCACATGGAGAAGTTGTTGGTCCGCGTGGGTGTGGCGGCCAGTTGTGGATCCGCGCTCACCGCGTTGATCTCAAACCCGGTGGCCGAGTTGAATGCGGCGCGCGTGGCGTAGGTGCCTGTCCAGGGCGCGCCAAAGCACAGGTTGTAGTTCCAGGCCGAGAACGCGCTCGCGCTCTGGTTCGTATCGAAGCAGGCGTGCGCAATGCTGCTGGGGCCGAAGTAGACCAGGTTCGATACCACGGTGTGATTCGTGCCTTGATCGTTCACCACAACGCCGCGGCTGGTGTCGCTGGTGCGGAAAAAGTAGATGGAATTGTTGCGCACCGTGAGTGCAGTACCCACATAGGTGGGCGTGGTGGGGGCCAGGTGATGGCGGATGCCGATGGCCTCGGTGGTGGTTTCCCAAACCACCACGTTGTTCTCAATGGTGCAGGTGCGGCAGGCCGCTACCTCAATGCCGTTGTTGCCCACGTTGGCGATGGTGTTGCCGCGAATGATCAACCGGTCCATGCCCTCCACATAGCCCCCGTTGGCCGGGCTAAAGGAAATGCCCCAACAAGTGGGGTAAGCGGTACCGGGGGCTTGGTAAATGGTGTTGTTCTCGATGAGCCAGTCGGCCCCCACGTCGTGCCCGACGATGACTGACGCGCGGCAATAACCCGTGCTGACGGCGTTGTTTGTGAGTGTGTTGTTGCGGATGACGACGTTATTGGTGACGTAACCATAGTTGTTGCCCGAGATGTAGATCGGGTGATCCAGGCCGGGGCGCGTGAAGCCGTTGTTATCGAGCGTGTTGCCTTCGACCAGCACATTGGGGCAACCAAACATGCCAATGCCGATGGCGCTGTTGTTGAGGAAGGTGGAGTTGCGCACCGTAATGAAGCTGGGGTTGGACGCCGGGTCCACCACGCCACCGCAC
Source organism: uncultured Burkholderiaceae bacterium (assembly GCA_964652055.1). GTDB lineage: Bacteria > Pseudomonadota > Gammaproteobacteria > Burkholderiales > Burkholderiaceae_F > CAZZAD01. Next base: position 3,876 of record CAZZAD010000210.1, on the reverse strand, counting down.
GCAACCCCGGAGGTGAAGCCGTCGATGGTCAGGTTGTCGATGAGCACATTTTGAACACCGTTGAACAGCCGCACGCCTACACCGCCACCTTTCAGGGCGAGATTGCGCAGGGTGTAGCCCCCGTTGACATCGGGTGTGCTGCTGTTGGTGAAATCAAAAATGGTGGCATCGCTGCTGGTGCTCAGAACAGGCTTGGCCGCGCCACCCCAGCTCGGTGCATAGCTGTCGATGACCATGGGGTTGGCGATCATGGCCGAGGGGTTAGCGCCGTTGGTGTTGAACAACGTCATGTTCACCGCGCTCCATGCGCCGCCGCGTGCGAGCAAGAACTGGTCGCCGGGCTTGCCGGCATTGAAGGCACTTTGCAGCTTGGTGGTGGAGCGCCACGGCGCGGCCGCGCTGGTGCCCGCATTGCTGTCGTTTCCGGCCACGCAACTTGTCGCCGCTCCGGCTTGGCAGTCTGAGAAGTAGTAGGCCGTGGCGTGGGCCGCGGTGCACACCGTGCTGGCCGCAGTGATCAGCCCCAGGCTGACTAAAAAGTTCTTCATGACAAAAACTCCAATTTCGCGGTGGGGCGTGGGTGAAATGTGCTGGCGCGTTCGTGATTTCACGATGCGGCCATCGTGGACGCAGCTAAGGGATGGTCTTGCTGACTTCAGCGGAGGGGGCGCTCTCATTACCGTTGGTATCGACTGCCGTCACGGCCATGTAGTAGGTCGTGCCCGCAGACAGGCTCTCGATCGTGTGGCGCAAGGTGGTCGGGCTATTGATGGCCACCGACTTTGAATAGCTGCCGCGGGCCGTGCCGTAGTAAATGCGGAACCCTGCCAGATCCGTCAATGGGCTGCCGTCGGCATTGGTGCCGGTGCCGTCCAGGTGAGCGTGGCGGTGCCGGTGCCAGCGCCAGGCGTGGTTCCAGCGCTTGAGCTGCTGCCGCTATCAACAGAGTTGTTCCCGCCGCTACATGCACTCATTGCGCAGGCCATCATGAGCACGGTGCTGGCGCATGCTTTGCGTACCGTTGCAGGGTTACTCGTCATAGATCGCGGCGTTAAGAATCAAGTGGCTGGACTCGGCACAATAATGCAGTCGGGCGTTCGTCGTCGTAGTTATTGCCAGGTCAACAACCGCCCGGCCCGCCGCCACTTTTTTACCGCGCATTCAACTTCAGGATCTAGGTTTCACACTCCACACTGGATCATCATTAAAGAGCGACACGATGGATCCGAAGTTCGATGCGCCAGATAACCGGCCCCAAGCTTCAGTGGCACCGGGTGCAGCGTGATCTACGGCGTAGGCAATGGCGGGTATGAGATTGCCCCAGTAGCTGGTGGGCTCGGGGTAGTAGCCGTCCATCAGGGTTTGTCCGCTGGTGCCGTCCTGGGGAACGGCCATGGCGCGCGCAATGGCGCCCCAGCTCGAATACCAGGGCCCCAGGCCATTGACATAGTTGGAGTTGTCACTGGGCGCGTAAAGCACGGTGTACTGCGCCGCATGCCGATATGAAAATTCCGCGGCGCCGCCTGCGCCCAACCGGCCGATGATGGCGCGGTACTTCCAGTCAGTGAACTGCGCCACCTTGGTGGCCAGGGTGCTGCTGTACGGCCCGATGTCACGCAGCAAGCCGAAGGCCTGCGTGAAGAAGTCATCCTGCCAGGTGGCGGACTCCAGCGGGTCGGCGCCGTAGGAATAATCGTCATAGGGTTCGACCAGACCTTGCGGGTTATTGGCTTGCGCCACGTAACGCGCGTGATACCAGTCCACGTTGGCATTGACGCAATTGACGAACTCCGCACGCAGCGCATCGTCATCGGGGGTGATGGCGGCCGCTTGCGCCAGCGTGCGTAACGCCCAGGCGGCACCGCGCACCTGATTGGTGCCGGTGGCGGTTTGCAAAACACCCTTGGCGCCTTGCCGCACCGTGTCGGTCTGCTTGAGGTAATTGGCCGTGGCCAGGAACTGGGTTTGCTCCATGAAGTAACGCCAACCGGTCAGCAGGTAGGCCATGTAGCCCATGGACGGATGGTGCGACGTCTTGAACTGCGGCGGCGACATTCCGCTGGTGTTGGGCGTGTAGGTGTTGGTGCTTGAGGCGCGGTTGTATCGGGAAAAATGTGGATCAAACCTTCACCTTGAATACTCGCACATAAGAAAAATTCAAGACCACAAACAACACGACACACTACCCGCGGCCAGATCACCCAGGCAGCGATTCCCGGCCTGGGCATTCGGTTCCTCTTGTTTTTGCCACCCGCGTTCGGGGTCCTTCGGTTGTGAAAGTACAAACGCTTCCCGACAGCGCGCCGCCTGTAGGGGCATGAGCTTGAGCATGCGCAGCGCGCCAAAGCGACGTACCAGGCGAAGCGCAATGTCTGAGCAAGAGCCCTTGCGATGCGCGACGTGATAGGCGCAACAAAACCCTTTGTACGGTGAGACAAAACGACGGTAACCACCAAGGGTGCCAACGGCCAGCAGCTTGAGCATTTGGGTTTAGCGAGATTTTGTTGAATTGCCCGGCTGAGAAGCCCAGACGACGAATGAATTACGCGCCGGCAAGTCTTCCACAAACCCACCCCCAAAGCCGCTCAGTCCGCACCCCCAGCCCCTAAACGCAGTACGAATCCCGCCCAAATCCCCGTCATCTCTCCCCCTCATTTTTGTTCCCCCCCAAATTTCCGCCACAATTGCGCCCCCTCAAGGAAAGCGCCGATCCCACGATGAGCACGCCTGCATCTGATACCCCTGTCAGTTCTTCCCTCCAACAACCCCGCCGCGAATTTCGCAATATTCACGTCACGGACCTTGCGGCCTACCGCCTGCCGGTGGCGGGCATTGTGTCCATCCTGCATCGGGTCAGTGGGGCGCTGCTGTGTTTGGCGCTGCCGCTGTTGCTCTGGCTGCTGGATCTGAGTCTCACTTCCGAGTTGACCTATGCCCGACTGGTTGAGTTGGCGGGTCACTGGTGGGTGAAGCTTGTGTTGCTGGGGTTGATCTGGGGTTTCCTGCATCACCTGGTGGCCGGGGTGCGTTATCTCGCGCTGGATCTGCACTGGGGCATCGACAAAGCCGCCTCGCACTTGAGCGCGCAGGCTGTGTTTGGGGTGAGTCTGACGTTGACCGTGTTGGCCGGGCTGCGGCTTTTTGGAGCGTTCTGATGAGTACTTCGCAAGCAGGGATTGGATCGCGCCGCCTCACGGTGGGCGCGCATTACGGCATTGGTGGTTGGCTGGGGCAGCGGCTCACGGCACTCCTCATGGGGGTGTACTTCGTGGGGTTGGCGCTGTGTGTGCTCATCCGCGGTGACAGCACTTACCTGGGCTGGGCCGAGCTCTTTGCGCCCGTGTGGGCCAAGGCGGCCACGCTCATCGTGATTTTTGCTTTGCTCTATCACGCCTGGGTGGGTGTGCGTGATATTTGGATGGATTACATCAAGCCGGCGTCATTGCGCTTGGCGCTGCACGTGTTCACGTTGTTGTGGCTGTTGGCCTGTGGCGTGTGGGCGGTACAAATTCTTTGGAGAGTATGAGTCGATGAGTGCACTGAGTGGTTTGCCGAGGCGTCGTTTTGATGCCGTGATCGTGGGGGCGGGTGGCGCGGGCATGCGCTGTTCGTTGCAACTGGCGCAGGCGGGGTGCAGCGTGGCGGTGCTCTCCAAGGTGTTCCCCACGCGTTCGCACACCGTGGCGGCGCAGGGCGGCATAGGCGCGTCACTGGGCAATATGACGGAAGACCAATGGCTGTGGCACATGTTCGATACGGTCAAGGGGTCGGACTATCTGGGCGACCAGGACGCCATCGAGTTCATGTGCCGCGAGGCGCCCAAGGTGGTGTACGAGCTGGAACACTTCGGCATGCCGTTCGACCGCAACCCCGACG
>CAZZAD010000209.1:0-4849 GCA_964652055.1 uncultured Burkholderiaceae bacterium | reverse complement strand
GTTGCGTCAGTTCAAAGTAATGCGTGGCAAACAGCGTGAGCGAACGGTTGCGCTCGGCCAGCTCACGTGCAATGGCAAAGGCCAGCGACAGGCCGTCAAAGGTGGAGGTGCCCCGGCCAATTTCATCCATCAGCACCAGGCTTTGTGCGGTGGCGCTATTCAGAATGGTGGCCGCCTCCGTCATCTCCACCATGAAAGTGGAGGCGCCGCGTGCCAGATCATCGGCCGCGCCTATGCGCGTGAGGATGCGATCGATCGGGCCAATCCGCACTGCACCCGGCGCTGCACTTGCAGGCACGTAACTGCCGCAATAGGCCAGCAACACCGTGAGCGCCACCGAGCGCATGTAGGTGGACTTGCCGCCCATGTTGGGGCCGGTGACCACAAGCAGGCGGCGCTTGTCGGTGAGGCGGCAGTCATTGGCCACGTAGTTTTCAATGAGGTGCTCCACCACTGGGTGGCGCACGCTGGTGAGCTCCAGGCCGGGCGTGTCAGTGAGTTCAGGCGCGACCCAGCGCGCACGTTGCGCGTGGGTGGTCAAGGCAATGAGGGCATCAAGATTGGCCAGCGCATCGGCGGCGCGGGCCAGTGCGGGCACAAAGGGCTGCAGGGCATCGACGAGCGCTTCATAAAGCAACTTCTCACGCGCACGCGCGCGCTCTTGCGCCGACAGGGCCTTATCTTCAAAGGCCTTGAGTTCCGGCGTGATGTAGCGCTCGGCGTTTTTTAATGTCTGGCGGCGCTGGTAATCGCTGGGCACCTTGTCGGTCTGGCCATTCGTCACTTCGATATAGAAGCCGTGCACGCGGTTGTATTCCACGCGCAGATTGGCAATGCCGGTGCGCGCGCGTTCACGTGCTTCGAGTTCAATGAGAAAAGCGCCAGCGTTGTCGCGCAGACCGCGCAATTCATCGAGCAGGGCATCGTGGCCGCTGGCCATCACATCACCATCGCGCGGTGAATGCGCAGGTTCAGGTGCCAACGCACGGACCAGCAGCGGATGCAGCTCCGTGGGCAGGTCCAGTTGATTGCGCCACGCCTGCGCCAACTCAGTATCCACAGCCGTCAGCTGCGAACGCACTGAAGCCAGGAGCGGCAGCGCATCGCGCAGCGCTGCGGCTTCGCGCGGCCGCACGCTCTTGAGCGCAATGCGCGCGTTGATGCGTTCAATGTCGGGCAAAGGTTTGAGCTCGGCAGCCAGCGTGGGCAGAACCTCGCTTTGCAAAAAGGCGCCAATCAACGTGTGGCGCGCGCGCGCCGTGGCGGGGTGACGCAGCGGGTGATGCAACCAGTGGCGCAAACGGCGCGAGCCCATGCCGGTGGCGCAGGTGTCGAGGGTGGAGAGCAGCGTGGGCGTGTCGGCATCACTGCGCAGGGGCGCGCTGATTTCCAGATTGCGCCGCGTGGCGGGGTCAAGCACCACAAAATCGGATTCCGATTCCAGACGCAGGGTGGTGACATGGGTCAGTTGTTCGCCTTGCGTGTGCTGGGCATAACTCAACAAAGCACTGGCCGCCGCCAACAGCGCATCACGCGCCGCCGGGGGCAGGTCACCTGGATCCAACCCAAAAGCGGCCAGCGTGGCCACACCGAGTTGCGCACGGAGCTTTTCTTCGCCGCGCATGGCATCGAAATGAAAAGCGGGTTGTGCCTGCACGGCCGCATCGATGTCAGGCAAACGTTCACGGTCTTCATCGGCCACCAACACTTCACCGGGCGCAATGCGGGTGAGCTCCGAGGCCAGCCGCGCAATAGGGGTGACCGTGGCGCGCAACTGCCCACTGGTGAGCACCAGCCACATGAGCCCGGCGTAGTCGTTGTTGAACGCCACCGCTGCCAGCGCCGCATCGGCCTTGGGCGAGAGCAGGGCCGTGTCCGTGAGCGTGCCCGGCGTGACGATGCGCACCACCTTGCGCTCCACCGGCCCTTTGCTGGTGGCCGGATCGCCAATCTGTTCACAGATGGCCACCGACTCGCCCAGCTTGACCAGCCGCGCCAGGTACTGCTCAACAGAAACCGCCGGCACACCCGCCATGCGGATGGGCGCGCCGGCACTGGCGCCGCGCGTGGTCAGCGTGAGGTTGAGCAACCGCGCAGCCTTCTCGGCATCGTCAAAAAACAGCTCGTAAAAATCGCCCATCCGATAGAACAACAACACGTCCGGATGCTGCGCTTTGAGGCGCAGGTACTGCTGCATCATTGGCGTGTGTGGGGTGGGGGCGGACATGGGTTCCGAATCTAAGCTGAAGACTTTTTTGCGACGCGCCGTGTCGTAACCCACAGCTGGCGCGGGAGGCTATCAAAGTCGTGGTCTGTGGATATGGGCTTTGCCATTGTTTGCTCAGTAGTCGATAAGTTAGGCGGCTGCAGATGCCCGAAAGCCCGTAGAAAACCCAGATGTGCGCTTACTGTCTGTCGCATAACTTGTCGCCTGGTGAGTAACGTCGTTCAGAAGTCGTCCGCCCGGCTGAACTGTTTCTATGGGGTAGAACGAGACGTTTTTCTCTATTCAAGAAATAAGAATGAGTTATTGATTTGTTATTTATATATATGATATATATGAACTTTTCTTATTTCAAGAAATGAGAATATGTCAAAAATTAGCAATCGTCAGCCAACGCTTAAGCCACAGGATTTCTACGTCCTGCTGGCGCTCTTGAGTCATGGCGACAGCACTACGGGTTACTTGGAACTGGCGGATCAGACCGGTCTGGCAGTTTCGGCTGTGCATGCATCGCTCAAGCGGGCGGCGGTAGCGCAGCTGGTGATGTTTGAGGCGCGTCGTCCGGTAGTGCTAAAGCCTCAATTAAGAGAATTTGTGTTCTACGGTGCCAAGTACGCATTTGCACCGTTGTGGGGAACGCTCACGCGGGGAGTTCCTACGGCTTATGGTGCTGCGCCGCTCTCTGATGTGATTGCTGCGTCGAGTGACCCCGTGCCCGTGTGGCCACATCCCAAGGGGACTCTACGCGGTGTGGGTCTGACGCCGCTTTATCCATCGGTGCCCGATGCGGCGCTTAGAGACAAACGCCTGTATGCGGTGCTCGCACTGTTCGATGCTCTTCGTAGTGGCCGTGCACGGGAGCGGGATGCGGCTCAAAAACTGCTTGGGGAATATTTTCAATGAGAACGCTGCACCCTAATCTGGCCAAGGTTGAGTTGATCGCCCGTGCATTAGGCGCATTGCGAGAGCGGGTGGTGTTTGTGGGCGGGTGTGCAGTGGACTTGTTGCTGACCGATCCGGCTGCTGCTCCGGCACGAGTGACTTACGACGTCGATTTGGTGGCGCAGGTCGCTGCATTGTCGGGCTTTCATGCTTTGGAAGGCGAGTTTTCAAGCTTGGGTTTCAAGCGTGATGTGTCGCGGGATGCGCCGATTTGTCGCTGGCGTCTTGGTGAACTTGAGGTTGACCTGATGCCCACCGATAGCTCAATACTGGGTTTTTCCAACCACTGGTACCCACTTGCAGTCGAAACTGCGCAGCGCGTCGATTTGCCCGGCGGCCTGTCTATCAGACTGATTTCTGCGCCCCTATTTCTTGCAACCAAGTTCGAGGCTTTTGCTGACCGTGGGCGCAATGATTTGCTAGGTAGTCATGATCTTGAGGACATTGTCAACGTGGTTGATGGCAGGCCAGAGTTGCTTGAGGAAATTACTTCGGCCCAGCGTGACTTACGCAGTTATCTGGGTGCGCGGTGTCAGAGGCTGCTGGCCATGCCGGGTTTCACGGATGCGCTACCTGGCTTGGTGTTCCCTGACGAGTCAATGTCCAGCCGAGTGAAGGAGCTGACGGCTAGGCTCAAGCTGATTGCGCAGTTGGGGTAGTTCTTTTCAGCGCGACGTCTTGCGTATCCCCATCACCAGCGCAGCGGCCAGTAATACAAACCACACCAGGGCCCAGGCGGGGATGGACAGGCCCAGGAAGCTCCAGTCCACGGCGGTGCAGTCGCCCCCGCCTTGAAAAATGCGCGGCAGGGCGCGGGCCAGGGGCAGCTCCATGAGCATGTAGGCCAGGCCCGGTCCGCATGAGCCGACTTCGGGCGGAAACAGTTGCAGCTTGATGTGCCAGGTGGCCATGCCCGCACCGGCGACGGTGCTGAGTAGGGCCAATGCGGCAAACAGACGCCCCAAGCGCGGGGACTCGATGGTGGCGGCTACACCGGCCAACAGGGCTACGGCAACAAAGGCATAGCGCTGCAGGATGCACAGCGGGCAGGGCTCGAGGCCGCCAAAAAATTGCAACACCAGACCGTAGGCCATCAGCGCCGCGCTGATGACGGCCACCAACGTGTACCACTGGCGTGCGGTGAGGTCAGGCAATTTCATAGTTCAGGCTTTCGTTGGCCGGCGTGCACTTCCTGCACCAGTTCACGCAGTTGTTCAAATACCTTGGGTGCACCACACACGATGTGGCCGGACTCCAGAAAGTCCGGGCTGCCATCAAACGCGGAAATCATGCCACCGGCTTCCTGTATGAGCAGACTGCCCGCGGCAATATCCCAGGGCGCCAGGCCAAACTCCCAGAAGCCATCGAGCCGGCCTGCGGCCACATAAGCCAGATCAAGCGCAGCGGCCCCGGGGCGGCGGATGCCGGCGGTCTCTTCGGTAATGCGCTTGAACATGCGCACGTATTCATCCAGGTGCTCAAGCTGACGGAACGGAAAGCCCGTGCCGATCAGGCTGTCACGCAAGCTGGTGCGGCGGGACACGCGCAGACGTCGGTCATCCACATACGCACCGCGCCCGCGTGTGGCGGTAAAGAGTTCATTGCGCGTGGGGTCGTAGACCACGCCGTGCTCAATCTGCCCGCGCTGCTTCAGGGCGATGGATACGGCGTATTGGGGAAAAC
>CAZZAD010000208.1:0-4857 GCA_964652055.1 uncultured Burkholderiaceae bacterium | reverse complement strand
TCTGGAGAATGTGCCAGGACCACAAGGTCAGCATCTTCTACACCGCACCTACCGCCATCCGCTCGCTCATCAAAGCCAACGAGGCCAACCGTCTGACGCACCCGCGGCAGTACAACCTTTCGTCTTTGCGCCTGCTGGGCACCGTGGGTGAGCCCATCTACCCCGAGGCCTGGGTCTGGTACTACAACGAAGTGGGCGGCGGGCGCTGTCCCATTCTGGATACCTGGTGGCAGACCGAAACTGGCGGTCACATGTTCACTCCGCTGCCTGTCACGCCGCTGGTGCCCGGCTCGTGCACGCTGCCGCTGCCCGGCATCATGGCGGCGGTGGTGGATGCAACCGGTCAGGATGTGCCCCTCGGTCAAGGTGGCTTGCTGGTGATCAAGCGCCCCTGGCCCGCCATGATTCGCACCATCTGGGGTGACCCAGAGCGTTACAAGAAGAGTTACTACCCGCCTGAACTGGGTGGAACCGTCTACCTGGCCGGTGACGGCGCACTGCGCGACCCGGACAACGGTTACTTCCGCGTGGTGGGGCGCATTGACGATGTGCTCAACGTGTCGGGCCACCGTTTGGGCACCATGGAAATTGAGTCGGCGTTAGTTTCCAACCACCTGGTGGCCGAAGCCGCCGTGGTGGGGCGGCCCGATGACATGACGGGCGAGGCCGTGTGCGCCTTCGTGGTGCTCAAGCAGGCGCGTCCTGAAGGCGCTGCCGCGCAAGCCATGGCCAAAGAACTGCGTGAGTGGGTGGCCAAGGAAATCGGCCCCATCGCCAAACCCAAAGACATCCGTTTTGGTGACAACCTGCCCAAAACCCGCAGCGGCAAAATCATGCGCCGCCTGCTGCGCGCCATTGCCAAAGGCGAAGCCATTACGCAAGACATCTCCACGCTGGAAAACCCAGCCATCCTGGAACAGTTGAAAGTAAGTCAATAAATAATTGGGGTCAGATCAACATTGTTATTGATGGGCACAAATTAAGTTCTTTTCCCCTCAAAAGAAGCTCTGCATTTAGTTCCCTCCCCTTGAAGGGGAGGGAGTAAGCGAGCGCTGAAAGTTGAGATCGGTGATTTGAATTGTTCAAATTGATTAGTGTCAGATCAACATTATTAATAATGTTGATCTGACCCCAATTATTTGTTCGTGGAGCGTGGGGACTGTGGCGCTGTACTTATCCATCCTGAAGGCCGTCCTTGAAGTGGCTCTGCTGGCGTTGGCTGGGCAGGGGCTGGTGGGCGTATTTAACTGGAGTCGTCGCCATCAGAACGTCATCTATCAAATGTTGGGCATCGTGGTGCGGCCCTTTGTGGTGGTGGTGCGGTGGGTGACGCCCGGTGTGGTGCTGGATCGGCACATTCCGGTGGCTACCTTTTTAGTGCTGATGTTTGCCTGGCTGGGGGTGGGGATGTGGAAGATCAGCGTGTGCAATGCGGACCTCACGCAGCCCAGTTGTCGTGATCTAGCGCAGGTACGTCAGGAACAAATCCCATGACCTTGCTTAAACGAAAACTCATGCGTTGGTGGCTCAACCAGCAGGCCAGTGCGGCGCTGGTGGTCGGGGCAAAGTCGGTCGCAGCCGATCTGTACCAGCGCATGATCGAGCTCGATCCCAATGACGCCCTTGCACTGTCCAGCCTGGGCAATCTGCATATGGAGGCGGGCGATACGGTCGGGGCGGCCAACCTCTTTGTGGATCTGGTGGTGCGTTACCCCAACGATGCCGAGGGCTGGTTCAACCTCGGCTACATCTACGAGCAGCGCGGCGAGCTTGAGCCCGCGGAGCGCTGCCTGCGCGAGGCCGCACACCTCGATCCAAAACTGGATCGGGCTTGGTACGGATTGGGCCTGGTGCTCATCCGCACCGGTCGGTTGACGGAAGCAGTGGATGCACTCAAAGCCAATATTCAGCTGCAGCCCATGAGTCCCTATGGTTACTACCAGTTGGGCATGACACTGCACCATCTGGGGCAGTCTGACGAGGCGCGCAAGACCCTGGATCAACTCCGGGGCTTTGAGCCCAAGTTTGCTGCCACGCTGGAGCGCGATATGTCTTCAGTAGAAACAAAGCTCACTTCGGTTACCACCCCCCCGTCCTCGCCCGAGGCATCCCTGCTGCTTTCAAGGAGAAACCATGCAGCTCACTGAGAAGCATCAACAGTACTGGCACAGGAACCTGAAGCTGACCGTGGCGCTTGCTGCAGTCTGGTTTCTGGTGACCTTTGTCATGGGTTACTTCGCGCGCGAATTGGCGACCGTCAATTTCTTTGGCTGGCCACTGTCGTTTTATATGGCGGCGCAGGGTTCTCTAGTTATTTACGTCGCCATCATTTGGTTTTACGCCCGAAAAATGCGCAGTCTGGATCTGGAATACGACGTACACGAAGGAGACGAATAATGAGCAGCACTCCCGTCAGCGCCAACCGCGCCTTTTTCCTCCAGTTGCGCAAGTACTACGCGCTCTACACCGGTGGTTTCGTGCTTTTCCTCATCGCCATCTGGGCCATGGAAAAAGCCGGCCTGTCGCGTCAGTGGATTGGTTACCTGTTTCTGATCGCCACCGTGGCCCTGTATGCCGGTATCGGCATCATGAGCCGCACGGCTGATGTGGCCGAGTACTACGTGGCGGGGCGCAGGGTTCCGGCCTTGTTTAACGGCATGGCCACGGGGGCCGACTGGATGAGCGCGGCATCCTTCATTGCCATGGCCGGTGGTTTGTACCTGCAGGGCTTTGATGGTTTGGCCTTCATCATGGGCTGGACCGGGGGTTACTGCCTGGTGGCGTTTTTACTGGCGCCTTACTTGCGAAAGTTTGGTCAGTTCACCATCCCGGACTTTTTGGGAGAGCGCTACGGTGGCAACGCCGCACGCACGGTGGGTGTGCTGTGCGCCATTCTGTGTTCGTTTACCTATGTGGTTGCACAGATCTACGGTGTGGGCCTGATCGTGACGCGCTTTACCGGGCTGGAATTTGTTTACGGTGTATTTGCCGGTCTGGGCGGCATTCTGGTTTGTTCCTTCCTGGGGGGGATGCGCGCGGTGACCTGGACCCAGGTGGCGCAATACATCATCCTCATCGTGGCTTACTTCATACCGGTGATCATGCTGTCGGTGAAACACACCGGCATTCCGTTGCCGCAATTTGTGTACGGCACCGTGCTGGAGAAAGTCACCGAGCGCGAGAAAGTGCTCAATGGCACCAAAGTCGACATGACCGAGGCCGAGAAAGCCGTGGCGGCCAAGGAAAAAGATGTGCGCGATATCTATCGGCAGCGTGCCGCCGATGCCCGCGCACGCGTTGAAGGCTTACCTAAATCGTGGGAAGAAGGCCGGGCGGCGGCGCAGAAAAACGTCGATGACCTGAAATCTGCCAAGGCCGACGAGGCCGCCATTAAGGCGGCAGAAAAGGCGTTGGAGACCTATCCCAAATCGGTCGAAGATGCCCGCAAGCTCTGGCAAGGGCAGGTCACTTCCAACACCACGCGTTCGGGCGCCATCGTGCCGCACGCCGAGCCGTTCTATAGCGGCAATACCGACCCTGACAAGGCGCAAGCCGAGCGCGATATCAAGCGCAGAAACTTTCTGGCCCTGACGCTGTGCCTGATGATCGGCACGGCCGCATTGCCCCACATCCTGATGCGCTACTACACCACCCCCTCGGTGCAGGAAGCGCGCGTCTCGGTGTTCTGGTCGCTGTTTTGCATCTTCCTGCTCTACTTCACTGCGCCCGCGTTGGCGGTGCTGGCCAAGTTCGACGTCTACACCCTGATCGTTGGGTCCAATTTTGCGGACCTGCCGGCCTGGGTGGCGGGGTGGAGCAAGGTCGATGCCGGGCGGCTGCTCACCATTACCGACATCAACAAGGATGGCATCGTGCAGCTGGCGGAAATTGCCATCGGCGCCGACATCATTGTTCTGGCTACACCGGAGATTGCCGGGTTGCCCTACGTGATTACGGGCCTGGTGGCTGCCGGGGGTTTGGCCGCGGCGTTGTCCACGGCCGATGGTTTGCTTTTAACCATCGCCAATGCGCTCTCGCACGACGTCTACTACAAAATGATCAATCCCAATGCGAGCACGGCCAAACGGGTGGCCATTTCCAAGGCATTGCTGTTGGTGGTGGCGCTGGCTGCGGCCACCGTATCGGCCAGCGCGCCGGACACCATTCTGTTTTTGGTGTCTGCGGCGTTCTCGCTTGCGGCGGCCTCGTTCTTCCCGGCCTTGGTCTTTGGCGTGTTCTGGAAGCGCGCCAACAAATGGGGTGCGGTGCTGTCCATGATTGCCGGCGTTTCCGTCACCTTCTACTACATGGCCGTGAACCAGGCCTGGCTGCGCTCGGTATTCAACGTCACGCAACCGGTAGACCTGTGGTTTGGCATCCAGCCCATCTCCGCCGGCATATTTGGCCTGCCCGTGGCCATCGTGGTGCTGGTGGTGGTGAGCCTGCTCACCCCCGCGCCCGATCAGGCCACGCAGGAGTTTGTCGAGCATGTGCGCTACCCCAACCTCAAGGCAGCGACACCGCAGAGCGCATAAGCGAATGGGGCGCGGGTCGGATACACTCGCGCCCCCTGGAACCTCAGCCTCACTGCTGCACCGGTCAGTTTGCGACGTGATGCACAGGTTCCTTCGGAGAGATGGCCGAGCGGTTGAAGGCGCACGCCTGGAACGCGTGTATAGGGTAAAACCTATCGTGGGTTCGAATCCCACTCTCTCCGCCAATCGTTTCCCCCCTATAAATAATCGAGTGCCACCGCAAGTTTCTTGCGTGGCACCACAAAAGCATTGATTGAGCGCACTCGTTACCTAGTGCAGTGCTTCGTCTATTCCGGCCCTTTTGGGTCAGTGGATTTGCCTC
>CAZZAD010000207.1:2256-4881 GCA_964652055.1 uncultured Burkholderiaceae bacterium | reverse complement strand
ATGACTCCGGCAAACCGCATGGGGCGAAAAATGGGATCAAAGTGTCGAACTCGGGCGTGCTGCGCCAAAGCCGCTTCAACCCGCTGACCAATGCCAGTGCGCTGGCGGCGGGGCTGGAAGCGGAATGTGCGCTCAAGGAGGGCAGCAGGGGGGTGATGGGGTTTGTGTAACCCGCCGTGGGTTGGCAATCAACCTCGCGGCGATACCCCCAGTTTCAGTGCTGACCCGTATCACGCGGCACTACAAGAAGCTGGCCACTCGGTATTTGATTGCTGCACTAAGACCATGCAAACCTATACATCGCTGGGCTGCTCAAGTTCAACGCTTTCAGAAATTAATCCTAAGATTTTGTTGGCTCAAGGAGGGCAGTAAGTCTACGATGTGGTTCGAGTAACGCCATCAGCGAAGTCGCTAAAACTGTGCGGGACGCTACACATAGAAAACAAGAATACCAATTGCCCAATGTGGTCCTAAATACACTTCAATTTCTTATAATTATCTAGAATTTTCTTTATTTCCAACGCGAATAGTTTAATGTAATTGTCGCTAAGCCCTCGTGTGCCACTTGGATGAGGGAATGAAATAATTTGAATGCGCTCAAACGTTTGAAATGCAATTTTGAATATACGCCCCTCAAATGGCTTTGATCTCAGATCTAGTGGCGAAATCTCGGGACCAAATATTCCGCGGAAAGAGTTTTTAATAGCAGGTGTCTGCAAAAAGTGAATTTGCTTGGAGCCCATAAATAAAAGCACACGAGGGCGATACGCTTCCATAATACCTAGGAAATTCCCTGAGTTCTCATTGGATAGAAACTTGGCGTAGTCATCAACATGATTGCCTTGGTCATCGCACCAATTTGTTTGGAGTATGCATTTGTCAAATGATGATAGGCCATTTTCAACGCCAAGCGGATGACCGAAAAATTCAAACCACTTTATAATTCTAAGATCATATGGCGAATTATATATTTTTGATTTGCTGTGGAATGTGTTAATTTCCGACCTCTTTCTTTGGATCGTGTCTTTATGATTTATTTGAAGATATTGATCGTGCGCGCTATTCCCCCATTCATAGCCGCATAGGATTAGGCCTCCATTGTCGTTGAATCCCGGGAAAATGGAATTACCGACGTTGTAGGTGGTTTCGTTAAACGGAGTTTTGAGCATGATGGCGTCATTAATTAGTACTGACTATCTATCTATCAATTGCGCAGGCAACGTGCCTCTCAATGCTGCGCTGCTTTCGCGTCCTGCTGATCAAGACGCTCCAGAATGGCCAGCGCCTGCACTGGGTCACCACTGGCGGCCAGCGTACGAAAGCGCGTTTCCATATCGAAAGCAGCTATTGCCTGGGTACTGAGTTCTTCCATCAGTTTGTTGATGCTCAGGCCCCGGGTGTGGGCCAGATCCTTCAGGCGCTGTACGGTGTCGTCAGGGAGGCGGATGGTCAAGGTGCTCATGGCTGCTCCTGTAGAAATTGGGCGGGGGTGAGAATGCGCAAGTGCGGCCAGGCCAGTTCGCCACGCGCCAGATCGCGCACATTGTGTGTAACCACAGCCTGGGCATTGCCGGCCACGGCCAGTTCAATCAGGTGGTTGTCGCCCTCATCGCGTAAATTGGGTCGCCAGCCGTAGTACACATGCACCCAGCGACCGGCCCGCGCCAATGCGGCAAGCACTTGCAAGCGCTCTTGCGCGGTGGTGGCGGGCGTCCAGACGTCTCGCCCCAACAAATCCTGGTACTCCTGCCACAGAACGTTGCCAAACAGGGGAGAAAGCTGCCCCAGCAGGATGCGGCGCAATACCTCGCGTGACGCACCGCCGCCCGAACGCAAGGCAGAGACAAACACATTGGTATCGAGAACAATGGTGCGCATGCGCGATGCTAGCACGGGTGCAGTCAAATAGCTCAAGCTGGGTGCGATCTGAATGTTCTTGTGCTGCGACACAAGTTGTCGCACCCTTCGCGATAATGTCCATTCTGCGGCCTCCTCGGTCTCCCACAGAAAGGATTACGATGATTCTGGATATTGCCTACACCCAGCACCAAGGCAGAGACTGGCGCTATCCCGTGCAGCAGGACACGCTTTGGAACGGTGTGGAAGTTTTCCAGGCGCGCAACCTGCGCCCCGCCTGCCACCAGACGGCTGCCGAGGTGGTCACCCTGGCCGTGACCGATGGGGTGGGCGACAGCCCTCATGCAGAGCGTGCCAGCCGTACGGTGATGGAAGAACTGGCGGCGGCCATCCAGGGCGGCGCGTCATTTGGCACGGGCCTGGTGCGGCGCATCCATGGACGCCTGTGCGACAGGCTGGCGACCGGTGAAACCATCGGATCGGCCACCACCCTGGCGGCGGTGCAAATCCAGGGAGCGCGCTGCACCGTGATGAACGTGGGCGACAGCCGCGTGTATCGCATTGCCGCCAATGGTGTGTGGCAACAGCTATCGCACGATCACACCGTCCTCAACGGCATGATTGCGCGCGGCGAGGCCGAAGAAGGCGAGGAGTACGCCAACATCTACAACATGCTGGATTCCTGCCTTGCGGCAGACAACGAGGACACGGACTTTGACATCCACCACTGCGTAACCCCCTTTTTGCCGGGTGATGCCTTGCTGGTGT
>CAZZAD010000207.1:0-2246 GCA_964652055.1 uncultured Burkholderiaceae bacterium | reverse complement strand
GTTGGACAGCGCATCGCTGCAGCAATTGGTCGTGCGGGGCACCCCTGCGCTGGAGCAGGCCCAGATACTGCGCAAGGCGGTGCTCATGGCCGGGGCGCCTGACAACTTTTCTCTGATCTTCATTGCCAGCGCTGCAAGGGCATGCTGAGCAGATTCGAGCAGCACTCACATTCCCCACCATGCGCCCCCTCTCCAAATCCAAACTCCTGGCCTTTCGCCAGTGCCCAAAACGCCTGTGGCTGGAGGTGCGCCAGCCCGAGCTGCGCGCAGACTCTGGCCCGGCGCTCGCCAGCTTTGCCACGGGCCACCAGGTGGGTGACATTTCCCGCCAGCTGTATGACCCGCAAGGTCAGGGCACATTGATCGACCCGCCGGCCGAAGGCTTTGACGCCGCTTGTGCCCGCACCCAGCATTTGCTGGCCAACAGCCGCCAGCCCATTTTTGAGGCAGGTTTTCGGGCGGGCGGTGGGCTGGCCTTTGCCGATGTACTGCTGCCCACGGCCGGTGGCGCCCACACCGGCTGGCGCATGGTGGAAGTCAAATCGTCCACCAGCGTCAAGGATTACCACCGTGACGATGCCGCCATACAGGCCTACCTGGCGCGTGAAGGCGGGCTCGCGCTCACTGCCATTGCCCTGGCGCACATCGATAGCGGCTGGATCTACCCTGGCCATGGCGACTACCGGGGCTTGCTGTGTGAAAACGACCTGAGCGAAGAGACCTTTGCCCGCGCCGATAAGGTGAAAGACTGGATTGCCGAAGCCCAGGCCGTAGCGCAGTGCGACAGTGCCCCGGTTGTGGCCACCGGCGCGCAGTGCTTTCACCCTTTTGAATGCAGCTTCTACTCCCACTGCGCCAGCTTCGAGCCGCAGGCCGAGCACCCCATCTACTGGCTGCCGCGCCCCGGCCAGGCTGTGAAAACCCATGTGCAGACGCATGGTGTGACGGAGCTGCGCGACCTGCCCGATGACCTGCTTAACCCGCTGCAACTGCGCGTCAAACAGGCCACGCTGTCAGGCGAGGTTTTTTTTGATGAAGCGAGCGCGGCGCAGGCGTTGGCGGGTTACTCGCTGCCCGCGTACTTCATCGACTTTGAAACCATCCAGTTCGCCGTGCCCATTTGGGCTGGCACGCGCCCTTATCAGCAAATCCCATTCCAGTTCAGCGTGCACCATCTGGACGCCAGTGGGCACGCTACCCACACGGCGTTTCTCGATCTGTCGGGCCACAACCCCTGTCGCGCTTTTGCCCAGGGGCTGCTTGCGGCCTGTGGTACCCAAGGCCCGGTGTTTGTGTACAACGCCGCGTTTGAAACCACCCGCATCCGCGAACTGGCCGAGCGCTTTGCCGACCTGGCCCAGCACCTGCTGGCGCTGAACGAACGTGTGGTGGACCTGCTGCCCATCGCGCGCCAGTACTACTACCACCCCAGCCAGCAGGGCAGTTGGAGCATCAAGGCCATGCTGCCCGCACTGTGCCCAGACCTGCGTTACACCGATCTGCACGGCGTGCAGGATGGCGGCATGGCGCAGCAGGCCTACCTGGAAGCCATTGCCCCCAGCACCACCGCCCCGCGCAAAGCCGAGTTGGAGTGCCAACTGCTGGCCTATTGCCAACTCGACACCTGGGCCATGGTGCGCCTGTGGGCCGCCTTTACCGCCAACACCCTGAAAGACCACTGACATGGCCGCACGCCCCGACACCCTGGAAACCCTGTTGTTGGCGCTGGAACTGCTGCGCCGCATCCCCCGCAAGAACAAGATCACCGCCAAAGAACTGCATTCCCAGCTCCAGGGCGCAGGCATGGAACGCGACCTGCGCACCATCCAGCGCATGCTCCAAACCCTCAGCGAGAAACTCGAAATTGAGTGCGACGACCGCAGCAAGCCCTTCGGTTTTCGGTGGCAGGAAGGGGCGCGCGGCATGGCGGTGTCGCACCTCACGCCCCAAGAATCGCTGCTGCTGCAATTGGCGCAAGAGCACCTGCGCAACCTGCTGCCCCCGCGCCTCATGCAGTCGATGTCCGGTTTTTTTGACCAAGCGCGGCGCAACCTCGACGGCTACCCGGACAACCCCCAGTCCACCCACCTGGAGCGTGAATGGCCGCGCAAGGTGCGCGTGGTTGCCACTAGCCAGCCGCTGCTGGCGCCCACCATCGCCCCCGGCGTGCTGGAAGAGGTGAGCGAAGCGCTGTACGCCAACCGCTGGTTGGAGCTGGACTACCAAAACGTCGCTGGCAAGCGCCA
>CAZZAD010000206.1:0-5022 GCA_964652055.1 uncultured Burkholderiaceae bacterium | reverse complement strand
CCTGCGGCCTCACTCCGAGCTCCGCTCAGGCTCATACCTGGATTGGAAAATACTCCTCGTTAGCGCATTCCAGGCCCTGGGCACATTGATGGCCGTGGGCCTGATGATGTTGCCCGCAGCATCCGCACGCTTCTGGGTCAACAGCCTGCCTGCCATGGCAACCTGGTCGGTCGTCATTGGTGCGATGTCGGGGGCGGTCGGGCTGCTGCTGAGCTACCACGCTGAGCTGCCGTCGGGCCCGTGCATTGTGCTGGTCTGCGGCGGCGCCTACATCGCATCTGTCCTATTCGGTGCCCGTGACGGCATCGTCACGCGGCGTTTGCAAACAAGTTTTCACCTCACCCGATGAACACCATGAACCTCATACGACGTCGAACACTATTGCTGGGCCCCGCCACCCTGGCTGCGCTGCACTCTCTGCCGGCCCTGGCAAAGAGCAACACGCCTCGTATCGTGGCCAGCTTTTCTATCCTGGCCGACATGGCGCGCGAGTTGGCGCCTCCCCCAGTCGAAGTCTCGGCGCTGGTCGGTCCCGATGCCGATGCGCATGTCTACGAGCCCAGTCCGGCCGATGGCAAACGTCTGGCGCGCGCGGACCTGGTGTTGATTAACGGGTTGGGATTTGAGGGCTGGATCGAGCGCATGGTCAAGGTCTCGGGTTACCGCGGTACGGTCGTTGTTGCCAGCAAAGGCATCGAACCTCGTGGTGACGGTCAACACGGCGCCGATCCCCACGCTTGGCAGGACTTGGCACTCGCGCGGCGCTACGCCGCCAACCTGAGCGCGGCCTTCGAGCAGCGGTGGCCAGAGCAGCGCGATGAAATCAGACGCCGCAACGTTCACTACCTGGCTCGCATCGACACCCTCGACCGTCAGATACGCGAGTGGTTGCGCGCCGTGCCCCGTGCGCAGCGTCGCGTGATTACGTCGCACGACGCCTTTGGTTATTTTGGCGCCGCCTATGGCGTGGACTTCCTGGCGCCGCAGGGCTGGACGACGCACAGTGACCCCTCGGCGGCAGCCGTGGCGCGCCTGATCCGCCAAATCAAGAGTGATGGCGTGCGCGCAGTCTTTATTGAGAACATCAGCGATCCGCGTCTGGTCGAGCGCATCGCCCGCGAAGGCGGCGTGCGCATCGGCGCAACGCTGTACTCCGATGCGCTGTCCAAGCCCAACGGACCTGCAGCGACCTACCTGCAGATGATGGAGCACAACGCGCGCAGCCTCGTGGCCGCCCTGCGCGGCTGAGGACTGACTACCCACGACAACTCAAACACTGGAGTCTCTATGAATCGATACACCCTAGGAATCTGCGCGGCATGCGCCTTTGTTTTTGTTTGCGCTCCTGGCACGGCATGGTCGGCGGGCAGGGCGCACGAACACGGTGCCCTCAAGCTGAACGTGACTATCGATGGCCCTACGCTCACGATTGCGATGGAAGCGCCCTTGGACAGTTTGCTCAGCTTTGAGCGGGCGCCACGTACGCAGGCAGAACGCACGGCCGCCGCTGATGTGCTGGTTCGGCTGCGTCACCCGGACAAGGATGCGCCGTTGTTTGTCACTGATGCCGCTGCGCAGTGCACGTTGAGCAAGGCCGAGGTGCAGGCCCCAGTGCTTGAGCTCAATCCAAAGTCGCGGGCCCAGGACAAACATGCCGACCTGGATGCTCTTTACGTATTGACCTGCGCGCAACCCAACGAACTGCGTAGCCTGGAGGTCGGTCTATTCGACGTCTACAAGCGCATTGGGCGCATTGATGTGCAGGTCGCCGGCCCGAAGGGTCAATCGAAGGCGTCCCTCAAGCGACCAGCGCGCAAGGTATTGCTGGTGCGATGAGCGACAACAGTCACGGCTTAATGCCCGTCCTGGCGCTCGAGGGCGTGCGTTTTCGTTGGCCACGAACCAACGCTGATTTGTTGGACATTGATCGCCTGCACCTTGAGCGCGGTGAACGCGTGCTTGTGCGTGGCGACAGCGGCTGTGGCAAAAGTACTTTGCTGTCACTGGCCGCTGGCGTCCTTGTGCCGCAAGTAGGTCAGGTGTGTTTGCTCGGTCGTGATTGGCGGGGGCTACCCAGCGGTCAGCGTGACCGTGTCCGCGCTGACCACATCGGCTACATCTTTCAGCAGTTCAACCTGCTGCCCTATCTGAGCGTGCTGGATAACGTGTTGCTGCCCTGCCGCTTCTCACAGGTGAGGGCAGAACGTGCGGGCAAGACCCACCAGCGCACTCGTGATGCCGCACGGTCTCTTTTGACGGCACTTGAACTCGATCCCTCGCTCTGGGGGAGGGCGGCGGCCGAAATTTCAGTGGGGCAGCAACAGCGCGTGGCGGCGGCGCGCGCGATGATCGGGCGCCCCGAGCTGGTGATTGCCGACGAGCCCACCTCGGCACTGGACGAAACCCGACGCGACGTTTTCATGACTTTGCTGATGCGGATGTGCGACGACGCCGGCAGCGCACTGCTGTTTGTGAGCCACGATGTGCGGCTGGCACAGCACTTTGGACGAGTGATCGATCTTCCCGCCATCAACCGCGCAGCGCGTTCATCGGCGTGCACTGCATGAACGCGCTGCTTTGCGTGGCCGGGTACAGCGCGTGGCATCGACGCTTTGGCCTGTCGTTCGTAGTGCTGTCGGTGGCCTTGTCCACGTTCTTGCTGCTGGCCGTCGAACGCGTGCGCTATGACGTACGCGCAAATTTTTCGCAATCAGTCTCGGGCACTGACCTCATCGTGGGCGCACGCACCGGTTCCGTTCAGCTGATGCTGTACTCGGTGTTTCGCGTCGGCAGCGCCACCAACAACATCCGTTGGAGCAGTGTGCAGGCCATCGAGCAGGACAGGGCGGTGGCATGGGTGGTGCCTATCGCGTTGGGAGACTCACATCGGGGCTTTTCGGTGGTGGCGACCACGTCGGCCTACTTCGATCATTTCCGCTACGGCGACCGGCAAGCGCTGGCGTTCACCCAGGGACAAAGATTTGGCGCTGTTTTCGAGGCGGTGCTGGGTGCCGAAGTGGCACGCCAGTTGGGCTACCGGCTCGGTCAGCGCCTGGTACTCAGTCATGGCAGCGGCCCCATCGCGGGCAACGACCACAGCGACAAGCCGTTCACGGTCGTGGGCATCCTCGCCCCTACCGGCACACCGGTAGATCGGTCAGTACATATCGACCTGGCAGGAATGGAAGCGATACACCTCGATTGGATCGCTGGGGTGCCGTTACCTGGCAAGGCCACTGCAGCCGACGAAGTCGATGCGCACCACCTGACGCCCAAGAGCGTGACCGCTGCACTGGTGGGCCTGAAGTCCAGAGCGGCGGTGTTCGCCGTTCAGCGTCGCGTGGCCGAATATGAGGCCGAGCCACTGCTCGCGGTGCTACCCGGCGTGGCGCTCGATGAGTTGTGGGTGGCCATCGGCGCCGGCGAGCGGGCCTTGTTGGCCATGAGTGTGCTTGTGGCCGCGGTCAGCCTGGCCGGGTTGGTCGCGGTCATCGTGACCGGCCTTGAACAACGTCGGCGAGAGTTGGCTGTACTCCGATCAATCGGAGCCGGGCCGGGACAGGTGTTTGCCCTATTGATCACCGAAGGTGTTCTGGTGACCGCCTTGGGCGTGATGCTGGGCGCCATCGCCTGCGGCGTCGCTGTCGTCTTGCTGGGGCCATGGACTCTGGCGCACTGGGGCGTGAGTTTGAATCTGGACTGGCCAAGAACGGCAGAATGGTCGCTGCTGGCCGCAGTGCTGATGGCGGGCACACTGGCCAGCCTACTGCCTGGCTGGCGCGCGTACCGCATCTCGCTGTCCGACGGCCTGTCTCCGAAAGGATCGTGATGATTTTTGGCCGTCGACGTGTGTTGAGCTTGGTATTGCTGGCATCGAGTGGCGGTTCAGCACTCTGGCTATCGAGCACCATTGCCGCAGACAAGCCAACCACTTACCGAACGGCTCAGTGGGCAGAACTGGTGCCCAAAGATTGGGACCCACTCAAACTTCTGCGCGAACGCAATGTGGGTCAAATCCGCGAAGGTGGAGCGCAAGAGCTGGCATTGATGCGCCAGATGCGTGAAGTCTGGGACAACGCCCCGACGCGCAGCGAACTCGACGGCTCAAGGATCCGGCTGCCCGGGTACGTCGTGCCACTCGAGCAAGCGCACGGCACCGTCAAGGAGTTTCTACTGGTGCCGTATGTCGGCGCCTGTATTCACAGTCCTCCACCCCCCGCGAATCAGATCGTGCATGTTGTGCTGGCCGTGCCCAAGCCCCTGCGAACCATGGACGCTGTCTGGTCCAGCGGAACACTACGGACCAGACGACAAGATTCGCAGTGGGGGGCGAGCGGATACACCCTGGAGGGGGACGCTGTGGAGCCATACGCGGCAAGTCAATGACTTCGGCGCTGCCTCGCGCTTGGCCTGGCTTTAAGCCTTAGCCCAAAAGTAGCCACGCCGGCTCATTGTGGCGAACGAAGAGAAGTAGTATTTCCAATCCAGGTATGAGCCTGAGCGGAGCTCGGAGTGAGGCCGCAGGTGGAGTGCGGTTGAAGTGGTTAAAGGCGGCAGTGTATTGAGTGGTTTGGTTTGCCTTGAATCTTTCTCAAAAGGCCCCTGCCAGGCCGCCGGAGGCGCCCCCCGATTGGGCGTGCACCCACGCCCGATCCAAGGCCGCGGTGCTGGACCTGGCTCGGCTGGGCTGCTACGCACGAGGTCATCGACCCCACGCTCGATGTGACCTCAGGCTCGATGGGCCTGGCCCACCTTGGGCCCATTGAACAATTCGAACAACTCAGCCTTGGCCCGTTGCATCGCCTGCGCGGCGGCCAGATCGGTTTGTGCCCGGGCCCGCTCGTGCAACGCCTGTAGCCTCACGCCGGCCTTGAGCGTGGCCAAGCCCTGGTCGCACAGCTGCGTCAAGCACTCCAGCGGCGTCTTCACATCCGTGTGGCGATAGCGCTTGATGACCTTGCCCTTGGGGCGTAACCGTCCACCCAACCCCCGCCTTGCCGTCACGGGCAATTCGCTCTACTC
>CAZZAD010000205.1:0-5090 GCA_964652055.1 uncultured Burkholderiaceae bacterium | reverse complement strand
CATATGCATACGGGTCGCGAACTCGAGCGGCAGAGTACTTGGCTTTAAACCTAAATCCGGCAGTTGAACGCGCGGCAGAGTGGGCGCAGTGGGTTGATTGGCTAGGCGCAAACCGCAGCGATACCCAGTGGTATCGCGAGGATTTGCAACAACGCCAAGCCGCCCACTGCGCCCGCTATGTCGTGCGTAGCGCTTACACCCATTGGGTGGGTGCACGGGAGGCTGCCAGAGATTGAAAGCATCGGAATTACCCAAGAGCACTAGCGGTCAACTGCCGGATTTAGGTTTAACCAAGACAGTCAGGGTTCGAGCCCCTGGCGACGCACCAGACAACCCCCTCGTGGCGAAATTGGCAGACGCGCCGGTCTCAGAAACCGGTGCCCACAGGGCATGTCCGTTCAACTCGGACCGAGGGGACCAAACCGATGTTCAACAACCACCCTGAAGGAGATGTGCCATGAAACCCATCAACGACAACGACGCGTGCTTTCGAGGTCACGAGCAAACGCCGTAAAGGCTTCCCGTCCAAAACGCAGGTCAAGCGCGGTAACCGCGTGGTGCGTGGAGACAAAGAGCTCATCGAAAAGCTCGGACGCAACGACCCGTGCCCGTGCGGCTCCACAAAATGGTTCAAGCGCTGCTGTCTGCATAGCGGATGCTTTTGATGGCGCCCGTCGTCATCACTACACGCGCTGACACGTACACAACAACTCCACAGGCCGCGAAAGGAGGCCCACGATGCACACCCCTGAACACAGCCACGTGCTGCAACTGGACATCCAGGGCACGCCGCAGGCGTGGATTTCACTTGAACACGCCGCGGCGCACGTGGCCACAGACGCTGTGGCCTGGGTGGAGGGCGACGGGCCACTGGCCACCCTGCGTGGCGGCTTCAATGTGCTGCGTGGTGCACGATCCGTCATTGAGGTGCACCCCATCATGGCCCTGCATGGGGCCGCCAAAGTCAACTTGTTCGACGTGGCGCCGGCCTTCAGCAAAAGCAAGCTGTTCCGTCGCGATCGCATGACCTGCGCGTATTGCGCCCAACGTTTTCAAGAGCGGGATCTGCAATGCGAACACATCGTGCCGCAGGCGCGCGGCGGGCGCTGGACCTGGATGAACCTGGTCACGGCCTGCGGCGCCTGCAACGGCCGCAAGGCCAACCGCACGCCCGAGGAAGCCGGCATGCCACTGGTTTATCTGCCCTATGTGCCCAGCCGCTTTGAGGACTTCCTCCTCGAAGGCCGGCGCATCCGCGCGGACGTGCATGAGTGGCTGGCCGCGCGTCTACCGAAAGGATCGCGCTGCAAGGAATCGCGCCTGAGCTAACGCCTCACGCTCAGTCGCAAAGGAATCTGCTGCAAAAGGCGAACGCTCACAGGTCAGGGGTTTGGACTCCTCTCCGCCCCGCCGGTGTGCTGCACCCGGACCCGTCCGTTGGTGTGGCACATGCCGCGCCGCCCGATGCAGTGGGTAGAGGGCCATCAACGGTTGCACCTTAGGGCGCGTGTCCCCGAGGTGCCGGGTTCGAGTCCCGGATGGCCACTGCTGTTGGATAGCTCAGTCGGGTAGAGCAGCGACCTCATACGTCGTCAGTCGCGGGTTCGACTCCCGCTCCAAATCTGGACTTTTCATCCAGCGTTATTGCAGTACCCGCCGAACGCGGCGGGCGGGTCGATGGCCTCTGAGGCGCAGCAGTTTGTGCGTCAGGCGCCTGAACCCCGCCCCCGTCAGCGTTGGCGGCTCGGTGCTGAACGCGCCCGGCTCGCGCCTGCGGCCAGCAGCGGTCGCTCTCGATAAGAGCGTGGCCCACGCGCACCGCAAGGCCCGAGTCGGGGTCAATTCATCACCCACCGCCAACGCTGTAACGGCATCTCTCAATCCAAAAAGGAAAACCCAAATGAAATTCAAACGTGTGATGGTGAAAAAAAACGAGCGCGGCCTCTTGCTGCGCAATGGCGACTTTGAGCGCGTGTTGCAGCCCGGCACGCACTGGTTGTTTGAAGGCATGGACAGCCTGCGCGTGGAAACCTTCGCGCTGGAGCAGGCCGCCTTTACGCACGGCCTGGCCGATTACCTGTTGGCCAAAGAGCCGGCCGTGGTTGCGGCCGAGTTCGTGCGCGTTGAACTCACCGAAACCCAGGTGGGCCTGCGCTCTGAAAACGGCGTGCTGGTGGAAGTGCTGGCCCCCGGCACGCGGCGCCTGTACTGGAAGGGACTGGTCGATGTGCAGGTCGAGGTCATCGACATTGCCACGGGTGCCGAAGTCCCCACTGCGCTGGCCGCACGTCTGACCCAGACCCAGTTGCGCCAACGTTCGGTGGCGGGGCTGGCCGGCGTGTTGCAGGTGCAGGTGCCCGAGTACGGCGCCGGCATGCTGTGGATCGACGGCAAAGTGCAACGGCTGCGCGAGCCTGGCGTGTATGCGTTCTGGAAGTTCAACCGCAATGTGGCGGTGGAAGCTGTGGATCTGCGCTTGCAGGCGCTTGAAGTCACGGGGCAGGAAATTCTCACCCGCGACAAAGTCAGCCTGCGGCTGAACCTGTCGGCCACCTGGCGCTACGTGGATGTGCTCAAGGCCTACACGCTACTGAGCAAACCCGCGGAGCATCTGTACCGCGAGCTGCAGTTTGGTCTGCGCGCTGCGGTCGGTACCCGCACCCTCGATGAGCTGCTGGAGAACAAAGCCGTCATCGACGAAGTGGTGACCGCGCACACGCGCGCCCAGCTCGCGGCCTACGGCATCGAGTTGGTGGGCGTGGGCGTGAAAGACATCGTGCTGCCCGGCGAGATGAAAACCATCCTCGCTCAGGTGGTCGAGGCCGAGAAAGCCGCGCAAGCCAACGTGATCCGTCGCCGCGAGGAAACCGCCGCCACACGTTCACTGCTCAACACCGCCAAGGTGATGGAGGGCAACCCCGTCGCCCTGCGCATGAAAGAGCTGGAAACGCTGGAACGTGTGGCCGAACGCATCGACAAGATCTCGGTGTTTGGAGGGCTGGATCAGGTGCTCAATGGCCTGGTGAAGCTACGCTAAGTATTGCCCTGCCGACTTGTCGGCAGGGCAGCGCTTCAAGGAGATTTCATGACTACGCCAGCGCTTGAACTTGCGGTTCGCCGCGCCTACGAAGCGTTTGGAGGGCAGAAGGCGCCGAATGGTCCGCTGAATGTATGCACGGCATGTTGCATGCCCGAAGCGCTCGAGCGCGAAATGCGAACCTTGCCTTTGCGCAAACTCACATCGCGCCACTACTTCGAGTACTGCAATGGCGCCATGGGTGATTTGGTGCAGCCCGCAGAAGAAATTCGTTATCTGTTGCCGCGCTGGCTCGAAGTGCTTGCGGCGGGTGAAGAGACCCACCACTCCGTTGAGCTGACCTTAGACCGTGTCGGTCGCTGCCCAGCGGGCTCCTTCACGCCGAAAAAAGTCAGCATCCTCAATGAATTCATGCTGGCCTACTTTGATCACCATCTGAACAGCGGCGCGTGGCGCAGCGGCTTGACCGATCCCTTGTCACTCCTGGTCATGGCAGATATTGGTGGACTGGCGTTGCATCCGCTGCTGCACCACTGGACAGCGCATCCGGGGCCGCTGTCAACCGTGCAGTTCGTTCAAAGCACCTACTGGGGCTTTTGGCCCGAGCAGTTGCTCACCAACTCGTTTGCAAACGACCGCGCTCAGCTACAGGCAGTCTTCAAGGACTGGGCACTCGCGCCCGGCACGAAGAGTGCATTCGTTGCCAAGTTATTGCATCCCGATTTCCTGGTTCTTGTTGATCGAGTACGTCGCCACCCCACAGTGCCCTTTGCACTTATGGTGGAGGCCGTGTTCGACCGCCTGAGCTACTAAGAAAGAGACAACGATGGAACCTCAACACATTCACGAAGAAGTCCCCGGCGGCGTGCCCATCAAGATGTGGACGCGCGGCGTGCCGGTGGAAGATGAAGCCCGGCAGCAACTGGCCAACGCGGCGCGGCTGCCCATCATCTTCAAACACATTGCGGCCATGCCCGATGTGCACCTGGGTATTGGTGCCACGGTGGGCTCGGTGATCCCCACGCTCAAGGCCATCATTCCCGCTGCGGTAGGGGTGGACATCGGCTGCGGAATGATGGCGTGCAAAACCACGCTGCACGCCCACGATCTGCCCGACAACCTGGGCCCCTTGCGCGCAGCCATCGAGCGGGCGGTGCCGCATGGCGGTGGCCCACGTTCGCGCGGGCGCGACCCGGGCGCGTGGGACACGCCGCCCGCGGCAGTGGATCAGGCCTGGGCGGGGTTGGTGGATGAATTCAATGCGCTGTGCGAACTGCATCCGCGTTTGAAGAACACCAACAACCACAAACACCTGGGCACGCTGGGTACGGGCAACCACTTCATTGAAGTGTGTCTGGATGAAGCGGGCGCCGTGTGGTTCATGCTGCATTCAGGTTCACGCGGGGTGGGCAACGCCATTGGCCGGCACTTCATCGAGCTGGCCAAGCAAGATGCCGAGCGTCACCAACGCAACCTGCCCGATAAGGACTTGGCCTACTTTGAAGAAGGCGCGCAGTACTTTGGCGACTATGTGCGCGGCGTGGGTTGGGCGCAGAAGTTTGCGGCGCGCAACCGCGAGGTGATGATGGGCAACCTCATCACCGCCGTGCGCCAGATCATCGCCAAGCCCTTTGAGGCGCATGTCGAGGCCGTGAACTGTCACCACAACTACGTGCAGCAAGAGCGCCACTTCGGTGAGGACATCTTCGTCACGCGCAAGGGAGCGGTGAGCGCCAAGCGCGGTGAACTGGGCATCATCCCCGGCAGCATGGGCGCACGCAGTTACATCGTGCGCGGCCTGGGTCACCCCGAGAGTTTCGGGAGCGGCAGCCACCGCGCCGGCCGCGTGAGGAGCCGCACCCAGGCCACGAAGCGCGCCACCGTGGGAGCCGAGATCCGCGCCCCCCAGGGCACGGTGCTCGGCGTCTCGAACTTCCAGGTGCAGTTCGGCGACCACGACATCTACACCCCGGGCGACAACCCCGACGTGCTGGTGGCGATGAACCCGGCCGCGCTGAAGGCCAACGGCAAGGAGGTGCGGCCCGGCGGCCAC
>CAZZAD010000204.1:0-5117 GCA_964652055.1 uncultured Burkholderiaceae bacterium | reverse complement strand
TCACCAACCAGCGCGAAACCACCGTGTTGTGGGATCGCGCCACGGGCCTGCCCGTGGCACGCGCCATCGTCTGGCAAGACCGGCGCACCGCAACGCAATGTGCAGTGCTGCGTGAACGCGGACTGGAGCCCGAGTTCGCCGCCAAAACCGGCTTGCTGCTCGACCCGTATTTCTCCGGCACCAAGCTGGCCTGGTTGCTCGCCCACGTGCCGGGTGCACGCGCGCGGGCCGAGCGCGGCGAGCTGGCCTTCGGCACCATCGATACCTGGCTGGCGTGGAAACTCACCGCCGGCGCAGTGCACGTCACCGACGTGAGCAACGCCTCGCGCACACTGCTCTTCAATCTGCACACGCTGGACTGGGATGAGGGCTTGCTCGAAATTCTGCGCATTCCACGCGCCGTGTTGCCGCAGGTGGTGGCCTCCAGCGTCGTGCTGGGACAGACCGACGCCGCCCTGCTGGGCGCGCGCATTCCCATTGCAGGCATGGCGGGGGACCAACAGGCCGCCACGTTCGGGCAAGCGTGTTTTGCGCCCGGCATGGCCAAGAACACCTATGGCACGGGCTGCTTCATGTTGATGAACGCCGGCGCCACACCGCCCGTGTCTCACAACCGGCTGCTCGCCACCGTTGGCTGGAAATTGGCGTCCACGACGTATTTGCTCGAAGGCAGCGTATTCATGGGCGGCGCCGTGGTGCAGTGGCTGCGCGATGGCCTGGGGCTGATCAAACGGGCAAGCGATGTTGAAGCGCTTGCCGCAAGTTGCACCGACAGCGGCGGCGTGGTGCTCGTGCCCGCGTTCACCGGCTTGGGGGCACCTTATTGGGATGCTGACGCCCGCGGCCTGATGATCGGCATGACCCGCGGCACCACCCAAGCCCACCTGGCGCGCGCCGCGCTCGAATCCATTGCCCAGCAGTGCGCCGATGTACTCGAAGCCATGCACCGTGATGCCGGTGCACCCTTGACCGAACTGCGCGTAGACGGCGGTGCATCGCGCAACGACCTGCTGATGCAGTTACAGGCCGATCTCATCGGCGTGCCCGTGGTGCGCCCGCGTGTGACCGAAACCACCGCGCTGGGTGCGGCCTATCTGGCCGGGTTGGCCGTGGGGGTGTGGCGCAGTCAGGATGAGATTGCTGCGCTCTGGCAAGAGGATCGCCGCTTTGAACCGGTCATGTCTGCGCAGGCGCGTGTAGACAAACGCGCGCAGTGGGCACGGGCGGTAGAGCGGGCGCGGGGGTGGGCGTGTTCGTGACTGGTGTGATTCAAAAGGAGCGGTCAACTTTGACCTCCCCGCTACATCGCACTCAGCTTTCGTCATCCCCGCGGAGGCGGGGATCCAGTGCCGGTGACGGAAATCGCCTGGATCCCCGCCTGCGCGGGGATGACGGAACAGGTTTCCCTCGCACGTGGGCAATGCCACTTGTGTCGTCATGAAACCTCGCCATTAACCATGCCCCCCATCACCCCCCAACCCATCCATCGCGAGCACCTGCTGGCGCGCCTGCGCGAGCCCACGCCCTGGGATGCCGTCATCATCGGCGGTGGCGCCACGGGCCTGGGCATTGCCGTAGACGCCGCCGCACGCGGGCTGCGCGTGGCTCTCATTGAACAGGGCGATTTCGCCAGCGGCACCTCCAGCCGCAGCACCAAACTGGTGCACGGTGGCGTGCGCTACCTCGCGCAAGGCAACCTCAAACTCGTGCGTGAAGCATTGGCCGAGCGCGCCGTGCTGCGGCACATCGCGCCGGCCATCGTCAAACCACTCGAATTCATCGTGCCCTGCTACCGCTGGGGCGAGCGTGAATTCATGCGCGTGGGGCTGGGCCTGTACGACCTGCTGGCCGGCCGCGCCAGTCTGGGGCCCACGCGCTGGTTGTCACGCTCAGAAACCCTGCAACGTCTGCCCGGCGTGCAACCCCAGGGCTTGCGCGGTGGCGTGGCCTATTGGGATGCACAGTTCGATGACGCTGCCATGGCCATCGCACTCATGCAGACCGCGTACGCGCTGGGTGCCACGCCCATCAACTACGTGGCCTGCGAGTCACTGGAACTAGACGAAGGCCGCATCCGCGCCGTACAGGTGCGCGATAGTGAAACCGGCGAGCCATTTCGCCTGGCCACGCAATGTGTATTCAATGCCGCAGGCGTGTGGGTCGATGCCGTCCGAAAACTGGCTGATCCCGCCTTGGCCAACGTCACCACAGTGAGCCAAGGCTCGCACATTGTTCTGGACAAAAGTTTTTTGCCCTCAGAGGCCGCGCTGCTCATACCGCACACCCAAGACGGACGCGTGCTCTTTGTGGTGCCCTGGTACGGCGCGCTGCTGGTCGGCACCACCGACGTGGCACGCAGCGACGCGCCGCGCGAGCCCCAACCCAGCGCCGATGAAATTGCCTTCCTGCTCAAGACCGCGGCCCAGTACTTGACTCGCGCCCCCCGGCCCGAAGACATCCGCGCACGTTTTGCCGGATTGCGCCCCTTGTTCTCAGGGGTGGGCGTGTCGGGCACTGCAAAGATCTCACGCGAGCATGCGGTGTTGGTGGAGTGCGGCAACCTGGTGTCCGTCGTGGGCGGTAAATGGACCACCTACCGCCGCATGGCCCAGGACGCACTCGCAGCAGCCACCCGTGCCCAAGCGTTGCCCGCCAAAGAACCCGCACACACCGAGACCCTCCAGCTCGTGCCCCCCGCCTTCGTGTGCCAGAACGCCGCCGACAGCCAACGCCTGGCCGCCACCCCCGACTTTCAGACCTGGGCCCGCGATTTCGCACAAGCCAGAACACCGCAGGACCTGCGTGCCCGTCGGGTGCGGTTGGAGTTTTTGGGGCGGTTTGGGTAGTAGATGGACGTTCTTGTTGACAGGTTCCGTATCACGGAACATCATTGCGCATGATTCATGCGTTCGCCTGCCCGGATACCGAGGCGCTTTTTCGTAGTGAGGTCGTACCTCGGTTCAGAAATATTGAACGGATGGCGCGACGCAAATTATTGCAGCTGCATGCGGCCGTCGAGCTGGCGAGCTTGAGGATTCCTCCGGGAAACCAGCTTGAAGCGCTCAAGTCCAATCGCAGGGGACAGCACAGCATTCGAGTGAATGACCAATGGCGGCTGTGTTTTATCTGGCGCGAGGACGGCGCGCACCACGTTGAAATTGTGGACTACCACTAGGAGACAAAAATGCCCAAAGTGCTCGACGAGATTCACCCCGGAGAAATTCTGATTGAAGAATTTATGAAGCCGCTCGGCGTGACCGCGCGGCAACTGGCTGCGGATATTGATGTATCTCCCAGCCGCATCAGTGAGCTGGTCAATGGCCGTCGTCCCATCACGGCCGACACCGCGTTGCGGCTGGGTCTGTACTTCGACATGGACCCGCGTTTCTGGATGAATCTGCAGACTGAATTTGATATGCGCACCGTGGTACGCGAGCAGAAAAAACGGATTAGTTCTCGCGTGCGCGTGTTTCGCCCAAATGACTGAGGCTGGTATTTCAAATGGAGGGGAAAGTAGGAAGCCAGAAAGGAAGCGAGTAGGAAGATGGGGTCAGATCGTTATATGACGGCACGCTAATCATTTCAGAAGAACAAAGAAAACCGTTATGTCCAGATCTGACCTTCTGCATCGGCCTTCCGTTTGAGCCAGCCGGTGTCTTGAGGCAGGACGTGCATGGCCCAGAATGAAATGAGGGCCATGCGTGGCGTGCCGTAAGGCGTCCGGTTGGGTGAGGGGTTAGGCGTCGTCGCTGCCGATCACCTTGTAGATAACGGCCCCAAGCGCCCCACCGACTATGGGAGCCAACCAGAACAACCACAACTGAGCAAGCGCCCAATCCCCTACAAACACCGCTACGCCTGTGCTTCGTGCTGGATTCACCGAGGTGTTAGTTACTGGGATGCTGATCAAGTGGATCAGCGTCAGGGCTAGACCTATGGCAATCGGCGCAAAGCCCTGCGGAGCACGCTTATCAGTAGCACCAAGAATCACCACCAAGAAGAAGGCTGTCATCACGACCTCGCACACGAGGGCGGCAGTCAGTGAGTAACCCCCGGGAGAATGTGCGCCAAAGCCATTCGACGCGAACCCCTTGCTGATATCGAATCCGGGCGCACCGGAGGCAATGACGTACAGCACCGCCCCTGCAGCAGTAGCGCCAAGCACTTGAGCGACGACGTATGGAGCAACCTTTGCTGCAGGGAAACGTCCGCCGACCAGCAGACCGACGGTGACTGCCGGGTTCAGATGACACCCCGAGATGTGCCCGATGGCGTACGCCATGGTCAGAACGGTCAGGCCGAAGGCGAGTGAGACGCCAAGCAGACCAATGCCAACCTCTGGGAATGCTGCCGCGAGGACAGCGCTTCCGCAGCCGCCAATGACGAGCCAAAAGGTCCCCACAAACTCTGCACCAAGTTGCTTCATGTTCTTCTCCTATCGTGGATTGATATCACTGTTGATGACAACGCCCAGTGTCCAGTGTGCCACGCGACTGGGGCTCGCCTTGAGCAAGGGGTTAGGCAGTGAGCCAACGGGGCGGATCTAACGACACATGCTTGGGGTCACACACATGCTGGGGGTCAGGTCCACACATGCTTGGGGTCTAGACATAACGGTTCTACCTTTCTCCCTTGATAATCTTGCTCACCGTTGAGTAGTGAATATCGGTTGTGCGGGCGATATCCGCCATGGAATAGCCGCACTCAAGGTAAGCGCGTCGAATGGCCTGATCGCGCGCAGGCTTGTCCACACAGACCCGCGCTGAAAACAACGCCTTCAGACTGGGCCGATGCTTTGAAGCGCCCCTGAAACACGTGGCCCACCCGGCCATGGCGGCGGTTAAAGCGCTGCGTATAGATCCCATTGATGTGGCGCATGCCCAGAGAGAGGTTTGCGGTAGGGGTTTCGATGAGCAGGTGATAGTGGTTATCCATCAGGCAATAGGCGTGGCACAGCCACCCTAGCCGCGTGATGGTTTCGGCCAACACCGCAAGAAACAGCAAGCGGTCCTGGTCATCAATAAAAATGGCTTCGCGCGCATGGCCCCGCGCTGTGCGGTGAGAAAGCGCGCCGTCGAACTCAAGGCGGAGGGGGCGAGACATGGAGGGAGGGCTGG
>CAZZAD010000203.1:1220-5126 GCA_964652055.1 uncultured Burkholderiaceae bacterium | reverse complement strand
ACTACTATGGATATAAAAAAACTCACTGCAACTGCAAAAAACAAGATACAAGGGTGCAAACACTGCACCGAAGTCGAACTGAGATGTAATTACTAAGAGACAGGGCGCAGACCGGAGCGACGAACTTCACTACGGTCGCCTGAAACACTGTTAGTCCGGATACGTCCCTGCCACCAGAATCGACCGGTCCACATCCTGAATGCGCTTGCGCCCGCAAAAGGCCATCGTCAGGTCCAGCTCCTTGTGGATGATCTCCAGGCAGCGCGTCACGCCTGCTTCACCCAGTGCCCCCAAGCCATAGAGAAACGCGCGGCCAATCAATGTGCCGCGTGCACCGAGGGCGCGCGCCTTGAGCACGTCTTGCCCACTGCGGATGCCGCCATCGAGCCAGACCTCAATGCGCTGGCCCACGGCATCGGCAATAGCGGGCAGCGCGCTGATGCTCGAGGGCGCGCCATCGAGTTGACGCCCACCGTGGTTGCTCACGATGAGTGCATCCGCGCCGCAATCCACGGCGCGTTGTGCGTCTTCGGGATCCATGATTCCTTTGAGAATCAGCTTGCCGCCCCAACGCTTCTTGATCCATTCCACATCGTTCCAGCTCAGCTTGGGATCGAATTGCTGATGCGTCCAGTCGGCCAGTGAGCCCAGGTCATCCACCCCCTTGGCATGACCCACGATGTTGCCGAAGGTATGGCGCCGCGTGCCCAGCATCCCCAGGCACCAGCGCGGGCGGGTCATCAGGTTGAGCACATTGGCTAGCGTGAGCTTGGGCGGCGCAGACAAGCCGTTGTGCAGATCCTTGTGGCGCTGACCGATGATTTGCAGATCCAGGGTGAGCATCAACGCTGAACAACGTACCGCCTTGGCCCGCTCAATGAGCCGCTCCACAAACTCGCGATCGCGCATCACATAGAGCTGAAACCAGAAGGGTGCCGTGGTGTGTGCGGCCACGTCTTCCATGGAGCAGATGCTCATGGTGGACAAGGTAAAGGGCACCCCGAACCGCTGCGCTGCACGCGCGGCGAGAATTTCGCCATCGGCATGCTGCATGCCGGTCAGGCCCGTGGGTGCCAGCGCCACCGGCATGGTCGCTTCCTGCCCCACCATCGTGGTGCGCAGGCTGCGCCCCTCCATATCCACCGCCACTCGCTGACGCAACTTGATGCACTGAAAATCGCTCTCGTTGGCGCGGTACGTGGACTCGGTCCACGAGCCACTGTCAGCGTAGTCATAAAACATGCGTGGCACCCGGCGCTTGGCCAGAATGCGCAACTCTTCGATGTGGGTGATCAGGGGCATTGCCATTCCCGTGGGTTGATCGTGACCAATAGGCATCCATGTCGTGCACTTGCCAACATTAGCCTGAACGTCCACACGCCATGGCCCGCCTGACCACATTGCTCACCGAAGTCCGCGCCTGCACCCGCTGCGCTGAGCATCTGCCCCTGGGCCCACGCCCTGTATTTCAGCTCCACCCCACCGCACGCATCCTGATCGCAGCCCAGGCCCCCGGCCGCAAAGTTCATGAGACGGGTGTGCCGTTCAACGACGCCAGCGGCGAGCGGCTGCGCGCCTGGTTGGGCATGTCGCGCGAGGTGTTCTACGACACCCGCCAGGTGGCCCTCGTGCCCATGGGTTTTTGTTACCCCGGCACAGGCAAATCGGGGGATGCACCACCGCGACCCGAATGCGCCCCCCTGTGGCGCGCGCCGATGTTGTCGCACTTGAAGCGCGTGCAACTCACCTTGGTGATTGGCCAGTACGCCCACGCTTATCACCTGCCGCACGCGCGAGGATCGCTCACCGACACCGTGCGCGACTGGCGGCACTACGCGCCGACGCTCTTTCCCCTGCCCCACCCCAGCCCACGCAACAACCTGTGGCTCAAACGCAATCCGTGGTTTGAAGTGGAGTTGGTGCCGATGTTGCAAGCACGGGTGGCACAGGTGCTAGAGCCGCAGCCCACCCTAAGCGTTTAGTCGCTGACGCACCTCAAACAAACAACACCTTGCCGCAAATGCGGCAACTCGGGCTCAGGTATGTGACAGAACTCAAGACTACGATCGCCGCGCTTTTCTCATACACACCAACATGCGTCGAAGGAGCCTGCCCATGAATCGCTCGCTAAGTTCATTCAGTTTTTATTTCGGCATGGCCTGCCTGCCGATAGTGCTCACGGGCTGCGCTTCGATGGTGCAGGTCTCGCAAGACATTGCCAACCGGGCACCGCCCGCCGCGCCACCCGTTGTGGTCAAAAAAGAATTGCTGCTCACGTGGCAGAACGACCCCCATCACTACAGCAAGTGGAACTCGTTCACCCTGAACGTGCGTTACGGCCTGGCCAACAAACTCACCGTACTGGAAGACGGCGTGGAGATGCCGCGGTTTGACTCGAGCAACCCAGCCAACAATGCACGCACCGTGTACACGCTGACCGATGTGGCCAGTGACGCCAATGCGCAAACCATCACTTCGCGCCTGCGCATCATGCCGCCCACCACGGGCTACGCCGAGGGCCGCGTGGTCACGCTCACGTTGAAAGAAACCAGCATCAACCCTCGCTACCGCGGCACGGCACAAGAAACCGCAACGAGCAGCATGACGGTGGTTTCCATCAAGGCCCCTTGCGTCATCACACTCAACGCACCCGACTCCGCCAACCGGGGTGATCGCTTTGATGTGACCTGGAGCGCCACCGCCTGCAAGCGTTATGACTTTGATGTGGATGGCCAAACCACGGAAGGCCGCATCTTTCCTGATCCGGCCGGCAACCGCAGCGCCACCTACACCGCCAACGCCGATCAACCCACGCGCAAATTCAAACTGCGCGGCATGAACGCCACGGGTCAGACCGTGCTGCTGGAGCACACCGTGAACGTGAACACGCCTGCGCCCGCCGCACCATGCCCCGCCAACCCCGGAGGCCTGGCCCAGCCCTTCAACCTCAAAGCCGTGTGCAGCAGCCAGATCAGTGGCGACTACTGTTATGAGATCCGCCAGGTCATGGCTTGTGATGCTGACGGAGCGATACAAGTGGCACAGCCCTACTACGCCAACTGCGCGGTGTCGGTGGGCGATTGTCCGGTGCCATAACCGCTCCAGTGGTCTTGGCTGGCTTCGAGCACGGCGCACGATGAACGATGCAATGTCTAGACGCGGCCGTCGCCGCTTCAGTTTGCGTGCGCTGTTGCCCTACGTTTTTAATCTGGCACTTATTGTGTGTGCGGGAGCGCCCATGACGACTGCAGCCGAGCAACCCTGTGCTCCCAGGCGCCTTTCCACCCACATCGGTGGCCTGTTTGGCAAATCATTTGAAGTGGAACTCAGTCACGACATCCTCACCTATACCGCGTATGACCCAGGCCGCGTCGTAGCAGAGCGCAGCAAGTTCAAGCCCAGTGCGGCCCAGTGGTGTGAGTTTCGGCGTCTGCTTGACGGGATCCACCTTTGGAATTGGCAGGCAGCGTACGAAAGCGCTACGTTGGACGGCACACAATGGCGGCTTGACATCGCGTATTCAGACAAAGCCCTCGAGGTCTGGGGCTCCAACAACTACCCCGATGCCCATGGCGCCCCGAGCGGACAGATTGAGCCCACCGAGACGTTTAACCGTCACCTTCACGCCGTCAGCAGGTTGGTTGGAAACAAGGAGTTTCGTTAGGGATCACTTCACATATAAAAATCGGACAGCCCCAGTATCGGAAACTGTGTACAGGCTAGTAACGGATGTCGTTGATAGCGACAGGGCGTGGCTGCGCCCACGCATTGGAACATCGGGGGCCCGCTCTAGACATGATGGCGCTCTCTTAAAAGAAAGACTCACAACGCGAGGAAAGTAAAGCGTTTATGTCAATATTTGATCTATAACTTTGCAACTTTGCGTTGAGTCATATATGGAACGAG
>CAZZAD010000203.1:0-1210 GCA_964652055.1 uncultured Burkholderiaceae bacterium | reverse complement strand
GATGTTGAATGCCCAGCCGGCTGAAGCCAAAGCCACCAAAGGTGAGGTCAATGAATTTAGGGAGTGGCTTCGTAGAAATATTGAAGAGGTAATGGCGATCAGTGAAAACAGCGGTTGCCAGTGCTGCGTTGATAGTTTTACGCTCGAACTTTCCCCTAAGGCTGAGCCCATTCCGAAATCTATTCGCGCCGTTGCTAACGATAAGCCAGTTCACTCAGGCGAACGAATGAAGGAAATAATCAATGAATATCTTGATGACAGCTAGGCCCAACCCGTCGCTCCGGCGGACACACAACGTGCAACATCGCAGCATCCGGGCAAACATCGTGGTCACCCATTAGCTTGTGGTTAGAAGGCCCCGTTGATCCGGCCAGATGACGCTCGACGTTTTACGCTGCATCCTCGGCCTTATAACCTTGTAAATGCTTCGAACATTGGCCCCTGAAATATTCACGCGGGAATCAAACCAAGATGGTGATCAAAAAGGCGCTTGCCTACATTTTTGTTCTTAGTGCAATGCTATTTGCCCGCGAGGCCCACGTGTCACAAATAGTATACGTTCCGTCTGAACCCATACCACTAGAAGACTCCGTCCGCTCGAGTACCGAAGTGCTGGTTGTTAAGCAATTGGGGAAAACCAGGGAACTCCAAAGAAAAGTTTTTCCAAAGGAAACCCATTTTCAAAAATCCAGTGAAACGGTGTATGTCGAATACGCTGAGCTCTTCGAAGTAGTGCAAACCCTGAAATCCAGTCGCACCTTTCAGCCAGGCGAGATCATTTCAGTTTTTGTCAATGCGGCTTATGGGGAACATGCAATCAGAGAAGCGCACGAAAAAGGCATTGTCGAATCTCCCGCTCTGCTTTCCTATGCGCCACATTTCAAGTGCGATACAGGCACCTGCGTGATCTTTCTTACCCAGCATCCGACACTCAAAGAGGTATGGCTCAATGTGTTCGATGCTCGGGAAGGACTGGGCGCAATGGATTTGCTCGTTGAAATTCTGCGCGCGGAAGGAAATGTCATTGAACGTTGACACCAGGCACTAAGAAATCAGTGCGCAAATGAAGGTTGCCGCAAGCCCTCCCACAACTGATCCAATTCCCATCCGCCGAGCAACTGCGGTATGGCTGTGATCTCGTTGCTCTTGTCGCCCGTCTTGACCTGCCCCAGCACGACACCCGCAGCGCTGTGCCAGGCCGACACCAAAT
>CAZZAD010000202.1:0-5129 GCA_964652055.1 uncultured Burkholderiaceae bacterium | reverse complement strand
ATCCGCCTACGCAAATCGAGCCTCAGACCGCGGGGGCTTCATGCAATTGCCCTGGGAGCCCCCCTTTACTGCCATCATGGGCGGGTTAATAAAGTTACTTCCCCCTTCCAGCGCAAAAAGCACGGCACGCTTTTCTTTGTTAGTGGAGTGCACAACGTTTTGGTTGGCATTGTCTGGTGTCACCGCTACAACAGGGAACTCGATATTCCATGGATCCATAACAGGCAGGTTGCTGTGCGGTGTCTTGTCTCGATAGAGCCCCTGCTTCAGCACTTGTTGTGTGTAAGCCTCTCCAAATAACTCGGCGCCAGGCTGAGCCACTGGGTGCGGATCGGTTCTTTGAACGAGGAAATTGCCCTGCCGTTCATGAAAGATGGGCTGGTTCAGGTCGCGGTTTTGCACATGGACCCCCACGCCGCTGCTGTAATCAACATGGTGTGGTTGTGCATTGGAAAGATTCGTGAGATTGACGGGCTTCATGCCGGGAAATGCCATGGTGTGTTCCTCCGTGAAAAGCGCGCGACGACGCCGTAGTGAAATTGACGGCGCATTCTGTGGCCCCAGGGGGGGGGCGTAAAGAGCCATAGGAACTTTTTTTATGGTGCCATAGCCGTGCTGTGGTGTAGCGACTCAGCGCGAACGGACCTACATCATGGCCTTGAGGGCAGCGCCCGCTTCAGGGCTTGGGGGATGCGGCGGGCTTGCCGGCGTCGTGATCGGATAGCTCGCATACCCGATCAAAAACTACGGTGGCGATATGTGCGCAGGCGGCTTGGACCTGGTTCCAGTCATGCCAACGTGGCGCCAGATTTTTGTATTCAGACAAGTTCGTGTCTTCAAGGTCGTACGGAACGGCATGGGCCAGTTGTATTTGAAGTTGTTGCAGGGGCGACTCGCCGTTGTCTTGCGGATAAAGCCGGTCCAGCGCGTGCAGCGCTTGTGCGGCGTGTTCATCGCTCATGTGATCGGCCAGCGCTACAAAGTCCAGGTAGTCGCGCGTGGCGTTGCGTTTGAGGATCAGGATGCCTTTAATGCACAGAATTTCACCCTCGGTCGGAACCGTGATGTGCGCCCCATGACAATCCACCTCGGTGGTCTCCAGCGGCTCGTCGCGGATGAGCTGCCGCACACCGGTCTCTATGCCATCGAGACTGCCCAGGGTCAGCACGGGATGTTTGACGCGTGCCGTCTTCCAGCCCGCAACCGATTCAATTTGCGCCAGCACCTCATCAAAGCGCTGGCGCAGATCCGTGAGCACGTGATCGGCGTCGTGTGAAAGCCGGTGCTGCGCTGGAAAGGACTTCTTCCCACTCAGGCAGCGGCGGCGTGTGCTTTGACATAGTTCATCCAGAAGTGATGGCGCTGCGCGTAGGGATCAGACACATGAGGGCGGCACACCTGTTGCACTTTGTCGAGCAAAGCGCGATCCGCAAGAACCGCACGCCGCAAATTGGCCCAATCCTGCCAGCGCCCGCGCGCAATCACGTCGTCAATGGCGGCGAGCGAAAGTCGCTGGTGGGTGAGATGACGGTGGAGCATCCGAGACAAGGGCACGGTTTTGTGGGGGGCGTTCGAGGCGTCAAGTTTACGATCCATGCAGTAGTTCCCGCCATCGAAACGTTGTGCATCACGCCACCCTGTTCACCAAGATTCTCATCGCCAACCATGGAGAAGTTGTTTGCCGCGTGGTCGTCGCTTCTCATCGCCAACCATGGAGAAGTTGTTTGCCGCGTGGTCGTCGCCGGGCGCCATCCGCGCGGTGCCTGCTTCATGCCAGCGCGAGGTGCGTGTCCAAGGCGCGTTCGCCCCGCAGCTGACTCAGGGCTCGGTGAGTGCGCATGCGCTGCGTGAACAGGGGTGCTACATGTTTTATGGCGGGTCGCCATCAGGCGCGTGAGGGTGAGGTGCCGCCGCGGTGCGCTGCGCACTGAGGTATTTCAAGTCACCAGACCCGACACCATCAGCGCGATCACCAGTGCTGCTTTCAATGTTGTGGCCAGGGTGGCCCTGAGCTTGGCCCACACAAGTTGCAGAGCTCTCATCGCCATCTCCCATCAAAGCAGTGCACGCATGGTGGCGCGCACCTTGCGTGGTGACAAGACGCGCGTCGTCCTTTCGCCCGTGTATCGGGCTCGTGTGTTTGAGCTCGTCTGAATGGTTGGAGCACACGAAGACGTGAGCGTTACCATCCACACGGTCGAAATTACTTCCTACTTTCCATGCCGCATTTGCCTACGCGCGTCAGCCTTGTGGATGTGGGTCCGCGCGATGGTCTGCAAAACGAAGCCATTGCACTGACCACCGATATCAAGGTTGAACTGGTCAATCGCCTGAGCGCTGCGGGGTTTGCGGGCGTTGAAGTCACTTCGTTTGTCTCGCCACGCCGCGTGCCGCAAATGGCTGATGGCGCGCAGGTCATGGCGCGCATCGCGCGCAGGCCCGGCGTGCGCTATTCGGTGTTGGTGCCCAACCTGCAAGGCCTCGAAGCGGCGCTGCCGGGCAAGCCCGATGAAATCGTGGTGTTTGCCGCGGCCAGCGAAATGTTCAGTCAGAAGAACATCAACTGCTCCATTGCCGAATCGATCAAGCGCTTTGTTCCGGTGTGCGAAGCCGCGCGTGCGCAAGGCATCGCCATCCGCGGCGTGATCTCGTGCGCGTTGGGTTGCCCCTATCAAGGCGAGGTCCAACCCCAAGCGGTACAGGACGTGGCGCGGCTCCTCAAAGCCATCGGCGTGCAGTATCTGGGTGTGGCCGACACCATCGGTACCGGCACCCCGCGTGCGGTGCAGGCCGCCATGCAGGCGGCGCTGAGTGTGTTTGAACTGGACCAGCTCAGCGGCCATTTTCACGACACCTACGGTCAGGCCGTGGCCAATGTGTATGCCTGCCTTGAGATGGGTGTGGCCTCGTTTGATGCCAGCGTGGCCGGCCTGGGGGGCTGTCCCTATGCGCCGGGTGCTACTGGCAACGTGGCCAGCGAAGATGTGCTGTATCTGCTGCGCGGGCTCGATATTGAAACCGGCATCGATCTGGATCAGGTCGTGGCCACGGGCCAGTGGATCAGTGCCCAATTGGGACGTGCTGCCAGTTCGCG
Organism: uncultured Burkholderiaceae bacterium; assembly: GCA_964652055.1. Lineage (GTDB taxonomy): Bacteria > Pseudomonadota > Gammaproteobacteria > Burkholderiales > Burkholderiaceae_F > CAZZAD01. The sequence goes on along the minus strand of CAZZAD010000202.1, from coordinate 2,035 downwards.
TGCCGGCAATGCGCTGAGCGCCAAGAGAGGAAAACCCGCATGAACACTTTGTTACGTCTGATGTCGCTGGCCCTGGCCAGCACCCTCATCGGCTGCACCACCACACCGCCACCGGGCAGCCTGTCGCCGCCCCTTTCGGTGTTTAGCGACATCAAGGTGCCCGACACCCATCAGGCCGTGTTGCGGCTCAAGGGGCAGGGCGTACAGGTGTTTCGCTGTGAGCGGCTGGGGGCCGATGCGGGCTATGGCTGGATTTTTCGTCTGCCTGAGGCTGATCTTTTTGACGAGGCCGGAAAAGTCGTGGGTCGACATGGCGCGAACTTCTCGTTCACGCATCAGGACGGCAGCTCGCTGGTCAGTACGGTGGCCGGGCATGAGAAGGCGCCGCGGCCCGAAGATCTGCGCTGGTTGCTGTTGAGCGCCAAATCCCAGGGCAAAGGCGTTTTTTCTGGGGTGACCCATGTCCAGCGCGTGAACACCCTGGGCGGTATGCCGCCACCGTCGTGTGGCCCGAATCAACAAAATCAGTTGTTGCGGGTGGCGTTTTCAGCGGACTTCGTTTTTTACAAAGCGCGCTAGTTCGATTTGCCGTTGTCTGGCTGCAACGCGCTGAATTGGAATGTGTTTTCCCTGACTTCAGACCATCTTTGATGAATTTCCCGGGTTAACCTCGCGCGATGTTCAAAAACTGTCTTCTGCTGATTGGGTTTGGCTGGACCCTGGCCTTGCCGGTGGGCGCGCAAAACGGCGTCGTGCCGGTGGCCGCTCCTTCCAGTGCGCCTTCCAGTTATGTCGGGCGGCCCATCTATAGCGAACCGAGCTCGGGCCTGCAGATGCCCCCCGGTTGCGTGATGCAGCCCAGCTGGCGCTCGCGCATGGGCACCAGTGACTACGAGGTGTGGATCGTGTCGTGTGGCCAGGTGGCGCGCACGTGGATGCTCAAGCGCTCCATCATTGAAATGGTCAATTCCTCGCAGGCACGCTTGCGCTTCCACATTCTGGACGAACAGCTCTGGCCCGACGAAGTCGCCGGCGAAACACTGTCCGTGCAGTGTGTAGGCCGCACGCGGCAGGACGGCGGTTTTGTCATTTCCGGCGCCAAATGGCGCACGCACGCGGGCAAAACCGGCGAAGTCGCGTTGATGAGCGCAAAGACGGTAGTGCGCGCGGATATGTCGACGCAGAAGTTTGTGAGCGCAACACTGGCTGAAGTCGAATGCGCCCGTTACCCAGAGCGCGAAGCCATGATGCTCAGGCTGCAGCAGGCGCCGCGGTAGTCACGGCGGCGCCTACTTCGCGCTTTGCCCGAGAACCTCTCCATCATCGGCTAAGATTCGGCGCTGACCCGGCAGCGCCGTTCGCGCTGGGGATGCATGTTGGAGGAATAGCAATGACGACCCAGAGTGCCGTGACGGTCGGCGTCATGACGGTGGGGGCTTATTTGCGGGACTTGCCCCCCGACCGTCGTGTGGCCATGGCCCGTGTGTGCAGCATGATCCGGCGCTCTGCGCGCGGAGTGCGCGAAAGCATGCGTTATGGCCTGGCGTTTTATGAACTCGACGGGCCGTTGTTTGCGCTGGCCTCGGGGCGCCGTTCCATGTCGCTGTACGTGGCCGAACCCGAGGTCGTGATCAAGCACAAAGATGCACTGCCCGGCGCCAATCCCACCAAGAGCTACATCAAGTTCTTGGACCTGAACCGCCTGCCGCTCGACATTGTGGAAAAGATCGTGCGCGATTCCGTCTCCGCGCGGCGCAACCGCGTCGCCGCTGGCGCCCTTATGACCCTGGCGGACTTACTCAAGCTGTGGGACATCAAGGAAGAAGCGGCCGCCACCACCACCATCATCACCAAGCCGGGTGTGCCCGCACCTGTGGCCGTGACCGTCACCGCCAAGGCCGCCGCCAAGTTGCGGCCGCTGCCGGTCGCCAAGGCGCCAGTGGTCAAGGCGCCGGTGGTCAAGGTTAAGGCCGTGCCCAAAGTTGAAAAGAAAGTAGCCAAGTCGGTTGTCAAGAAGGCCGCCAAGGTTGTGGTC
>CAZZAD010000201.1:0-5132 GCA_964652055.1 uncultured Burkholderiaceae bacterium | reverse complement strand
TGGCCTTGAACACATCCTCTACAAGGTCTCCACGCGGCCTGACAAGCGCATTGGCTCGGACGAAGTCTGGGACAAGGCCGAACACGCCCTTAGAGAGGCGCTGCGCCGCTCCGGCGTGGAATTTGCCATCTCGCCCGGCGAGGGTGCTTTTTACGGCCCCAAGATTGAATACACGCTAAAAGACGCCATCGGCCGTGAATGGCAGTGCGGCACCATGCAGGTGGACTTCCAAATGCCGGTGCGCCTGGGGGCCGAATACGTGGCCGAGGACAACTCACGCAAAGTACCCGTCATGCTGCATCGGGCCATAGTGGGTTCGCTGGAGCGCTTCATAGGCATGCTCATCGAGAACTTTGCCGGTGCCATGCCGCCCTGGCTGGCCCCGGTGCAGGTGGCGGTGACCAATATTTCAGAGGCGCAGACCGACGTCGTCCTGTCTGTTGCGGATGCGCTGAAGAAACAAGGCTTTAGGGTTGAAACCGAATTGCGCAACGAAAAGATCACCTATAAGATCCGCGCCCTCAGTTTGCGTAAGCTCCCGTACATCCTTGTGGTGGGCGACAAGGAGCGGCAAGCAGGTACGGTGGCCGTGCGGGCCCGCGGTGGTGTCGATCTGGGTGTGATGTCGGTCGATGCCTTTGCTGAATTACTCCGAGAGGACGTCACTCAGCGCCGCAATGTGGGCAGCACGGCTTAATTTTTCTTTTTTGGGAGTGAATCACCATCGCACAGGATCGTTCGCATCGCCTGAACCGAGAAATTTCCGCAGCAGAAATTCGCCTGGTCGGAATCGAGGGAGAAGCACTAGGGGTCGTCAGCCTGACCGAAGCATTGCGGTTGTCTGATGAAGCAGAGGTTGATCTGGTGGAAATTGCGCCCACCGCTGTCCCTCCCGTATGTCGCCTCATGGACTACGGCAAGTTCAGGTACCAGGAGCAAAAAAAGGCGCACGAAGCCAAGCTCAAGCAGAAAGTCATCGAGGTCAAGGAAATCAAGTTTCGCCCGGCCACGGACGATCATGATTACGCCACCAAGGTGCGCAAGCTGCGCGAGTTCCTGGAAGAGGGCGACAAGGCCAAAGTCACCATGCGTTTTCGCGGACGCGAAATGGCGCACCAGGACCTGGGTCTCAAAGTGTTGGAGCGCGTACGTACCGAGCTCGACAACTTTGCCGTGGTTGAATCCATGCCGCGATTGGAAGGCCGCCAGATGATCATGATGGTGGCGCCCAAGAAGAAGAAGTAACCGTAATCACCAAAGTTACGAATCCCGCGGGTTGCTGCTTTAAAAGCAACCGGCGGAAAACAAGTGCCTCAGGGCTAAAAAAGTTTCGGCGAGTGCCGAACGCCTACAGGCATGTCAGATGAAAGAGGTGGGCACCATGCCCAAGATGAAGACCAAGAAGGCCGCTGCCAAGCGGCTGAAGGTTCGCGCCAGCGGATCGATCAAACGTGGCCAAGCCACAAAGCGTCACCTGCTCACCAAGCGCACCACCAAGAGCAAGCGTCAGTTGCGCGGCATGACTGCCGTGCACGATTCAGATGTCAAATCGGCACGCCGCATGCTGCCCTACGCGTAAGGAGAGATAAAAATGCCTCGGGTTAAACGTGGTACTACGGCGCGTGCGCGCCACAAGAAAGTTCTAGTCGCCGCCAAAGGTTTTACGCAGCGCCGCAAAAACGTCTTCCGTGTCGCCAAAGAAGCGGTGATGAAGGCGGGGCAATACGCCTACCGCGACCGCCGTGCCAAGAAGCGCGTGTTTCGTTCGCTGTGGATTGCGCGTATCAATGCCGCCGTGCGTGAACTGGGACTGACGTATTCCGCCTTCATGGCCGGCATGAAAAAGGCCGAGATTGAACTGGATCGCAAAGTGCTGGCGGACATGGCCGTGCTCGACAAGCCGGCTTTTGCTGCCGTTGTTGACAAGGTCAAGTCCAGCCTCGCCGCCTAAAGCCTGGGTCGCCCGCCTCAAGAATGTTTGATGCGGGCGGTTCAGGTTTAACGATTCAAACATTACGGGGTCTGGTCACTTGACCAGACCCCGTTTGTATTACTGGGTTTACTGAACAACGCGACAGCGAGTAGATGGTGCGGCGCTGCTCCCTCACCCTCAATCCCTCTCCCGGAGGGAGAGGGAAGTTAAAAGCCCCTCTCTCTCCGGGAGAGGGGTTGGAGTGAGGGAAGCGGTATCACCCACTCGGTAAGCCTTGGTCAGTGGCCAATGGGATCTCTGATTTATGGACTCTCTCGATCAACTCGTCGAAAACGCCCGCGCCGCCTTTGCCGCTGCCACGCAGCCCGCAATGCTCGAAAACGAGAAAGCGCGTTTTCTAGGCAAGCAGGGCTCCATCACGGAATTGCTCAAGGGGCTAGGCAAACTCTCACCCGACGAGCGCCGCGCTCAAGGCGCGCAGATCAACGTCGCCACGCAGGCCATCGAAGCCTTACTTGAATCGCGCCGCAATGAGCTGGCTGCTGCTGAACTCGAAGCGCGCCTGGCCAGCGAATCCATCGACGTCACTGCTCCCGGACGCAAACGCAGCGCGGGTGGCATCCATCCGGTGATGCGCACCTGGATGCGCATCGAAGAAATCTTTGCCTCCATCGGCTTTGACGTGGCCGATGGCCCCGAAATTGAAACCGACTGGTTCAACTTCACCGCGCTGAACAATCCGCCCAACCACCCCGCGCGCTCCATGCAGGACACCTTCTACGTCAATGCTCAGGATCGTGAGGGCAAACCCCTCATGCTGCGCACCCACACCAGCCCGATGCAGGTGCGCTACGCCCGCATGCCCAAGCCCCCCATCAAGGTCATTGCCCCGGGTCGCACCTACCGTGTGGCCTCCGACGCCACGCATTCACCCATGTTTCATCAGGTTGAAGGTTTGTGGATTGACGAGAACATCTCGTTTGCAGATCTAAAGGGCGTGTACACCGATTTCTTGCGCCGCTTCTTTGAAAGCGATGACCTGCAGGTGCGCTTCCGCCCCTCGTTCTTCCCCTTTACGGAACCTTCTGCCGAAATCGACATGATGTTCACCAGCGGTCCCAACAAAGGGCGCTGGCTGGAAATTTCCGGTGCGGGGCAGGTGCACCCCAAAGTCATCCGCAACTACGGACTGGACCCAGAGCAGCACGTGGGTTTTGCCTTTGGCTCGGGACTGGAGCGGCTCACCATGCTGCGTTATGGCGTGGATGACCTACGACTGTTCTTTGAAGGGGATGTGCGGTTTTTGCGGCAGTTTGCTTGATGTTTCAGAGACGTTTTCAGTGATGAAACGCATAAAGACAGGCGTTGCAATTTGCACGCAGGGTGGCGCCGGGTAGCATTCGGCCCTTTTTTGACGATGGATTATTCGGACTGACGCACTTTGCGTGCGCAGGCCATACCGTTCATGGATCCAAAAACTTTTGTATTCCTCCTGAGTGCCGCGATCACACTGTTTGCGGCCGTGCGTGTCATCACCGCGCGCAACCCTGTGCATGCGGTGCTGTTTCTGGTGTTGGCGTTTTGCTCGGCCGCCTGTTTGTGGCTGCTGCTCAAGGCCGAGTTTCTGGCCATCGTCCTGGTGCTGGTCTATGTCGGCGCCGTGATGGTGCTGTTCCTGTTTGTGGTGATGATGTTGGACATCAACATCGACCGCATGCGGGCCGGCATCTGGAAACATGTGCCGCTGGCTTCGGTGGTGGCCGTAGCCATTGTGTTGCAGCTGGCGGCCGTGCTCATGCATGGACGCTGGCAGGCCATGACCCAGCCCATGGGCGACCTGGCTAAAGCCAACAACATCGAAGTGCTGGGCCGTCTGACGTTCTCCGCTTATGTGTTCCCGCTGCAAATTGCCGGCGTGCTGTTGCTGGTGGCCATCGTCTCGGCCATTGCCTTGACGCTGCGTCGACGCAAAGACAGCAAGTCACAGAAGCCCTCCGAGCAGGTCAAGGTACGGCCGCAGGATCGGGTGCGCCTGGTCAATGTGGCCAATGAAGAAGCGGCCCGCCAGGATGTGCATGGCGTGGCGGCGCCCGAAGCCAAACCCGCAGGAGGTGTGTGATGTTTTCTCTGCCGGAGCTTTCGCTGTCGTGGTACCTGGTGCTGGGCGCGCTGCTCTTCGCCATCGCGGTGTTTGGCATTTTTCTCAATCGCAAAAACCTGATCGTCCTGCTCATGGCCATTGAGCTGATGCTGCTGGCGGTCAACACCAATTTTGTGGCGTTCTCGCACTACCTCGGTGATCTGCACGGGCAGGTGTTTGTGTTTTTCGTCCTGACGGTAGCGGCGGCCGAATCGGCCATTGGTCTGGCCATTCTGGTAGTGCTGTTCCGCAACTTGTCGACGATCAATGTCGATGAGTTGGATGCGCTGAAGGGCTAGGGCATGGCCCATACCTCTCGATGCAAGTTGCCGTACGCATAAGGTCATGACAAGCATGCAAAACCTGTATCTATTGATTCCCCTGGCACCTCTGGTCGGTGCGCTGCTTGCCGGCCTCGCTGGTCAACGCATCGGACGCACCGCCAGCCATAGCGTGACCATTCTGGGCGTGCTGATCGCTGCTGTGGCCTCCGCCGTGGTGTTTGCCGATGTGCTCAAAGGCAACACCTTCAATGGCTCCGTCTACACCTGGGCCTTCATTGATGGCATGAAGCTTGAAGTCGGGTTTCTCATTGACGCACTCACCGCCACCATGATGCTGGTGGTGACCTCGGTCTCGCTTATGGTGCACATCTACACCATTGGGTACATGAAGGACGATCCGGGCTATCAGCGCTTCTTCTCTTACATCTCGCTCTTCACCTTCAGTATGTTGATGCTGGTGATGAGCAACAACTTCCTGCAGCTCTTTTTTGGTTGGGAAGCGGTGGGACTGGTCTCGTACTTGCTGATTGGCTTTTGGTGGACGCGGCCCACGGCCATTTACGCCAACCTCAAGGCGTTTCTGGTCAACCGCGTGGGCGACTTCGGTTTTCTGCTGGGGATTGGTCTGGTGTATTCCTACGTCGGTTCACTCGATTACGCCACGGTGTTTGGTGAAGGCGCCAAGCTGGCGGCGCAAATCTTGCCTGGTACCGATTGGTCACTCATCACGGTGATCTGCATTTGTTTGTTTATCGGATTTTTAAAGAGGCCAACC
>CAZZAD010000200.1:0-5150 GCA_964652055.1 uncultured Burkholderiaceae bacterium | reverse complement strand
CTCGGTGGGCGTGGCGACTGCCAAGACGGTCTATTGAGTCCCCTCCCCTTCAAGGGGAGGGTTAGGGTGGGGATGGGTCAAGACGCAGCACCTACGCCAAACCCCATCCCCACCCCTGTCCTCCCCTTGAAGGGGAGGGAGTTCTTGTGCGCAGGATTACTCCACGCGGTAGTTGGGTGCTTCCTTGGTGATTTTCACGTCGTGCACATGGCTCTCGCGCATGCCGGCACTGGTGATTCCAACGAACTCAGCCTTGGTGCGCATCTCGTCGATGGTGGAGCAACCGCAGTAGCCCATACCGGCGCGCACGCCACCGGCCATCTGATAAATGATGGACAACACCGAGCCCTTGAACGGCACCATGCCTTCCACGCCTTCGGGGACGAACTTCTCGACGTTGGCGTCGTTGTCCTGAAAGTAGCGGTCGGCCGAGCCCTTGCCCATGGCGCCCAACGAGCCCATACCGCGGTAGGTTTTGTACGAGCGGCCCTGATAGAGCACCACTTCACCGGGCGCCTCTTCAGTGCCGGCAAACATGCCGCCCATCATCACGCAATAGGCCCCTGCCGCCAGCGCTTTGCCGATGTCGCCCGAATAACGTATGCCGCCGTCGGCAATGAGCGGCACGCCTGTACCGGCCAGCGCAGCAGCCACGTTGGCAATGGCGGTGATCTGTGGCACGCCCACACCGGCCACCACGCGTGTGGTGCAGATGGAGCCGGGCCCAATGCCCACCTTGACCGCATCGGCCCCGGCTTCCACGAGCGCTCGCGCTGCTTCGGCGGTGGCGATGTTGCCGCCGATGACATCAATCTGTGGATACTTTTTCTTGACCCAGCGCACGCGGTCGAGCACGCCCTTGGAGTGGCCATGTGCGGTATCTACCACCAGCACGTCCACGCCAGCGCGCACCAGCATCTCGGCACGCTCTTCTGTGCCCTCGCCCACACCCAGTGCCGCGCCCACGAGCAGCTTGCCGTGCACGTCTTTGGCGGAAAAGGGATGCTCGGTGGATTTGGTGATGTCTTTGACGGTTATCAGGCCGCGCAGCTCGAAGGCATCGTTGACGACCAACACGCGCTCCAGGCGGTGCTGGTGCATCAGGGCTTGCGCTTCATCAAGGCTGGCGCCGTCCTTGACGGTGATGAGCCTGTCGCGCGGGGTCATGATCTCCCGCACCTTGGCGTCCATGCGCGTTTCAAACCGCAGGTCGCGGTTAGTGACGATGCCCACCACGCGATCGCCTTCGACCACAGGCAGGCCAGAGATCTTGTGCGTGCGCGTGAGCATGATGACGTCACGCACGGTCATGTTGGGGGCAATGGTGATGGGGTCGCGCACCACGCCGGCTTCGTGCCGCTTGACCTTGGCCACCTCGGCTGCCTGGCGATCCGGAGTGAAGTTCTTGTGAACGATGCCGATGCCACCTTCCTGAGCCAGCGCAATGGCCAGGCCCGCTTCGGTCACTGTGTCCATGGCCGCGGAGACCAGGGGCAGATTCAAAACGATGTTGCGGGACAGTCGGGTGGTCAGGCTCGTGTCTCGGGGGAGCACCGCCGAATAGGCAGGAACGAGCAGTACATCATCAAAAGTGAGCGCTTTTTGGGCTAGCCGCATACAAATCCTCTTGACACAAAGCGAAAGTATACGAGGCCAGTGCCGCGCATTCCGGGAGATCGGGTGCGCACGCGCTCAAGTTGTTGCACCTATGATGCGCGGCATGGCTTAATTCGCCTGTCTGGATTGGCCAATTTCTGGAGTGTTCACCATGCTGATAAACGCAAACCGCAGTCGGTTTCTGGCGCTGTGTTGCGCTGGATTTTTTTCAGTTGCCGCGCAGGCTCAGTGGGCCTGGAAAGAGGACAACGGACGCGTGGTGTATTCAGACCGACCACCCCCCGCCAGCGTGAAGCAGGACCGTATCGTGCGTCAGCCCGGCGGTGTACCGACCGGTGGAGGCAGTGGTGGTGAGGCCGCCGGCGAAACCAAAACCGATGCGGCGGCAGCCCCCAAAACCTGGGCTGACCGCGAGGCCGAATACAAAAAACGCCAAGCCGAACGCGCCGAAGCCGAAAAAAAAGGCGATGAAGAAAAGACCCAGAAAGCGCAACGCCGCGCTGATTGCGAGCGGGCCCGCTCATATCTGGCCACGCTGGAAAGCGGCACCCGCATCGTGCAATCGGACGCCAAGGGTGAAAAGTCTTATCTGGACGATGCGCAGCGCGCCGCTGAAGTCACCCGGGCACGCGAGATCATGTCTCGCAGCTGCAACTAACAATCTCGCTACCGCTGCCCCGCCCGACGCCGCCGCACTTCAACCCGAATGCGGCGCGCTTCTTTGGGGTCAACCACCAGGGGGCGATAGATCTCCACCCGATCACCGTCACGCAGCAGGGTATCGGTCTTTTTCGGACGGTTGAATACGCCCACATCCAGCATTTCCATATCGACATCCACCAACGCCGCGGCGCGCACAGCTTCGGCAAGCGTGCTGCCCTGGGGTAGTTGCACGGCCACCTCACGTGGCGGCGCGCCAGGGGTAGCCCAAACCACGGTGGCGTGAATTGTTCCTGCGTTGTTACGATCAGCGTTCATTTCAGTTTCGCTTGTGCAGAAAAACTCTTCATGGCCATCGCCCAAAATAAAAAAGCGCAGTTTGATTACACGATTGAAGAGCGCTTCGAAGCGGGTCTGGTGCTTGAAGGCTGGGAGGTCAAAGCCATACGCGCGAATCAGGCTCACCTGAAGGAAGCCTACGTGATCGTGCGCGGCGGTGAGCTGTGGCTGCTCAACAGCCACATCACGCCACTGAAAACCGCCTCCACCCACATCCACCCCGACCCCACACGCACGCGCAAGCTGCTCATGCGCGCCGAGGAGATTCGCAAGCTCATTGGCAAGGTCGAACGTGCGGGTTACGCCCTGGTGCCGCTGGATCTGCACTACAGCAAGGGGCGTATCAAACTCGCCGTGGGCTTGGCCAAAGGCAAACGCCAGTTTGAAAAGCGCGATGCGCAGCAGGAAAAAGACTGGAAGCGCGAGCAAAGCCGCTTGCTTAAGCAGCGTACGCACTGAACTCTCTTCGGAAGCCTTCACGCCATGAACGAAGCCACCGCCCAACGCCTTGCTCTGGTCATACAACGCAACGGCACATCTTTGCTTGAAGACAGCACCAGTTTGCAGCGGCTGCTGGCTCCCGGCGCCACGGAAGCACCCACCGATGTCCGCGCGTTGGTGTTAATGCTAGACACAAAGGCTGTGGCGCATCTGCGCAAATGGGCCAAGACGGATGAGCCCGACAAACCGGCCTACGCCCAGATGCGCGATCACATGGCCAAAAAATACGAGCAGGCGGGCAAGTTATCTGCAGACATGGCGCGCTGGGCGCTCGATGCCTGGATGAACGCACTGCCCGAGTTGCGGCGATCAACAGGGGCAACTCAACAGCGTGTGGCGCTGGCGCTGGAGGCACTGCCTGCGCCTCCAGCGCCACCGCCTGCGCCACCGCCCGCTGTGCCGACGCACGCTGCAGCAGGTTCATTACAGCCCACATCAGGGGCCACAAGTCGCAATCCCTATGCGCCGCCTAACGCGCCTGTGGACGATGTGCCGGACTATGTCTCCACGGGTGAATTGCATTTCATTGATAACGGACAGGCCGTTGCTGCGGGGCGCGGTATGGCCTGGTTTTCTGAAGGATGGCGCCTATTTGTCGCGCATCCTCTGACCTGGTGGCTGTGTCTGCTGGTGATGATCGTTATCAGCGGGCTATGCCAACTCGTGCCCCTGATCGGTCCGCTGGCTTCCAGTTTTCTGAGCCCCATTTTTTACGCCGGCCTTTTACTCGGGGCCCATGCTGTACACCAAAACGAAACGCTGGCTGTTGGCGACATCTTTGCCGGATTCAAATCGTCGCCTGGCACCCTGGTGCTGCTGACCCTGGCGCAGATGCTGCTGTTTGCCGCTGTCATCGCCATTGTGGCGGTGATATTTGGTGGCACGCTGATGGCGGCAGCGGCGACATTTCTTCCGCAGGGCCCAGGAGGACTTGGTAGAGCGTCCTCGGTATCGCTATTTGGTTCGCTGGGTGCGGCGCTGGTGCTGCTGCTGGTGCTCATTGTTCCGGTCATTGCTGCGTCCTATTTTTCCGTCGCACTGGTGGCTGTGGGCGGTCAAGGCGTCATTGCGGCGCTACGGATGAGCTTTTGGGGCTGCATGAAAAACATGCTGCCGTTTCTGGTTTATGGCGTGCTGTTCATTGTTGCGGCCATCGTGGCCACCATTCCTTTTGGCCTAGGTTGGCTGGTGTTGCTGCCGGTGCTGATTACATCCACCTATGCGGCTTATCGGGATATTTTTTATTCGGATACCGCCGGTACCCCACCCCCGGCCAAGCGCGCGCCGGCACGCCCTGCCGTGCGTCTGGCACGCACGCTTACCCCCGCATCCAACGTCCCTGCCGCGTCAGGGCCTGTAAATCGCTGAACGTTTTGTAGCCGGCTGCATGCGCTTGTGGCAGCAGGCGCAGTGCCAGCAATGCGGTGGCATACGCATCAGCCACGGCGCAATGGCGCTCAGTCACCGCAATGCCGTAATGACCCAGCCATTCGTCGAGTGACTTCAGGCCTGCTTTGAGGGCAAGCACCGGCGCGAGTTGGGCCAGATCCAGCCAGGGATTGCCCGGCACTTTGAGGCTGCACCTACGCGCCGCACGCAACACAAAGCCGCGATCAAACGGCGCATGAAACGCCAGCAACGGACTCGTGCCCACGTAGTCAAAAAAATGCATCAGGGCCTGGCGCGGTTCGGTGGCCTGCAGTTGCGCCTGTCGGCCGATGCCGTGCACCAGGATGTTGTCCTTATGGCTTGCGCTCTTTGGGCGCACCACCACTTCAAAGCTGTCTGCGGGCTGCACCCGATACGACGCCCCTTGAGCCACCAGCGCCACTGCACCAATGGAAAGAAGTTGATCGCGCGCAGGATCCAGACCGCTGGTTTCTACATCGAGCACAACCCAGCGTGGGCTCTGGATACGCGCTCGATTGCGCCGGAATAACCAACCGAACATCCGTTAACCACCTCTCATGTATCAGTGTGTAGATACTGTTAAGCGTGTCAAGCGTTTCTATTTTCCAAGGCGCGATGCAAGG
>CAZZAD010000199.1:1840-5334 GCA_964652055.1 uncultured Burkholderiaceae bacterium | reverse complement strand
AGCGGCTGTTGACTTTCATGCGGCCCACGCGCGACAGGTCGTAGGTGTCCTCATCAAAGAACAGGCGCTTGAACAGGGTTTCGACGGCGTCTTCGGTGGGCGGCTCGCCGGGTCGCATCATGCGGTACAGGGCAATGCGTGCGCCGAGCTGATCGGATGTTTCGTCGATGCGCAGGGTGTTGCTGATGAACGGGCCCTGGTCCAGGTCATTGGTGTAGATGGTTTTGATGTCGCGCACCTTGGCGTCGCGCAACTTCTGCAATACGTCTTCGGTGATCTCGTCATTGGCGCTGGCGATGATCTCGCCCGTGTCGCTATCGACCACGGCGTTGGCCAGCACGCGGCCGATCATGTAGTCATCGATGACTTCAATGCGCTTCATGCCCGCGGCTTCCATGTCGCGGATGTGCTTGGCATTGATGCGCTTGTCCTTGGCCACAATGACCTTGCCGGTCTTGTCGACGATGTCAAAGCGCGCAATCTCGCCCCGCAGACGCTCGGGCTGCAACTCCATGGCGCCGCCCGTGTTGGCGTGCACCTGGAAGCTGTCGAAGGTGAAGAAGTGCGCCAGGATCTGCTCGGAACTCAGGCCAATGGCCTTGAGCAAAATGGTCGCGGGCATCTTGCGACGACGGTCGACGCGGAAATACAGAATGTCTTTGGGGTCGAACTCGAAGTCCAACCACGAGCCGCGGTAGGGAATCACGCGTGCGCTAAAGAGCAGCTTGCCGCTCGAATGCGTCTTGCCGCGGTCATGTTCAAAGAACACGCCCGGCGAACGGTGCAGCTGCGAGACGATGACGCGCTCGGTACCGTTGATGACAAAGGAACCCGTGGTTGTCATGAGCGGAATCTCGCCCATGTAGACCTCTTGTTCTTTGACTTCTTTGATGGTGGGCTTGGACGCTTCGCGATCCATGATCACCAGACGCACCTTGGCGCGCAGCGGTGAGGCGTAGGTCAGGCCACGTTGCTGGCATTCCTTCACGTCGAAGGGAGGCTCGCCCAGCATGAACCCGTTGAATTCCAGGCGGGCCATCTGGTTGTGACTGCTGATCGGGAAGATCGATTTGAAGGCAGCCTGCAGGCCCTGATCTTTGCGCTGTGAAGGCGCAACTTCGGCCTGCAAAAAGTGCATGTACGACTCCAGCTGGGTGGCCAGCAGGAAAGGCACCGATTGCACGGCAGGACGTTTGGCAAAACTCTTGCGAATACGTTTCTTTTCAGTAAACGAGTACGGCATGGTCGCTCCGGTCGGAAAGACAGCTTCGGCGGGAAAAACTAAGGATCAATCCCAGATAAAAAACTACTTCAGACTTACCTTGCACAAACAAAGACGACAAAGCGCCACGCGAGCTCGCAAGCTCGCGCGGCCAGGGGCGCGTCAATGAATGCTTTTCATCAGGGAAGTCTTTGATCTGTATTCAAGCTACGCACTGCACGGCGGAACACAGATCGAAGCCTTCCGGCTTCAAGCACGGCAAGCCCGCAGGCCCGCCGTGCGTACTGCACTTACTTGACTTCGACTTTCGCGCCGGCTTCTTCCAGCTTTTTCTTGGCGGCTTCGGCATCGGCCTTGTTCACGCCTTCTTTCACGGGCTTGGGTGCGCCGTCGACCAGGTCTTTAGCCTCTTTCAGGCCCAGACCGGTCAGCTCGCGCACCGCTTTAATGACGTTGACCTTGCTGGCGCCAGCGTCAGCCAGCACCACCGTGAACTCGGTCTGCTCTTCAGCAGCGGCGGCAGCGCCACCGGCGGCCGGGCCAGCAGCCACAGCCACTGCAGCAGCAGCAGACACGCCGAACTTGTCTTCCATCAGCTTGATCAGTTCGCTGATCTCAAGGACGGTCTTGGCGGCAATTGCGTCGAGGATTTCTTGGTTGGAAAGTGCCATTTCAATAACTCCAGATAAGTTGTGTTTGATTGAATACGTCTAAATGCAGAGGGTCTTATGCCGCCTGTTTTTCCTTGGCGTCGCGCACTGCAGCGACGGTGCGGACAAAACGCGAGGGCACTTCGTTGATCGTGCGCACGAACTTTGCGATAGGCGCGTTCATGGTCGCCATCAATGTCGCCAACAACTCTTCACGGCTGGGCATCGTGGCCAGCGCCTTGATGCCGGCTTCGTCCATGACGTAGTCGGGCAAGGCGCCGCCCTTGACGACGAGCTTGTCGTTGCCTTTGGCGAACTTCGCAATCACTTTGGCTGCCGCTACGGGATCAGGTGCAAAGCCGTATACGAGCGGGCCCACCAACTTGCCGGTGAGTCCTGCATACGGTGTACCTGTCATCGCGCGACGCACCAGAGTGTTTTTCAACACACGCAACTGGACACCCTGACCGCGCGCTTCTTTGCGCAAACGGGTGACCGCATCTACATCCAGACCACGGTATTCGGCAATCACAATCGAACCCGCCTTCGCAACGAGTGCGCTGACTTCTTCGACTTGTGCTGCCTTTTCCTGACGATTAAGACCCATGGGCCTGGCTCCACTCAAAAGTGCCTTGCAGCCGTGTTGCCACGAACTGCGTTGCACCGGTTAATAAACCGGCAACCGAATCGAGCGACGAGCGAGGCGTGGTTTCCATCGAATCAACTTCAATCCAACCGAGCACAACACACACTGCCATTGCCTTCTTCAGGTCAACCGTCTGCGCGGGGCGCCACAGCGTTCGTGGCAATTAAGCAAATGAGTTCATGAAACAACCCACTCACCCCAGCGGTCTTTGACAGCAGCGGCGCCTCACAAACACTGAAGCGCCGCAGCCCAAAGTTCTTTCTTCACCTGCAACCTGTGCAGGCGCAATTCATAAACCTTATGCCGCCTGCGCGGTCAGCGTGGCCAAATCAACGCGCACACCGATGCCCATGGTCGACGAAATCGACACCTTGCGCAGGAACACACCTTTGGAAGACACCGGCTTGCTCTTGTTGAGCGCATCGATCAATGCCGCAATGTTGGTTTGCAGTTTGTCTACGCCAAACGAGGCGCGGCCCACCGAGGCGTGCACGATGCCCGCTTTATCGGTACGGAACTGCACTTGACCCGCTTTGGCATTTTTGACGGCCTGCACCACATCTGCAGTGACCGTGCCCACCTTGGGGTTAGGCATCAAACCGCGGGGGCCGAGCACTTGGCCCAACTGCCCCACTACGCGCATGGCGTCGGGCGTGGCAATGACCACGTCAAAGTCCATGAAACCGCCTTTGACCTTGGCCGCCAGATCGTCCATGCCCACAATGTCTGCGCCCGCAGCCTTGGCTTCATCGGCCTTGGCGCCTTGCGTAAACACGGCCACACGCACGGTTTTGCCGGTGCCCGCAGGCATCACCACAGCACCACGCACGTTTTGGTCAGACTTCTTGGCGTCGATGCCCAGCACCACCGCCACGTCAACGGACTCGTCGAACTTGGCCACGGCTGTTTCTTTGACCAGCTTGAGCGCTTCGGGCAGGGCGTAGCTCTTGTTGGCCTCGACCTTGGTACGAATCGC
>CAZZAD010000199.1:0-1830 GCA_964652055.1 uncultured Burkholderiaceae bacterium | reverse complement strand
AGCCTCGTCAACGGGGTACTGCTTGCCGGGAGGGAGCTTGTCCGCCCAGGGCTTCATACGCTTGGTTACGGCTACCATGATCAGACTCCTTCCACATCGACGCCCATGCTGCGGGCGCTGCCGGCGATGGTGCGCACGGCGGCGTCCATGCTGGCGGCGGTGAGGTCAGTCATCTTGGCCTTGGCAATCTCTTCGGCCTTCGCACGCGTAATCCGCCCCACTTTGTCGATATGAGGACGAGCTGAACCGCGTTCGATTTTGGCGGCCTTCTTGATCAACACCGTTGCGGGCGGTGTTTTCATCACGAAGGTGAAACTCTTGTCCGCAAACGCGGTGATCACCACCGGAATGGGCAGGCCCGGTTCCAGTTTTTGGGTCTGCGCGTTGAACGCCTTGCAGAACTCCATGATGTTCAGGCCACGCTGGCCCAATGCGGGACCAATGGGGGGGCTGGGGTTGGCTTTACCAGCTGGCACTTGCAGCTTGATAAAGCCGATGATTTTTTTTGCCATCTCGACTTCCTTGCGGGTTCAAACGTGCGCTCGATCTTGCGATCTACGGACACTCCCCAGGGGCACTACACAGAACCACTCACGCGTGGTCCAACGCGGCGGAACACTCCGCAGGACTTAAACCTTTTCGACCTGACTGAATTCGAGCTCGACGGGTGTGGAGCGACCAAAAATGGTGACCGACACACGCACCCGGCTCTTTTCGTAATTCACTTCTTCCACGTTGCCATTGAAGTCAGTAAACGGCGGCTCTTTGATGCGCACCATCTCGCCCACCTCGAACAGCACTTTGGGTTTGGGCTTCTCGTAACCTTCCTGCATGCGCAACAAGATCTCGTCGACCTCTTTTTGCGGCAGTGGCGAAGGACGATTGGCCGTGCCCCCCAGAAAACCGGTGACCTTGGGCGTGCTCTTGACCAGATGCCAGGCCTCGTCGGTCATGTCCATCTCGACCATCACGTAGCCCGAATACAGGCGCCGCTCGCTGATCGACTTCTTGCCACCTTTGACCTCGACCACTTCTTCGGTGGGCACCAGGATGCGGCCAAACTGACCTTGCAGACCTGCGCGATCAACACGCTCCTGCAACGCCTTGGCGACACTTTTCTCCATGCCCGAATAGGCATGCACCACAAACCAGCGTTTCGTACCCACAGGCTTGGTGGATTCCACAGCAACCGTATCTGTCATCACTTCCACCGCAGCAACAGGTCATACAACACCCATTCAATCGTCATGTCGACGAAGAACAGGAACAGTGCCATCACCACCACAAACGCAAAAACCACGGCTGTGGTCTGCATTGTGTCTTGGCGTGACGGCCACACCACCAGGCGCGCCTCGTCATACGA
Source organism: uncultured Burkholderiaceae bacterium (assembly GCA_964652055.1). Lineage (GTDB taxonomy): Bacteria > Pseudomonadota > Gammaproteobacteria > Burkholderiales > Burkholderiaceae_F > CAZZAD01. The sequence goes on along the minus strand of CAZZAD010000199.1, from coordinate 467 downwards.
CTCACGCGAAAACACCAGAAACTGCTTGCCCGGCAGGGAAAACCAAGCAAACACCAACCCCGCCAACAACCCGGCCGCCAGTACACCCACCCGAACCAGCAAGGTCTGTTCCGACATGAAGCTGAAGCCGAACACGCCCGCCAAGACTGCGGCCATTGCAGCCACCACCAGAACGGAATCCAGCTTGTTACCTACAGTTTCAACGTTCTGGGTTGCCATGAAGAACAATCAGTTTCTGCGAGCAAACATGGAAAAACAAAAAAACAACGCGATATCACCACAGTGATCCAACAGTGGCAGGGGCAGAGGGAATCGAACCCCCAACCTTCGGTTTTGGAGACCGACGCTCTGCCAGTTGAGCTATACCCCTGCGCGGCCTTATTGCGTTGTTTACTCAACAATCTTGGCCACAACACCGGCGCCGACGGTTTTGCCGCCTTCGCGGATGGCAAAGCGCAGGCCTTCTT
>CAZZAD010000198.1:0-5345 GCA_964652055.1 uncultured Burkholderiaceae bacterium | reverse complement strand
CGTGGGTTATCAGCCCACACTGGCCGAGGAGGTGGGCAAGTTGCAAGAGCGCATCGTGTCTACCAAAACGGGCTCCATCACCTCGATCCAGGCTGTGTACGCGCCTGCGGACGACTTGACCGACCCCAGCCCCGCCACGACCTTCGGCCACTTGGACGCCACCGTGGTGTTGAGCCGCGACATCGCCTCGCTGGGCATATACCCCGCGGTCGATCCGCTCGACTCCACCTCGCGCCAGGTTGATCCCAACACCATCGGTGAAGAGCACTACACCACCACCCGCCGCGTGCAGGCCACCTTGCAGCGTTACAAAGAACTGCGCGACATCATCGCCATTCTGGGGATGGATGAGCTCTCGCCCGAAGACAAGCTGGCCGTGTCCCGCGCGCGCAAGATTCAGCGTTTCTTGTCGCAGCCGTTCCACGTGGCTGAAGTATTTACCGGCAGCCCGGGCAAATACGTGTCGCTCAAAGAAACCATTCGCGGTTTCAAGATGATTGTCGACGGCGAATGTGATGCGTTGCCCGAGCAGGCGTTCTACATGGTGGGCACCATCGACGAGGCGTTCGAAAAAGCCAAGAAGATGCAATAAGTGGCAACGACCATGACCAGCGTCCACGTTGATGTAGTGAGTGCCGAAGAGGCCATCTTTTCCGGAGAAGCCGAGTTCGTCGCGCTGCCGGGCGAGTCGGGTGAGCTCGGCATCTATCCGCGCCACACCCCGCTCATCACGCGCATCAAGCCCGGCGTCGTGCGTATCAAGATCAAAGATCGCGCTGATGAAGAGCAGGTCTTTGTGGCCGGCGGCGTTCTTGAGGTGCAGCCTAATTTGGTGACTGTGCTGGCCGATGCCGCCATCCGCGGCAAAGATCTGCACGAAGCCAAGCACCAGTACGCGCTGCGACTGGCAGAAGAAGCGCGCCAGAACGTGCAGTCCGAAGTGGAGCGCGCCAAGGTGGAAGCCGAGCTCTCGATGCTGTCAGCCCAGCTGGCTGCGATTCGCAAGCTGCGGGGCAAATAGCCGCGCAAGCACCCCGGCGTTCATTACGCTCCAAAACAAAGCATGGCGGCCTTCTATTTCGGGGCCGCCATTTTTGTTTGTGCTCTCCCGCTCAGCGAACCTTTTGGAGGCGTTACCGCAAGTCGGTTATTCCGTCTGCATGACCCGCTCGCAGAGCGTGGCAAAAACACATCACCACCTGGTTGCGCTATCAATTTATTCCGGCCAAATCGGCAAATTTCTTATGGGTTGTGTCAACCTCGCGCCCGGCTCAACGTTAGCCGCATCGAGCCTGCGCCATTGAATCCAAAGCTCTTTCAGGGTTCAGGCTTTAAGTACGCAGGTTCTGCTTTTTTCCTTATTAACCAACCGTTCCAGGAACTCTCATGAAAAATCTTATCGCTGCTCTGATCGCTGGTCTGTTCGCCGTTGGCGTTTCCGCCATGTCGCATGCCAAGGACTAAAAAAAGGCTGACGCCAAGCCCGCCGCTGCTGCTCCTGCTGCCGCTGCTCCTGCCGCTGCTGCTCCTGCCGCCAAGGCCGAAGAGAAAGCTGCTGCTCCTGCCGCCGCTGCCAAGAAAGACGACAAAGCCGCTGCCAAGAAGGACGACAAGGCCGCTGCCAAGAAAGACGACAAGGCTGCCGCTCCTGCCGCCAAGTAATTCACGTCTTGTTAGTGCAAAAAGGGCGGGCCTAGTGCCTGCCCTTTTTGTTTTGGTCGACTCCAAGGGGTGCTCTACAGGCCCATGAGAAAATCGCCGCCCTTTTCCTCTTGCCCCATCAACAGCCGTGCGCCCCATCAACGACACCTTTCTGCGCGCGCTGCTGCGCCAACCCACTGACTACACGCCGGTCTGGCTGATGCGCCAGGCGGGCCGCTATTTGCCCGAATACAACGCCACACGTAAGCGAGCGGGCAGCTTTCTCGCGTTGGCCCAATCCCCTGCGCTGGCCACAGAAGTCACGCTGCAGCCGCTGGAGCGCTTTGCTCTGGATGCGGCCATCCTGTTCTCAGACATCCTGACGGTGCCCGACGCCATGGGTCTGGGCCTGCACTTTATTGAGGGCGAGGGGCCGAAATTTGCGCGGCCCCTGCGAGAGGAGTCGGACTTTCTCAAGCTGGCTGCTCCCGATCCCGAGCTATCGCTCACCTACGTGCTCGACGCCGTGCGAGAAATCCGCCGCGCTCTGGCTGGGCGTGTGCCGCTCATAGGCTTTTCCGGCAGCCCCTGGACGCTGGCCTGCTACATGGTGGAGGGTGGGGGTTCAGACGACTTTCGACGCGTCAAAACATTGATGTACTCACGCCCTGACCTGATGGAGCATCTGCTCAAGGTCAATGAGGTGGCGGTGCGTGACTATCTGAACGCGCAAATCGCCGCAGGGGCTCAGGCTGTGATGATCTTCGACACCTGGGGCGGCGCGTTGGCCGACGGGCTGTATCAGCGTTTTTCGCTCGCCAGCATGCAGCGCGTCGTGGCCGGGCTGCAGCGCGAGCACGAAGGCGCCCCGGTCCCTGTGGTCGTCTTTACCAAGGGCGGAGGCGGCTGGCTGGAAGACATTTGCGCCATTGGAGCCGATGCCATCGGCGTGGATTGGACCGTCAATCTGGGCCAGGCACGCCAACGCATTGATGATCGCTGCGCCCTGCAGGGCAACCTTGATCCCATGGCGCTGTTCTCGGAGGAGGCGCCCCTGCGCACTGAAGTGCGCCGCGTGCTCGATGCCTTTGGCTCGCCTCTGCGGCCTGACGGCACTTGCGGTGGGCATGTCTTCAACCTGGGCCATGGCATTTCGCAGTACACACCGCCAGAATCAGTGGCGGTATTGGTCGACGAAGTGCATTCGTACAGCCGCAAGCTCAGGTGCAATTCTTAGCCATAAACCAAGGCGCCAGCCAACGCCAGCCGCCGCCCTACGCTTGACTTATGCACAAAATCCGCCCACGTGGCGCCAGACATGGATCTGCGGGCTGTCAAGCGCTTGAAATCACGAAAGATCGTTGCAACATATTGATTCACAACAAAAACGTGATCCTCGTATGTAAATTCAATCTCACGTGGTTCTGTGATCTGGGCGCTAGAGTCATCGTGGTGCGTAGATTGTCCACAAAGTTATCCACACCACTAGCTATCGATTCCAGTCACGAAAAATCAGGCACTTGCGTTGCGGCCTGGGTGGATATTGGGGCCGGAGCCGGTTTGCAATGAAACACGAGATCAAGGTTGCCAAAGTGCTGGTGGATCTGCCGCGCGCCGGTCCCCTGGACTACGTGGTGCCTGAAGCTTTGGATCAACAGACCCCAACCAGCACCTTACTGGGGCGCTTATGCGTTGTGCCACTGGGCTCGCGCAAAGTCATCGGCGTGGTGGTCGAAGTCCTGGCGCATAGCCACGTGCCTGCCGCCCGACTCAAATCCATTGAGAGCCTGCCCAGCGTTCCCGCGCTACCCGCGGGCTGGCTCAAGCTCACGCAGTTCGCTGCCAGCTACTACCACCACGGTTGGGGCGAAACTGCTCTGGCCAGCATGCCGCGCATCTGGCGCAGTCTGACCGGCCCGCGGCGCGAGGCCACGCTGACCAAGCTGCGTTCCATGTCGTTCGTACAACCCACGTCTGCGGATGGAAAGACTCCAAAGCGACTCAACTCAGCGCAAAGTGCCGCGGTCGATGCCATCAACGCCACGCAGGGATTTGCGTGCCATGTGCTCTTTGGTGTGACCGGTAGCGGCAAGACCGAGGTTTATCTGGAAGCCATGGCGCGGCGCCTGGCGCAAGCGCCCGGCGCTCACGTGCTGCTGCTGGTGCCCGAGATCAATCTCACACCCCAGCTCGAAGCCCGCGTGCGTGAACGCTTTGCGCAGCTGTCCATCGTCAGCTTGCATAGTGGTCTGGCCGATGGCGTGCGTGCAGGCGCCTGGCTCGCCGCCCTCGAAGGCCGCGCCCGCATCGTGCTGGGCACGCGCTCGGCCATTTTTGTGCCGCTGCCCGCGCTGGCCCTGATCTGCATCGACGAGGAACACGACCCGTCCTACAAGGCCGGCGATGGCATCCGCTATTCCGCGCGCGATCTGGCCGTCAAGCGTGCACAGCTCGAAGGTGTGGCCGTGGTGTTGGGTTCGGCCACCCCGTCGGTCGAGTCCTGGGCCCGGGTTCGCGCCGGGCGCTACACCGCGCTGGCCTTGCCGCAAAGGGCCAGCGCCAAAGCCGCAGACAAAGACACCGATGTTGATCTCAAGACCATCGACCTGCGCAGCCACAAAAAGCAACACGGCTTAACCGAGCCCGTGCGCGCCGCCCTGGCAGCCACCCTGGAGCGCGGCGAACAGTCACTGGTCTTCATCAACCGGCGCGGTTACGCCCCCGTGCTCTCGTGTGGCACCTGCGGCTGGTTGTCCGCGTGCCCACGCTGTGATGCCTATGCCGCATTTCATCGCATAGACGCCGTATTGCGGTGCCATCACTGTGGCTGGTCCATCCCCGTGCCCAGCGCCTGCCCCAGCTGTGGCAATCAGGATTTGTCGGCCGTGGGCGCGGGCACGCAGCGCATAGAAGAATCACTACAGGCATGTATGCCGGACGCCACCATTGCGCGGCTGGACCGCGACAGCACGCGCCGCGCGGACTCCGCCCGCCAGGTGCTCGACGCCGTACATGCGGGCACCACCCACGTGCTGGTGGGCACACAAATGCTCACCAAAGGCCATGACTTTCGGCGCGTAAGCACCGTAGTGGTGCTCAACGTCGATGCGCAAATCGTCAGCCACGACTTTCGTGCTGCAGAACGTTTGTTTGCCACCCTGACACAGGTCATCGGCCGCGCAGGCCGCGCAGGGCAAAAAAGCCAGATCCTCATCGAAACGAGCTTTGCCAGGCACCCACTGTTTGGTGCACTGGCTCACGGTGACTACGCCGCCTTTGCGGATGCCGTGCTGGCCGAACGCCGCCACGCGCGCCTGCCGCCCTATGTTTATCAAGCGCTGATCAATGCCGAGTCCAGCACCCTGGCGGCCGCCATGACGCTGCTGCAGGAGCTAACGCAGACCTTTGAGGGCCGCGCGCCCGAGGTGGTGGCCTACGACCCCGTACCCATGGCGCTATCCAAGCGCGCCAACGTCTACCGCGCGCAACTGCTGCTCGAATCAGGCCGCCGCAGCGCCTTGCATGCGCTGCTCGATCAGATTGACCCCGCGCTCACCAAGGGCCGCCGCCCTGCAGTGCGCATGAGAATAGAAGTGGATCCGCAGGAGATCTGAGCCACTTTATTTCCTCCCCTTGAAGGGGATGTTGATATTGAGTCCCCTCCCCTTCAAGGGGAGCAACTGTGATCCAAGTCAAGCGGTTTT
>CAZZAD010000197.1:0-5363 GCA_964652055.1 uncultured Burkholderiaceae bacterium | reverse complement strand
CGGCTACATCGTCAAACCCTTTACCAAAGCAACACTTGAAGAAAAGGTACAAAAAATTCTTCAGAAGGCGGCTGCCTAGTTTCTTTCATTCTTTAACCGTTTACTTCAATGGCCCGGGCCAGCCCGCGCTGTGCCCTGATCACCGGAGCAACCATGGACGACCTGAACACTTTTGCAATGTTGGCCGATGCCGCCAGCGAAGCCGTGACCCACGTGGGGTCACGTCGTGAACGCAAGACACGCAAGAAAAATGCTGTCGCAGCCCAGAATGCCAATGCCGCAACGGCGGAGACCATCACGGCAGCCGCCGCAGTCGACCCGATCGCCGAGGCCACGCCTTGTGAAGGCGCGGCATCAACGACAGAAGACGCACCCGTATCGGATGCGCTCGTATCGTCCACACCCGCACCGTCGACCGCTGAAAAGCCCGTTGAAGACGTGCATCAGCGCATTGGTCAACTCACCCGCACCTTGCACAACGCACTGCGCGAGTTGGGCTATGACAAAGATTTGGCCGCCACACGCGAAAACCTGCCTGATGCACGCGATCGTCTGTCTTACATCGCCCGTGTCACAGGTGAGGCCGCCGACAAAGTGCTTAACGCCGTGGACCGGGCCCGCGTCGTGCAGGAAGGACTCACAGAACGCGCAAACGCATTGCGTACCCGCTGGCAGGCCGTGGCCGCTTACGCCGCAGCCGAGGCCGCACGCGCCACACCGGCAGGACACACGTTGATTGATGAAACCTGCAGCTTCTTCGCTGACATCGGTGGGCAAGCCGATGCCACCAACGCCATCCTTACCGACATCATGATGGCGCAGGACTTTCCCTACCTCACGGGTCAGGTCATACGCAAAGTGGTCGGTCTGGCCACCAACATGGAAGAGCAGCTGCTCAAGCTGCTGTTGCATACAACGACGCCCGAACAGCTCAAAAAGGTGGACGCCGGAGCCTTCATCGGCGAGACCGAGATGCTCGAAGGCCCCGTGGTCAAAGCCGAAGGCCGCACCGACGTGGTCACTGATCAGGCCGGTGTGGATGATCTGCTGGCCAGCCTGGGGTTCTGAACTCTGGGTGGGCTCGCTCTGACCTACCCACAAAGCACAACGGCCCCTGCATCTGCAGGGGCCGTTGTGCTTTGCCCTAGGGCTGGACCGAGGCCACGAGCACCCTGGCCCGCGCTTGTGCACTATCGAGCAACAATCTGTCACACCGGCATATTCATCATTTGCTCGTAGGCCTGTACCAGTTTGTTACGCACCTGAACCGCGGCAGAAAACGAAATCTGTGCTTTGTTCATGGAGACCATGGTTTCTTCCAGGCTGACCGCGGGGTTCTCCATCTGGAACTGGCGCTGTGTTTCGGTGGCCTGATTTTGCGTTGTGCTTACCGCCTTGAGCGCGGAGTCGAGCGAAGACACAAAGTCCGCACCCTTGGATGCACCCGTTGCACCTGTAGCCAGGCCCGCGCCTTGCGCACCGGCCGTGGCGCCTGATACAGCACCGGCCAGCTGCGCGCGCAATGCGGCCATGGTGGATGCGGCGTTGATTTGCATGATGCGGCCCCTTGTGTTTTGAATCGTTGAGGCACGCTAGCCGTAGGGCCGGGGTCGGTGTCGAGCAAATACACCCTCGATCGCAGTGCATTTCGGCCGCTGCGCCGATTTCTTAAGCGCCGTTCGTCGGCTGGTGTACGCCGAAGCCGAGACGGCGGCTAAATCACTCGCTTATCCACGCTTTCGCGCCCTAAAGGTTTAGAAGAATCGGTTCTGCGCGCAATGCGTGCGCCTCAAATCGAGAAAACCTACACGCCGGATCATGGACAACACCGCAGTCGTACCCAGCTCAATGCGCCCCGCAAACTTCGGTTGGTTCTCGCGTCTGTCACCGCGGGGCCGCGCCATGCTGGCCATTGGCGCTGCTGCGCTGATTTCACTTATTGCGGCCAGCTGGTTGTGGAGCGCCACCCCAAGTTGGCGCGTCTTGTTTACCAATCTGTCAGATCGCGACGGCGGCGCCATCATTGCGCAGCTGGCACAGATGAACATTCCCCACAAGAGCGGCGATGGCGGCACGTTGATGGTGCCCGCAGACCGGGTGCATGACGCGCGCCTGAAGCTCGCCGCCGCAGGCTTACCCAAAGGTTCACTGGTGGGCTTTGAAGTGATGGAGACGCAAAAGTTTGGTGTCACCCAGTTTCAGGAGCAGGTCAACTATCAACGCGCCCTAGAAGGCGAGCTGGCGCGCTCCATCGGCTCACTGGCGCCGGTGGCGGCTGCGCGGGTACATCTGGCATTGCCGCGTCAGTCCGGTTTTCTGCGTGACAAACAACCGCCCACCGCCTCAGTCATCCTGCAGCTGCATCCGGGCAAAACGCTGGAGCGTGCACAGGTGGCCGGCATCGTGCATCTGGTGTCGGCCAGCGTGCCCGAGCTGTCTGCAAAAAATGTGTCCATCGTGGACCAACACGGCTCATTGCAGTCCTCACAACGCGACAGTGGCAATGCCGTCGGCTTGGACGCCTCACAACTCGATTACGTCACGCAGGTTGAAAGCACCACGATCAAGCGCATTGAGGACATCCTGATGCCGCTGGTGGGCCCAGGCAATGTGCGCGCGCAAGTCACGGCCGACGTTGATTTTTCTCACGTTGAACAGATGGCGGAAACCTACAAACCAAACCAAAGTGCCGACAGCGCCACAGTGCGTTCGCAGTCCAGCTCTGACAGCGCGCAACCCGGCCCAGCCACACCGCAGGGCATACCGGGAGCACTGTCCAACCAGCCTCCCGTGCCGCCGACCGCACCCATCAACGGCCAAGCGCCGCCTCTGAACGCCAACACCCCCGGGGCCGCTGCGGGCAACGCCAGCACACGGCGCGAAGCGGTAACCAACTTTGAAGTCGACAAAACTGTGCGCCACACCCGCACACCCACCGGCCAGATTCGTCGCCTGACCGCCGCGGTCATCATCAATCACAAGGGTGGCGCACCGGGTAATGCAGGCACGCCGCTGTCTGCAGAGGAACTGCAAAACGTCAACGCATTGGTGCGCGAAGCCATGGGCTTTAGTCAGCAACGCGGTGATTCCCTCAATGTGGTGAATGCGGCATTCAGCCAACCCGAGCTGGCCACCGTGGAGGCCCTGCCCTTCTGGAAGCAACCCGACGTCGTGGCCATGGCTAAAGAATTTGGCAAGGCCCTACTGTTCCTGCTGCTCACTTTGGTGGTGGTCTTTGGTGTGGTGCGCCCCGCTATGCGCACCATGACCGAAGCGCCCGAGCGCGCGCCAGCACCACCTGAATCTGTGGAGACGGAAACCAAACTCCAGGTGGCGTCAAACGAGAAGATGCGCACTCCCGTCGATGATTTGCGCGACCTAGCCAAAGTCGATCCGGGGACCGTGGCCAACGTGGTCAAGGCCTGGGTCGGCTCTGAACAAGGCAAGACAACCTAGAGACTGATCTTATGGACGAAAGTGGTCTCGAACACAGCGCCATCTTGCTGATGACCATCGGCGAGGAGCAGGCCGCCGAGGTTTTCAAATATCTCTCGCCCAAAGAGGTGCAGAAGCTGGGCGAAACCATGGCGCGCCTCAAAACGGTGTCGCGCGAAAAAGTCGATGAGGTCATCACTCACTTCAACACGTCCAAGGAAGAAAGTCTGTCCTTGGTGGGCGACACCGATGCCTTCATCAGCCAAGTGCTCAAGCGCGCACTGGGTGAAGACAAAGCGGACATGCTGCTCGATCGCATTCTTCAGGGGCGCGACGTATCAGGCATTGAAAGTCTGAAATGGATGGACCCCGGTTCTATTGCCGAGCTGCTCCGCAACGAGCATCCGCAGATCGTGGCCTCGATCCTGGTGCACCTGGAACGCGACCACGCCTCTGAGGTGATTCGCAATTTTGTAGAGCGCACGCGCAACGACGTGATGCTGCGCATTGCCACCCTCGATGGCATACAACCCCAGGCCCTGCAAGAACTCAATGAGGCTCTATCCAAAGTGCTGGCCGGCGGCGAGAAGCTCAAGAAGGCCACGCTGGGCGGCACCAAAGCCACGGCTGAGATCCTTAACTTTCTGGGCAGCCAGCTTGAAACGACCGTGATTGAATCGGTGCGCGAGAACGATCCTGATTTGGCGCAAAAAATCCTCGATCAGATGTTCACGTTTGACAACGTGCTCGACATCGATGACCGCGGCATTCAGGCGCTGCTGCGTGAAGTGCAAAGTGAAAGCCTCATCGTGGCGCTCAAAGGTGCCGAACAGGCGTTGCGCGACAAGATTCTCAAGAACATGTCCAGCCGCGCGGCCGAGATGCTCAAGGAAGATCTGGAGGCCAAAGGCCCCGTGCGCGTGTCCGAGGTAGAGGCCGAGCAGCGCGAAATTCTCAAAATCGTGCGCCGCCTGGCCGATGAAGGTCAGATCCAGCTGGGCGGCAAGGGGGGCGAGGATGAATACGTTTAAACGTGGCAGCAACGTGTTGAGTTCCCTCCCCTTCAAGGGGAGGGTTAGGGTGGGGATGGGGTACGTCACGAAGATGGATTTCCCCGTACAACCCCATCCCCACCCCTACCCTCCCCTTGAAGGGGAGGGAGTAACCAGGGCACGCACATAACCATGGGCGCTAGCGACCGCATCCTGCGCGGCTTCATTCCCAAAGAAGAGGTGGCCGATGCCACCACCTGGGAGTTTCAGTCTCTTGCTGGCGGCGCAAGCAAGATGGGCACTGAACGCTTGCTCTCAGAGCGTGAACGGCGTGCCTTTGAGCGCGGCCGCGCTCAGGGTCAAGCCGAAGGCCTGCAACAGGCCGCCCTGCAACGGGCCAGTCACGCACAGCAGGTGGACCAAGTCTTGCGTGCCTTGCGTGCACGTTTTTTGGAACTTGAATCCGATGCAGCCGATGCCACGCTCGATATGGCCGTGGCCATGGCCCGCCACGTGGTGCGGCGTGAAGTTCAGATGCAGCGCGATGCCGTGTTGCCCGTGCTGCGTGAAGCCCTGAGCGCACTGGTTGATCAGCAATCACAGCCGCGTGTGCTGATGAACCCACATGACCTCGAACTGCTGCGCAGTGATCTGGATGCCGACGGCCTATTGAGCAATTGCCGCTTTGTGGCCGAGCCCAGCATCGCACGAGGCGGCTGCCGCGTGGACACTCCTAAGGGTGAAATCGATGCCCGGCTGGGCACGCGCTGGCAGTGTGTACTCGATGCGCTGGGGTTGCCGAGTAACGGACCCAGCATTGAAGAGAAGGCGCCATGAACCGCCGGAAAAATGTTGCACCCCCCCTCAAGGGGAGGTTGGTATTGAGTCCCCTCCCCTTCAAGGGGAGGTTGATATTGAGTTCCCTCCCCTTCAAGG
>CAZZAD010000196.1:0-5367 GCA_964652055.1 uncultured Burkholderiaceae bacterium | reverse complement strand
TTGCCCGCCGCGCTGGCGCAAGTGCGCGCCCTGTGCTTTCAAACGGCCCTGCACACCGGCGGCATGTACCCCGAGCGCTTTGCCGCGCTGCTGCCCTTGCTCGACTGGGTGGGCCTCGACATCAAAGGCCCACTGCACGCCTACGACGCCATCACGCGCATCCCCGGCAGCGGCGCCAAAGCCTTTGCATCGTTGCACCACCTGCTCGCCAGCGGCGTGGCGTATGAATGCCGCACCACTTGGCACGCGGGCCTGTTCAGCGTGGACGATTTGTTCGCTCTGGCCGACACGCTGGCCGATGCGGGCGTGGCCCACTGGGCGCTGCAGGAATGCCGCGCGCCGGGCGCGGCCACCTGGGCGCTGACAGCCGGGCAGGTAGAGCGGTTGGGGGCGCGGTTTGCGGAGTTTGTGGTGCGGCGGGGGTGAGGGGGTGAGCGGGCAAAGCGTCAAAGGTCTGCTGCACTCAACGCAATCCACGCTGCACCGGGCTGCTTTTCCACCACGATCTGCCCGCCTTCCAGCCTGTAGGTCAACTGGCAGTTGTGCCGGGGGTTGGAAAGCACTGCAGGGTTGAAGATGGCAAGGTTTTCCCCGGCAGGGCGGCGAACCGACTGCGTCAGCAGGCCGGGATGCCCCTCGCGGTGAATCCGCGATCCAACAGCCTGGCAAAACGTGTAGTCCGAGGGGTGCAAGAGGTCGGGTTGTCTTTCGGCCGCTTGGCGAAAGTCGAGCAGCGCCGCGTTGCATGCCACCCAGTACACCTTCCGTTCTGCGACGACCGCCATCTGCTCAAAGCCTGCATCGCTGAGCAAGCCCCGATGCCAGTGGTAGGCCGACTCATAGACCGTGGTTTCCACCGACTCCGACCCGTACCAGACACCAAAAGAGCCATCAGAAAACCGGCTGGCCTGCCAATGTTTGAACGGCCATTGAATGGCGTTGAACCAGTGCGCATCTTCGAAGGGCCGGTCAATGACGGGCTTGCGCGATGCATACAGGGGTGGCTTGACCTCGTCTTCTACCTTTTGCGCCAGCAGCCACTCGGCGGGGTCGTCCGTCAGGTCATCAAAGAGGTCCTGCGACTCCCGCAGGGACACGATGTTGCGAACCACATCACGGTGAATGTCCGCCAGCCGGATGTGGGCAAACAGCGAACTCATTCAGCGGACCGTTCAATCGAGGTTCAAACGCCGCGTGCGCGGTCGAGATAGCCACGCACCATCAGCAAGCCCGCGAACCCCCATTCCTTCACCACCTCGACAGGCGTCCGGTTGTCGAAGGCCTTGTTGCGGGTGGTCATCCAACGGTAGGCCAGGTCGCGGTTTTGAGGAAACAGCAAGCGCAGGTTTTTGTGGATACCGAGCAAGTGGCCTACACGCTCGTACTGGTCACGGCTGGTGCCAATGGGCTTTCCACTGCGGTAGTTGGACAAGGCCGCCCGGTTGCTTGCGGCAATACCCAGCAGTGCCGCCTGATCCTCGGTGCTCAACTTCCAATGGTCCAGCAAGGCCATGACCATCTTGGCCAGAGCGCCACGGTCTTGTGACGCGGTCACTTCACGTTCAGCTACGGCTCCCATGGTGGGCTCCTTGTGTTGGCTTGGTCTGGTTTTGGAGTTTAGCAAAAAGACAGTTATCAAACAAATATTGTTTTTATCAAAACAAAATTGGTCTCATCGCCCATGCGCTCGGCGGCTTCGACACGGTGCGCCGCCTGCTCACCAGCGGCGTGGCCTATGAATGCCGCACGCCGGGCGCGGCCATCTGGGAGCTGGCAGCCGGGCGGATGGAGCGGCTTGCGGGATTTGTGGTACGGCGGGGGCGAGGGGGGGCGCGGCCAGCAAGCGCCTTTGGACAAACGAGTGCCTGTCGGTATCCTATAGCCTGCTGAATATCTGGATATCACGCCTATGAAAACCACTGCGCCAATCTCGCGCACACAAACGGAGTAGTCCCTACCATCATCCAAGCCAACGTCGTTTTTCGGCGAAGATTGGCCCAGAATTTGGATTCACATTTGACCCCACTCACGCTCTCACCAACCAAGGCTCCCGAGACGGTGACTCCGAAGCTTCGCGAGGCTTGTAAGCGCCTTGTCCCGACATCTGAACCGGTGTTCGTTGATCGCAAGCCCGGGCCAAGTGCGCGAGTCAATAAGTGCACGTTCAACGTTCAAGATTTTTTGCAGAGCAACCTTGGTGAAATGCTCCTCGGATGGGAGATCACAGTCTGGGACAACGTACTAGTGGACTGCGTTGGACACGCTGTCGTGAAACAGGGAGATTCACTCCTGTGCGTGACTCCGAGCAAGTACGGAGATTCACGCCTGCTGTTCCTTCCCGACTCGTCACTCAGTTTCGATTTTTCTGATCCAAACGCTCGCATGCCAGTAGCCGAGTTACCGCTCTCTTCGCGATCAGAGGTGGCAAGTTTGATCGCGGCGACCAAGCGTGAGCGAGAAATCAAGATTAAATACCCGGTCTCTTCGCAGCCACTAGTGGTTCAAGGGCAGGATGCCGTTGATCTACGACAACTGGAGAAACTAAAGAGCACATTGACGTTGAAGGTCATCCTCGCTACCAGCGACCACAACACTCGTTGTCCATGTGGAAGCGGAAAGAAATTTCGCAAGTGTCATCGTTCCAGCGTTGAGCGGATGCTTGCACTCTCGTAGGCAGTGGCGAGTGAAGCGTGTCCCTTCAACCAGAGCAGCGACAAGTTTCATAAGAGCAGGCTTCAGTTAGGATTTAGCTCAACCATCGAACGGGGCTTGCTTCGCATGGAACATCACATGCTACTTGTGGACATCGCGGGCCGATTCCACCGCGCTGGTTCCAATCTCTTGGTCACCACAGGTGGTGTCGCCATAGCTGCCGACCGTGCTGACTATGTCCGGAGCCTCCTGCCTTCCGGCCTTCCCAAATGGGGGCAGTGCACCTTGACACAAGCGAAGGACGTCGTGCAGATAGTGGCACGCGAGTGCCTTGCGGTCGGCGCAGTTACCCGAGATCTCGCGACGCCAGCGTGGCATAGGTTCTGGGAAGACAGCGCTGATCATGAATCGATGTTAAATCGCCTTCAAGGCGGCAAGGCTGGCTTGCTGAAGCCCGCTAACATCGCTAGGACCATGGCGCTCATTGATGGCGCGGTAGTCGCGAGCGGACATGCTGCGTATCTCTCGAAAGCAATCGAACGGGCAGAGGCGAATGGCCCGGTAATCATTGATCAAACGCTGATTTTTGATGACGAGCTTGGGGGTGAAAGCCGAGAATTCTTCATGGAGCTGTGGAATGGAGCGCGGCCGCAACCCAGAACTCAAGCGGTTGGCGTTACGTTCAAGACCTGTGATGTTCGAATGACCACGGAGCAGGATGAGCCGTTGCTCATGCTTCCCGATTATGTGGCGGGCTTGCACCACTGCGTGCAGTTAGCGGACGCGGGACCAAACACGTTTCCGTTGACAGCTTCCCAAGCCAATGAGTGCATAGCCCCGTTGAGAACCGGAAAGCTCAAGACCGGCAAGGGCTCTTTCGATCTTGACTATCGCTTAATGTTTGGCGGCGCTATCGCGGACGCCAAAACTGAGATGCGTAGAAGATATCCGAATGGCTGACCGCTAAACCCCACCGGGAGCAGCCCGGCGGCACCTGCAGCTTCGATGCACACAGTTGACGCATGGTGTTTCGCCAAGAAAGACTCTGCCCCACTTCTTCACGCTGATGTCGGCGTCAACATGCGTCCAAACATTGCGTTCGCGCTTGGATAGGTCGCTGAGCACAATGACGGCTTGGAGGCAAACAGCGTGAGTTTGACCGATTTCCGCCATCGGCTGCTTCAGTTGCACAACCCGAGCGTCACACATCTCGCACAACGTGCCCCAGAATTTCGCGTGCACACCGTGGCAGGATCTGCCGACCACCACGTCAGAATGGCATTGAGCTGAAACACATCATTAGTGCGCATGAATATTAAACTACGCAACCAAACTGCGCACAATTTCATTTAAAGACACAAATAATTGTGCAGTCTGGCTATTAGTTTGCGTTCTGCGTTTGATCCAGATCAGTGCTGCTACCCCCTTGCCGCCACGATCATCCGGGCTTTGCAGAACCCCCCGGAGACACCCCATGACCCTCGGCCTTGCGCTGCTGCGCGCCCTCAAGAACCACGGCGCGCAGGAAATTTTTGGCATTCCCGGCGACTTCATCCTGCCGCTGTTCAAGCAGATCGAAGAAAGCCGCATCTTGCCGCTGCACACCCTGAGCCACGAGCCCGCCCTGGGCTTTGCCGCCGATGCCGCCGCGCGCATGCACTGCGGCCTGGGCGTGATGGCCGTGACGTATGGCGCCGGTGCGCTGAACGTGGTCAACGCCGTGGCCAGCGCCTATGCCGAATGCTCGCCGCTGGTCATCCTGGCCGGTTGCCCCGGTGAGGTCGAGGCGCATTCGGGCCTGGTGCTGCACCACCAGGTGCGCAGCATTGATTCGCAACTGCGCATCTTCAGCGAGATCACCTGCGACCAGGTGCGCCTGTCCAACGCCGATACCGCACCCGAAGACATTGCCCGCGTGCTGCGCAACTGCCGCGAATACTCGCAGCCCGTGCTGATCGAAATCCCGCGTGACATGACGCTGCAGCCCATGCGCGAAGTGCCCGTGCTGCCGCCGCGCAGCTTCAACGCAGAGGCCGTGGCCGAGGCTGCCGACGAATGGCTGGCGCGCATCCACGCCGCCAAAAACCCGGTGATGGTGGTCGATGTGGAAGTGCGCCGCTTTGGCGTCGAGGCGCGCGTGGCTGAACTGGCGCGCCGCCTGCAGTTGCCCGTGCTCACCACCTTCATGGGCCGGGGTCTGCTGGCCGAAGACGGCGTCAACTCCGGCGTGCAGCTGCACGGCACCTACCTGGGCGTGGCGGGCGCGCCCGAGACCAGCGCGCTGCTCGATGAATCCGACCTGCCCGTGATGCTGGGCGCCATCCTGTCGGACAACAACTTCGGCGTGAGCGCGCAGCGCATGGACTTCCGCCGCGCGCTCATCGCCGCGCACCGCGAGGCGCGCGTGGGCCACCACCTGTACCAGAACATTCCGCTGGCCGCGCTGGTCGAGGCGCTGCTGGAGCGCGCCCCGGCCGCGGGCCAGCGCACCGCGCACGCCGCGCCGCCCAAGCTGGAATACCCCACGGGCCTGGTGGCCGACGACGCACCCGTGTGCGCGGCCGACCTGAGCCGCGCGCTCAATGACCGCATCCTGGCGCACGGGCCGATGAACATCGTCTCCGACATCGGCGACTGCCTGTTCGCCGCCATGGAGCTGATGCCCACGCCGCTGGTGGCCCCCGGCTACTACGCCACCATGGGCTTTGGCGTGCC
>CAZZAD010000195.1:0-5451 GCA_964652055.1 uncultured Burkholderiaceae bacterium | reverse complement strand
AACCAGAATGCGAAGACGGTATGGCGCCAACGGCAGTTCGAAGTAGCACAGACTACGGACCAGACTCCCTCAAAGAACTTGCGCGTTCAGCTGTCGCTGGATATCCAAACCGACAACCAGTTGTTGCACCGACTTGCTCTTACCTTGCTGGTCGCAGCCATCGGTGGGGCCGTCGTTGTATCGCTAGGCGGATTCTCCCTGGTCAACTTGGGCCTGGCGCCCGTCCGAAGACTGGCCAGTCAGACGCGCGCAGTGTCGGCTGACAATCTGCAGCAACGTCTCGACAGCGGCGAGCAGCCCCTTGAGCTCGTGCCTCTGATCGATCAGTTCAACGCGCTTCTGGCGCGCATTGAGAAGGCGTATTTACAAATGGAGGGCTTCAATGCTGACGTGGCGCATGAGTTGTGCACGCCTTTGGCCACGCTCATTGCCAACAATGAACTGGCTTTGCTGCGCCCTGAGCAGGCGGATATTCGCGAGGTGCTGGCGTCCAACTTGGAGGAGTTGCACCGCCTGACCGGCATCGTCAATGACATGCTGTTCCTGTCCCAGGCGGATCGGGGTGTGGGAGCGCGCCGCGCCCCCGTGGCGAGCCTTGCATCAATGGCTGCTGACGTACTGGACTACCACGAGGCCGCACTGTCCGAGGCAGGTCTCACAGCTAAAGTGGTTGGTGATGCGCATGGCGCCTTCGACGTGCCGTTGCTGCGCCGAGCCCTGTCGAACTTGCTCGGCAACGCAACTCGATACGCGAGCTCTGGCTCAGTCGTCCAGATCAACCTCAGAACCACCGATGAGGGTTGTGTGCTGATCAGTGTTACCAACTACGGCAGCACGATCGATCCCGAGATACTTCCGCAGCTGTTTGATCGATTTTTCCGCGCAGATCCTGCTCGCAGCCATGGGCAGAGCAACCATGGCCTCGGTTTGGCCATAGTAGGCGGTATTGCACGCATGCATCAGGGCAGGCCATTCGCATCGTCAGAAAATGGGGTAACGAATGTGGGAATCGAAATTCGCCCGAATTGATGGCGATTTCGACAGACTGGGATCGCTTGTGACGCTGCCACGTAGCGCGGCCCGTTCAAGAATCCGATTTACGTAGGACGAAGCAGCGATATTTCTATTGCTGCTTGACTTTAAAGCCACTTCAAGGTTTCCAATTGGTCTATGAAATCAGAAACCAGCACTCCTCCCACCACTGTTGACCCCTGCTGCTCCTCGGGCTGTTCCAGTACCGCAGCAGTGGTCCCTGCAGCCACAAGCAGCCCGGGCCAGGGCAAGCTGTTCCGAATCGCCACCATGGACTGCAGTGCCGAAGAGTCGGAGATCCGGCGGGCTCTGGAACCGCTTGAGGGAATCCGCTCGTTGGGTTTCCAGCTCGGCGCGCGCACGCTGAAGATCGATGCGGAGGATCGCGCCTTGCCCCTTGCGCTCGATGCCATCCGCAAGGCGGGTTTCGATCCACAGCCCGTGGCCACTGCGGCAAACACCCAGGGTAGCCAAGGCCGGGTGTTTCGCATTGCGACGATGGACTGTAGCGCCGAGGAGGCGGAGATTCGTCAGGCGCTGGAGCCTCTGGATGGGATCCGCTCTCTGGGTTTTCAGCTGGGCGCGCGGACGCTGAAGATCGACGCAGAGGAAGGCACCTACCCGTTGGCACTCGACGCCATCCGCAATGCGGGCTTCGATCCGCAACCAGTTGCAGGCGCCGGCGAAACTGAGGGCGGACACGCGGCTGGATCCGCCGAAGGCGACGACCATGGGCATGGTTTTGCAGGCGGCATCTCCCGTTTGGTGGCCGCGCTGGTGTTCGCCACAGGGGCTGAGGTACTTTCGTTCTTCGCGCCCGACCAGATGGCCTGGAAAGTGGCCGGCATGGCGATTGCCGCTCTGGCTATCTGGCTGGCCGGCATCGACACCTACAAAAAAGGCATTGCGGCGCTGCTGCGCGGCAAGCTGAACATCAATGCGCTGATGTCGGTGGCCGTCACCGGCGCATTCCTCATTGGTCAGTGGCCAGAAGCCGCGATGGTGATGGCTTTGTACGCGATTGCGGAGCTCATCGAAGCCAAGGCAGTGGACCGGGCCCGAAACGCTATCAAGGGCTTGCTGGAACTGGCGCCCGAAGAGGCTTTGGTACTGGGCACCAACGGAGCGTGGACCGCTACACCGGTGGCTTCGGTGGCCATTGGAGCGACCGTGCGCATCAAACCGGGCGAACGCGTGCCGCTGGACGGTAAGGTGACCAAGGGTAATGGCGCCATCAACCAGGCCCCCGTGACTGGCGAGAGCATCCCCGTGGACAAGGCACCAGGCGACCAGGTGTTCGCTGGCACGATCAACGAGACTGGTGAGCTGGAGTTCGAGGTCACAGCCCTGTCTAGCAACACCACCCTGGCCAGGATCATCCAAGCCGTTGAGCAGGCGCAAGGCACGCGCGCTCCGACGCAGCGCTTTGTGGATCGGTTCGCCTCCATCTACACCCCCGCAGTCTTCGCCATTGCCGTGGCGGTGGCGGTCCTCACTCCTTTCCTGATGGGACTTACCTGGCTGGAGGCGCTTTACAAGGCCCTGGTTCTTCTGGTGATCGCCTGCCCATGCGCTCTGGTCATTTCCACGCCGGTCACCGTGGTCAGCGGATTGGCCGCGGGAGCGCGCCGTGGGATCTTGATCAAGGGCGGAACCTATTTGGAAGATGCCCGGCTTCTGAAGGCGGTGGCGCTGGACAAGACCGGCACCATCACCGAAGGCAAACCCAAGCTGGTGAAGTGGCAGGTGTGGGGTGCCGGTGAGGAGGCAGCAGTCCAGCAAATGGCTGCCAGCCTGGCGGCTCGCTCCGATCACCCGGTTTCAAAGGCGATCGTCCAGGGCTTGGACGTAAAGGGCCCAGAAGCGGAAAGCTTCAAGGCCTTGCCTGGGCGCGGTGTCGAAGGCATGGTCAATGGTGTGCGCTTGATGCTGGGCAATCACCGTCTGATCCATGAGCAAGGACTGTGTGGTCCGGAGCTGGAGGCGGAGCTGGTCATCCACGAAAAGCAAGGCCGCACGGTAACCCTCCTGGCTGACGATTCGGGCGTCCTGGCGCTGTTCGCGGTAGCGGACACCATCCGTGAGACATCGAAACAGGCCATCGTCGATCTCAAGGCACTGGGTGTGACCTCGGTGATGCTGACCGGCGACAACACGGCCACCGCAAAGGCCATCGCTGCCCAGGCCGGCATTGATGACGCCCGTGGCGATCTGCTGCCCGAAGCCAAGCTCGATGCCATCAAGGAAATGCAAAAGCGCTATGGCGCTACCGGCATGACCGGCGACGGCATCAACGATGCGCCGGCGCTGGCGCAGGCCGACATCGGTTTTGCCATGGGTGCAGCGGGAACCGACACGGCCATGGAAGCGGCCGATGTGGTCATCATGAACGATGACCTGCAGCGCATCGCCGAGACAGTGCGTCTATCCAAGCGCACCCACGCCATTCTCTGGCAGAACATCACCCTGGCACTGGGCATCAAGAGCGTCTTCCTGGTGATGGCGGTCGTTGGCACGGCCACCATGTGGATGGCAGTCTTCGCGGACATGGGAGCGAGCTTGCTGGTGGTAGCCAACGGACTGCGTCTGCTTCGCGGGACACGGGTGGAGCCAGCCGCCAAGCCAAGCCGCTCAGAAACCAAGGAGCATGCGCATTCCCACTGAGCGTTCGTCAGCACGCGCCAAGTCCATCGGTGGGATTGCGGAGCGCTTACTGAATGTCCCGCTTTCATTTCTTGGTTTTGGAGACCTCTTGCTCCACACGGTCGGCTAGCTGTTTGTGGCCAAAGCTGGATAGCGGGCGCCCGTTGACAAAGAAGGTCGGGGTCTTTTCGACCTTGAGGTCGGTCAGGTCTCGCACGTCCTGCAGCACCACGGCGTCCAATGCAGGGGCTGCGATGTCCGCCCGCGCCCGTTGAATGTCCAGCCCCGCCTGTTCGGGGTCGTCTCAGAATTCGGAAAATAAAGCACGGTAAGCGGTTTGCAGCGGCCGTGCATGTCCTCAACTGCCCGCTCAATCCTTGGCCAGCACGTCGATGATCGGACAAGTCGTATGGCCGTCCCTCACGTCGCACTGCTGTACCAGTTCCCCCAGCACCCGCTGCATGGCCGCGAGGTCAGCAATCTTCTGCTCGATCAGACCCAGCTTGCGTCCGGCCAGCGCCTGAGTCTCGCCGCAGGCGCGCGCCACATCCAAGGTCAGCAGTGCGGCCACCTCATCGAGCGTGAAGCCGAGCGCCTGTGCCCGCTTGATGAATCGCACACGCTTGGCCTGCTCAGGCGCATAGCGCCGATGCCCACCGAGTGGCTTGGGCGGCTCATCCAGCAGGCCGCGCCTCTGGTAGTAGCGAATCGTCTCGATATTCACACCGGCAGCGTCAGCCAGCTTGCCGATGGTCAGTACTGTTTCCATCACACTCCCCTTGACTCCGTACTTAAGTACGGGATTTATAGTAACAGTTGGGCAAACAGGTTCAAGGAAAACGACATGGCACGACTCACTGAAAAAAGCTCGTTGATCGCGAGCGTACTGGCCGCCATCGGCGCGTCGGTGTGCTGTGTCGGGCCGCTTGTCCTGCTGGCGCTTGGCATTGGTGGCTCATGGGTTGGCAGCCTGACCGCGATGGAGCCGTACCGGCCCTTTTTCATCGGCATGACGCTGCTGTTTCTCGGACTGGCCTTCCGCAAGCTCTATCTGGTGCCGCAGGTCTGCACGCCCGGCACGCCGTGCGCTGATCCGCGCACACGCCAGCGGCAGCGCCTGACGTTCTGGATCGTCACCGTGCTGCTGCTTGGCCTGTTGGCCGTGCCGTGGTTCGCCCCATTGTTCTACTGAAAGGAGACTCCCATGCGCAAACTGCTGATTGCTCTGCTGGCAGCCATACCGCTCACCGTGCTGGCCGCTACCCCGAAAACCGTCACGCTGGCCGTGCAGAACATGACCTGCGAGCTATGCCCGATCACAGTCAAGAAGTCGCTGGAGAAAGTGCCCGGAGTGAGCGCCGTCAAGGTCGATTTCGACAGGAAAACGGCCATCGTCACCTATGACGCCGACAAGGCCCAGCCGGAGGCGTTGACCAAGGCCACGACGAACGCAGGCTATCCGTCCACCGTGCAGAAGTGACGCCACGATGAGCACTGTCATCCTCGAATCCGTGCTGACCTGTCCGCACTGCGGCCACGCACAAAAGGAAACCATGCCCACGGACGCTTGCCAGTTCTACTACGAGTGCCCGGCCTGCCATACGCTGCTGCGTCCAAAGCCGGGCGATTGCTGCGTGTTCTGTTCGTTCGGATCGGTGCCATGCCCGCCGATCCAGCAGCAGCGTGGGTGCTGCGGTTAAGTCGGGGACAGCGGTCGTAATGGCCTGAACTTGCCCGCGCCGATCTTGGCGCTGCTGCGCCAGAGGTAATCGCCGG
>CAZZAD010000194.1:288-5464 GCA_964652055.1 uncultured Burkholderiaceae bacterium | reverse complement strand
TCCCCATACAACCCCATCCCCACCCCTGCCCTCCCCTTGAAGGGGCGGGAGCAACCACCGCACCTCGCGGGATACGGAGATGTGATCAAGAGACAGCGCCTGCGCCGGGGCGACGGACGGAGCATCGGAGAGAAACTCATCGCGCGCCCTCCTTAGCAACCCGCTCAATCTCATCAGCCACCCGATCCGCCGCATCGCGTCGGCCCAAGGCACGTGCAGCTTGCGCCATGACCAACAAACGTTCACGGGTGAGCGACTGCAGGTGTGCACTCAAACTCTGTGGCGTCAGGTCGGTTTGCGGCAGATGCACGGCTGCGCCGCGTTCGGCCAGAAATTGCGCGTTGCTGCGCTGATGCGCTGTGGTGCGGGCAATAAAAGGCACCAGCACCGAGGCCACACCCGCCGCAGCCAGTTCAGCCACGGTCACCGCACCGGCACGACAGATCACGACATCGGCTTGCGTGTAACGCGCGGCCATGTCGTCGATAAACGTCAGCACCTGCGCCGACACACCCGCGGCCGCGTAGGCCGCACGGGCCGTCTGCGCATGTTTCTCGCCGCACTGATGCACCACCTGCGGGCGCTCGCCCTCGGGGAACAGCGCCAGTGCGCGCGGCACGATTTCGTTGAGCACCTGCGCGCCCAGGCTGCCACCGATCACCAGCACGCGCAGCGGCCCTGTGCGCCCCGCAAAACGCGCCGCGGGTTCCGCCACCGCAGCAATGTCGGCGCGCACGGGATTACCCGTCACGCGCCCACGTGCGCCGGCCCACTGCGCGGCCGCACCATCAAAGCCACACAACACGGCGCGCGCCCAGGGGCGCAGTAAACGGGTCGAGAGCAACGGCGCGGCATCGGCATTGAGCAGCAGCAGCGGCACACCCGCACTGGCTGCGGCCAGCCCCGCAGGCACCGCCACATAGCCCCCGGTGGAAAAGAGCAAGGTGGCGCGACGCGCCCGCACAATGCGCCGCGCCTGCCACAGGGCGCGCAACAAACGCAGGCCACCCAGAATCAAGGTGATGAAACCCTTGCCACGCACGCCAGAGAAATTGATCGCATCAAACGTGATGCCGCGCGGCTCCACCAGCTGGCGCTCCATGCCGATGGCCGTGCCCAGCCACGACACACTCCAACCCCGCGCACGCAGCGCATCGGCCACCGCCAGGCCGGGCATCACATGCCCACCGGTTCCTGCGGCAGCCACCACCAGATGTTTCCCCTGCGATTCCTGTTTGCTTGCGTGCAAGCAAACACCGTCTCCCTCCCTCCCCTTCAAGGGGAGGGACCGAGGGTGGGGATGGGGTGCGCCGAGAAAGCTCATGCCCGCCCTCCACGCATGAGCGCACGGTTTTCGTAGTCCACGCGCAGCACCAGGGCCAGAGCCACACAGGTGGCCATAAGGGCAGAGCCACCGTAGCTCACCAACGGCAGGGTCAGACCTTTGGTAGGCAGCAGACCCATGGCCACGCCCATGTTGATGAAGGCTTGCACGCCAATCCACAGGCCCACGCCTTGCGCCACCAGGCCCGCAAAGGTGCGCTCCAGCGCCACCGCCTGACGGCCAATTTCAAACGCACGTTTGGTGAGCCAGTAAAAGAGCACCACCACGGCGAGCACGCCCACCAGACCCAGCTCTTCGCCGATCACGGCCAGAATGAAGTCGGTGTGCGCTTCGGGCAGGTAATGCAGTTTTTCCACGCTGCCGCCCAGGCCCACGCCAAACCACTCACCACGCCCGAAGGCGATGAGTGAATGCGACAACTGATAACCCTTGCCCAGCGCGTTGTGTTCGGACCAGGGATCGAGGTACGCAAAGATGCGCTCGCGCCGCCAGGGGCTGAACCAGATCACCGCCACAAAGGCCGCCGCCAACGCGGCGGTGATGCCCGCAAACAAACGGCCGTTCACGCCGCCCAAAAATAGCAGGCCCATGCAGATGGCGACGATGACGCCAAAGGCGCCCAGATCGGGCTGCAACAGCAAGAGCAAACCCACCATCGCCATGACCGCGGCCATGGGGGCAAAGCCTTTGGAGAAGCTGTTCATCATGTCTTGCTTACGCACCGTGAAGTCTGCGGCGTAGAGCACACCGGCCACTTTCATCAGCTCGGAGGGCTGAATGTTGAGCAAGCCCAACCCGATCCAGCGCCGTGCGCCCAGAGCGCCTTTGCCCACCCCCGGAATCAACACCACCATCAACAGCAGCAGCACACCCATGAAGGCCCAGGGCGCAAGTTTTTGCCATGTGGCCAGGGGCAACGAGAAAGCCGCCATGGCGCAGCACAGCGCCACGGTGAGGGACATCATGTGCCGCCACAGAAAGTGCGTGGGTGCCACGTGGTAACGCGGTGAATCGGCCAGCGAGATCGAGGCCGAATACACCATCACAATTCCCAGCAACACCAGTGCGGCCACGCCCATGAGCAGCGGCATGTCAAAGCGCTCGGGGCCGCGTGCGGCACTGACCTGGCCACGACGGCCCACGCGCGCGCCGACCATGCCGCCCGAAAGCGCTAACAGTGCGCTCGTAGCAGGCAATGCGGCTGCACTGTGCCTGCGCGTGCTCTGACGCACCGCGTGCCATTGCGCTAACTTCTGCAGCCACACCTTCAGCACGGTTGTCCTCGCTCAGCAGCCAGTTCACGCACCGCCTCTACAAACACTTCAGCGCGATGCGCGTAGTTGCGGAACATGTCGAGGCTGGCGCAGGCCGGTGAAAGCAGCACCGCATCACCCGACTGCACGCTGCGCGCACAGACCTGTACGGCACCGGCCAGATCAGCACAGCGCTGCACGGCGTATGGGGCGTCGGCCAGCAGCGCGGCAATGGCATCGGCATCGCGCCCAATCAAGGCCACCACACGCGCATGCCGCGCCAGGGGTGCAACGAGCGGCGCGAAGTCTTGCCCTTTGCCGTCGCCGCCGAGGATGACGCCGAGTTTTCGTTCCGGTGCACCCAGGCCATCCAGTGCAGCCACGGTGGCACCCACGTTGGTGCCTTTGCTGTCGTCGTAGTACTCGACGCCGTCAATGGTGGCGATCCACTCCACGCGATGGGGCTCGCCGGTGTATTCGCGCAAGGCATGCAGCATGGGTGCCAGTGGGCAACCGATGGCGCGCGCCAGCGCCAGCGCCGCCAGGGCATTGAGCGTGTTGTGGCGCCCACGGATGCGCAGCGCGTCGGCGGGCATCAGGCGATGCACGTGAATTTCATGCACGGGTTCGGCGGCGCCCTTGCGTTTCTTTTGCGCGCCGCCCGAAAGATCTTCGGCATACGCGAGCCAGGTCACGCCGCCATCGAACACCAACCCATAGGCGTCGGGCTGCGCGGGGGCGTCGGAGCCGAAAGTAACGGGTGTCGTCTTGGGCGCGGGCGTTTCCCTCACCCCCCGCCCCTCTCCCGGGGGGGGGGGGGGGTGCACGCCCTCTGTAGGCACTCCTTCTCCAGTCGCGACTGGCTGATGTGCCCCCTCGCCCGCCAAGAGAGGTTGATGTTGAGTTCCCTCTCCCTCCGGGAGAGGGTTAGGGTGAGGGCTCGGCTTGGCAGCAAGCCGAGCCGCCGCTTTCGCAGCCTTGCCTTCAACAATCTTCCTGGAAGGCGCCACCATGCCCATGACGGTGGCGTCATCCCGGTTTAGCACCCGCGTGGTGCCCGCCGCAAAGATGCGCGCCTTGGCCTGGGCGTAACTGTCGAACGTGCCATGCCAGTCGAGGTGATCTTGCGTGACGTTGAGCACGGTGGCGGCATCACACACGAGGGATTGCGTGGTGGCCAACTGGAAACTGGAGAGCTCCAGCACCCAGACCTCGGGCAGCGTTTGTGTGGCCATGCGCTCGTGCAGCGTGTCCAGGGCAGTGGGTGAAATGTTGCCGGCCACCGCCACCGATTTGCCAGTGCTTTCGATGAGCAAACCGGTCAGACGCGTCGTGGTGGTTTTGCCATTGGTGCCGGTGACGCCGATGAGCTTGGGGCTGTAGCCGCTCTCGGCTTTGAGGGCCGCAAGGGCGCGGGCAAAGAGTTCAATCTCGCCCACCACGTCGATGCCACGGGTGCGGGCGGCGGTGATAAGCGCTGCGGCTTCACCTTCGGTGAGCGAGAGGCCGGGGCTCACCGCCAGCTGGGTGAGGCCGTCGAGCAGCGCCTCAGTAAAGCCCACGGAAAAACTCACCTGCGGCAATTGCGCGCGCAGGACATCGAGCATGGGCGGCGCGGCACGGGTGTCGGCCACACGCACTTCGTGTTCTGGCTGCGACGCCAGCCAGCGCGCCATGGCCAGCCCGCTTTCGCCCAAACCTAAAACTAAAGTCGTACTCATCACTGTGTTCAACGAATCTTCAATGTAGACAAGCCCACCAGCACCAACATGATGGTGATGATCCAGAAGCGCACCACGACCTGGTTCTCTTTCCAACCTGAGAGCTCAAAGTGGTGATGCAGCGGCGCCATGCGAAAGATGCGTTTACCTCCGCTCCATTTGAAATAACCCACCTGCAGCACCACGCTGAGTGTTTCCACCACGAAGATGCCGCCCATGATGAAGAGCACGATCTCCTGACGCGTGATGACGGCAATGGTGCCCAGCGCACCACCCAGGGCCAGCGCGCCTACATCGCCCATGAACACCTGCGCGGGATAGGCGTTGAACCACAAAAACGCAAGCCCTGCCCCCGCAATGGCGGCGCAGATGATGGTGACTTCACCCGCCCCCGGCACATGCGGAAACAGCAGGTAGCGCGAGAAGTCGGCGCGGCCCACCACGTAGGCAAACACACCCAGGGCGGCGCCCACCAGGGCCGAGGGCATGATGGCCAGCCCATCGAGACCATCGGTCAGGTTCACGGCATTGCTGGTGCCCACGATGACCAGGTACGAGAGCAGCACAAAACCAAACACGCCCATCGGATAAGCCACGTTTTTGAAAAACGGCACCAGCAGATCAGAGCGCGCGGGCAGGTCGATGGAAAAGCCCTGGGTGAACCATTGCCCCATCAAGGTCCAGGCCTTGTCGGCATTGGG
Organism: uncultured Burkholderiaceae bacterium; assembly: GCA_964652055.1. Classification (GTDB taxonomy): domain Bacteria; phylum Pseudomonadota; class Gammaproteobacteria; order Burkholderiales; family Burkholderiaceae_F; genus CAZZAD01. The sequence continues at coordinate 444 of CAZZAD010000194.1, read as the reverse complement.
GGCGGCAATGGCAAAGGCGAGATAAAACGCCGCCGCCAAACCGATGAGCGATTGCCAGAAATATTTCTCACGTGCGCTCATACCCTTGGGGTTGCGGTGCACGACCTTGCGGTAATCGTCCACCCAGCCAATCCAGCCAAAGCCCAGCGTGACCAG
>CAZZAD010000194.1:0-278 GCA_964652055.1 uncultured Burkholderiaceae bacterium | reverse complement strand
CCCACAGCAGCGTGGTGATGCCGATGGAGATGAGTACCAGCGCGCCGCCCATGGTGGGCGTACCTGAGTTGGATAGATGCGACTGCGGTCCATCCGTGCGCACGGCCTGACCAATTTTCAGTTCAGTGAGTTTGCGGATCACGCGCGGACCGGCCAGCAGACCCAGCAGCAAGGCCGTGCCCGCAGCCATCACGGCACGCAGGGTGAGGTAGCTGAAGACGTTGAAGGCGCGGATGTCCTGCGCCAGCCATTGGAAGAGTTCGAGTAACACGGGGTTA
>CAZZAD010000193.1:0-5473 GCA_964652055.1 uncultured Burkholderiaceae bacterium | reverse complement strand
CGCTTGGCAATGGAAGACGCCGCAATCCGCCGCGGCTGCGTGTGCCCAATGAGCTTCTTGCGCCCTCGCCCCAGAGACAAACAGATCTTGGGCAGCTGCGTGGTCTTGCCCGAGCCCGTCTCACCACACACGATGACCACCTGATGCGCGTCAATCGCCCGCGCGATGTCCTCGCGCAGCGCGGAGACAGGTAAGGCTTCGGGGAAAGTGATGGTGGGTGCGGTGGGCACGTGCAACTAGGCCACTAAGGGGGTGTCGGGCAAGTCAGTGATGCCCCTATTCTTGTGTTTATCCGAGGTGAAGTTACGTACTGACTCGCCCTGCGCGTCTTACCCGAATCTCAATGAGGTCACACGATTGACGGGATTTGTGCAACCCGCCAGGAATACACCACCCACAAGCAGAACGAAGACATACTTCATAGATCTTTTGATATACCGCACTCATCTACAGACCCACCTGCTCCATCATGCGGTCAGCAGCAATTGAAACGCTTTTCAAGATGTCTTGTTTGAGTCTCCCCATCAACTCTGGACGATAGTTGTCCTGCATTGTGTAGCGAAACCCATATTCGCTAGGGCTTTGAATATTGTCCATTCGGAACCCGGGATCTAGGGTGCTTTCCGCAAGAACCCGTCCCTGCGGATCCAACATGACCAAAAACAAGGTTGTCGTGATGCGAGCAAATTTGATTGAAGACAGCGAGGGAGTACTCAACTGCACACCCACACCGCGTGAGGCATGGTCCGTTTGTCCCTCAAAAAACACTATGAGCGCGTCGGCACCACTTCGCTGCGCCAGTGCCGACACACCCCGGACGGTCCCTTCGGAACCAGAATCAAAGAAGCTGGACTTTGCTTTTATGTCGGCCATGATCTGGGCACGATCATAGGAAACAGGCTTGATTTGCCACTTGATTTGTCGGCTCGCCAAGCGTTTTGACACAACAGCCTGAATGGCTGCAGAAATATCCCCCGCCATGTTGATTTGACCGTACTCATTGTTAAACACGGTCAATCCGAATTTATTGAACGGAATTTCCTCTGACACTAAGGCAACTACCGCCACACTGCGAATTTGCTTTTCTGCACCTTGCTCCAACCGAATGGCTGAACAACCCGTAAGCGCCAGGATGAACCCAATACCAAGAGCAATGAATAATCGTCGACTCATAAAATTCTCTTTCGGTTTTCATGCACAAAAGTTGAACCGTTGGGTTGCCGCGACACAAGCTGAAGCTTGCAGATTGTCGACTGCACCATAGCCAAAACTGTCATCGATTAAGACAGGCAACGTGCCACACACTGCTCTTTCAGCCGGAAACGCACTTCTCAAACTTAAAATCTACCTCAGCCTTACACGTTCAATGAACGACACCGCATCACGCATGAAGGAAATACAACGCGCGCCAGGATTGAAACACGGGGATCGAGCTGCGCGCCGAGAACGATGAACTCAACGCGCTTTGCTCTCACCCCAATCGCTTAGCACGTTGCCACCGGGGTACGCATACAGATCAACGACGCCAGGCGTTGTACAGCTTCCGTCATGCCCCCCCCCAAATGATGAAACTACTCACGCTCATCCTTAGGTCGCCGATACCTGGTTGGGTTTTCCTTTATGGAACCAGTGGGATATGGCTTTGCCATCCCACCTCAGTCCGATATCGCCCTTTGCGCGCGCCCTGGATAAGGCGTTGGGCTTAAACACTGCAACGCATTGCCCTTCCGCACGCCGCACGCTGTCATACACCACGCCCGCACTGTTTTTCACACGCAGCTTGCGCCCCAACACCTGGCTTGCGGCATAGCTGTCGGGGTCATATGCAGCGGCGGCCCGTCGTTGCTGTCCTCGAAGGTCATGCAGCTTGGCTGCAAGATCGGCTTCAATCCAGCGCAGATCGAGGTCAATCGGCGGCTCTGCTGTGCGCATCAGAAAAAGCGCTCTGTGGTGACTGACCTCAGCCACCGCAGTCGCCAACGACTCTGAGGCGTAATACACACCCCACCCCCCATCACTGAAGCGTGAGCCCAGAGGATTGAGGTGGGTAAATGCGGACATGATGAGGGTTGCCCCCGGCCCGGTCACACGCTCTTGCACCGGCACCAGACTTAACTGTCCACGCTCTTCACGCGCCTGCGGATCCGTCAAGGCTGCGATTGCAAGCACGACATCAAGATCTTCAGGTGAAGCCACGTCGTCATACGGACCTACGGTGGGATAACGACTGGCCACCAACCGATGGCATGGAAGCCACTCAATCCGGTTGACGGGAATCGATGCTGGGGAAATCACGCCTTGCCACCGCATTCGGCGTCGAGGTATTGGCGCACGACGAACAGATCACCCACCTGGCCCGCCAGCATCCGCTCCAACGCCGAAGCCCCACCAAAGAACGGCGCTGTATTGGGTTTGCGGATCCACTCGTTGGCTCGCTCGGGAATCGGCAGCAGGGTCTGAAGTGCGGCGTAAATCCCAAAGAGATACGACAAGCGTTCAAGCACATGCGGCTCCAGCGGTCCAACCTTGCCCGCCTTCCACTGATACAAGGTGGTTCGCGCAACCCCAAGCAGCGCAAGTTGCTCTGCCGTGGTGAGATTCCAGGCCTGTGCGAGCCGCCAGAACGTACGCAAAGCCGCCGCGGCCGCCGCGGGCGTACTCAGATCGACCTTCGCAGATTTGCGGACTACTGGTTTGAGGACTGCGCTCATGATTCACCCGTAAACACTGAAGCCACCCCGTTTTCGAGGAACGGAGCCCAAAGTACGCCGCAGCACAAATGATGTCAATGTGTACTTTTGCGGACAATCATGGGAATACCCACCCGCGACCATTCAAATTCACCACACCACTTACAGCCAAGTGGTCCGCCTTGTACTGCGCGCCTTGGGGTGAGCACAACCCCCACGCACATGTACCGCCTGAAACGTATACTTTTCGCGCTCAAAGCTCACCGCACAACCTCACCCATCCAATGAACGACACCACCCCCATCACCGCAGCGACGGACACGCCCCACACTCACTTCGTGAGCTGGCTGCGCAAGGTGGCGCCGTATGTGCATGCGCATCGCGATCGCACGTTTGTGGTGGGCATTGCCGGGGAGTTGATTGAGGCGGGGCACCTGAATGCGCTGGTGCAGGATTTGTCGCTCTTGAACGCGATGGGCGTGCGGCTGGTGTTGGTGCATGGCTCGCGGCCGCAGGTGCAGGCGCAGCTCAAACTCAAGGGGCTGCAGGCGCAGTTTTCACATGGGCTGCGCATTACCGATGCGGCGGCGCTGGAATGCGCCAAGGAAGCGTCGGGCGAGATTCGGCTGGATATTGAAGCGGCGTTTTCGCAAGGGCTGCCCAATACGCCGATGGCGCACGCGCGGGTGCATATCTTGAGTGGCAACTTTGTCACGGCGCGGCCCGTGGGCATTCTGGATGGGGTGGATTTTCTGCACACCGGTTTGGTGCGCAAGGTGGATACCGAGGCCATGCGCCAGGCACTGCAGCGCGATGCGCTGGTGCTGCTCTCGCCGCTGGGCTTTTCGCCTACGGGCGAGGCGTTCAATCTCACCATGGAAGATCTGGCCACCAGCGTGGCGGTGGCCTTGTGCGCGGACAAGCTCATCATCGTTTCTGAGGCTGATGGCGTACGCAACCGCGACGGCGCCCTGCAATCAGAACTCACCGCAGCGCAGGCCGAGGCGCTGTTGGTGGAAAACGATGTGGATTCGGAAGGCCGTTTTCTGTTGCCCTATCTGCTGCGTGCATTGCGCGGTGGCGTGGAGCGCGCGCACGTGATTCCCTTTGCGCTCGATGGCGCGGTGCTGGTGGAGTTGTTCACGCACGATGGCGTGGGCACCATGCTGTCGACCGAAAATCTGGAGGCGCTGCGCGAGGCTCATGCGGATGACGTGGGCGGCATCATCAATCTGCTGGCGCCGCTGGAGGCTGACGGCACGCTGGTCAAGCGCCCGCGCGAGATCATCGAGCGCGAGATTGAGCGCTTTACCGTGCTGGAACACGACGGCGTGATTTTTGGTTGCGCGGCGCTCTACCCCTTTGCGCAAACCGGCATGGCCGAAATGGCTGCGCTCACCATTCACCCTGACTACCAAGGCACGGGCGATGGCGAGCGGCTGCTCAAGCGTGTTGAGGCACGCGCCAAGGCCATGGGCATCAACAAACTTTTTGTACTGACCACCCGCACCGCGCACTGGTTTATCAAGCGCGGCTTTGTGGCGGCCAACCTGGACGACCTGCCGCTAGAGCGCAAGCAGCTCTACAACTGGCAGCGCCGTTCGCAAATCTTTATCAAACCACTCATCTGAATAAACACTATGGCTCGCACTGTTCACTGCATCAAACTCGGCATCGATGCCGACGGTCTTGACTTCCCTCCTGTACCGGGAGAGATGGGCAAGAAGATTTTTGAAAACGTGTCCAAGGAAGCCTGGGGCGCCTGGCAAAAGCATCAGACCATGCTGGTCAATGAGAACCGCCTGAACCTGGCGGACGCACGCGCACGCAAGTATCTGATGACGCAGATGGAGAAGTACTTCTTTGGCGAGGGAGTGGATCAGCCTGAAGGGTATGTGCCGCCGCAGGGTTAAGGCGCTACTTTTTCTTTGTGGGTTTGGGCGCCGGAGTTGAAAGCTTAGCTTCCTGACGGCGTAATGAGGCCAACGTTTTTTCCTGCGCGGCTATGGCTTTTTCCTGCTTGGCGATCGAATTCTCGTGCCATCCAATCTGCGCGGCAAATTCAGAGGGTTTGGCCTTATAGACAGACAGCTCATTGATGGTTTGATCCAACCAGCCACGCTGATCTTTCAATGTTGTTTCAGCCTGCTTCACCTGCTCACGCAACGTTTTCAAATTGGTTTTGCCGATCTTCACCCCCAGCAGCGGTCCTGATTTTTTTCCCTTGGTTGCAAGAAAGAGGGCAGCTTCCAGCAGACTTTCCTTGCTGGGGGCAATACCCTGCGCCAGCTCACCCCAGGACGCGATGCTTTTCGGCTGCACATAAGCCATGTCGCCCGAGAACTGGGCATAGGTCTTTTCGGCGAGGTTCACGGTTGCGTTGGCCATCAATTGCGGCACGGAAAAACTACGTGCGTCGGTGGTTTCAATGCGCGGCCCGGTAAATGCAGAGGCCAGAAAACCGATGGGGTTCATGAGCGGGGCGATGTGCGCTGCCGCCTTGCCGACCGCTACGGTTTTGTCGACTGCCGCCCGCCAATCCGCAAGCGGGGTGAGCTGCACGGGCGCACCCTTGGTCCCCTGGGCTGTAGTGACCGGAGGGGCATCACGGCGCACGGAAAAATCGGCCGAGCTCGATTGCAGGGCAAGGCGAATGGCGGAGGTGATGGACTGGATCATGGTCGGCAAAACGTTGAGGCTGCAATGTGCCCGATGACACGGTTTGTGCCTAGGGCCTGTCATCAATTATTGATCCTCAAGCGTTAGCTGCCGATTGCACCAAC
>CAZZAD010000192.1:0-5599 GCA_964652055.1 uncultured Burkholderiaceae bacterium | reverse complement strand
GCGCTATCTATTGGGTTGCTGCAATTGTCTGGCTCGATTGATGACAGGCCCTAGCGTCGGCTTGGGCATGCCCAGTACATTGACCGTCATCGCCGCGGCCTGCCCGCCCTTGAGTAGGCGCACGGCCTCCAGCTTGAATTCCAGGGTGTACTTGCCACGGACTTGTCCGTCTTTTCTCTTGCTCATCTCGTCTTCTCCAATTTCTGAATTTGATCATCAGCTATGGAGTGCGTTTTTCGGGGGCAAGCTCAGGTTGTGTGGTCCGCCTTTGGCGTAGCGCACGTGAAAGGCGCTCAGGTCAAGTTGATCGACTGTGTCGCCAACGAAATGCGCCAGCTGGTTTTCGGGCAGCCAGTCTTGCAACGCATCGGGTATCAGCCGGGGCTGCTGCGGTCCGTTGCTATTTTCATGGCTGCACCGTGGCGTTTTCCGCTGCATCGGAGTCCGATGGCACAATGCGCCCCGGTTCTACCTCTGCCTGAAACGTCGTGGCCATGCGCTGCAGCGGGTGCAAGTATCAGAGTGCATGATCCGCAACGTTTATTTCAGCCCACTCATTTCTTCTATTTCATGTCTGAACCCCGTATGTCTCAATCGATAGGCATGGCCATGTCCTTAAACGACCCTCAGTGGGGCCGGGGTGGCTCCCGAGGTGATTCTTCCGGCGCGCCGGGCAACCGGCCCGAGGGCTCGTCTGATGAGCGACCGACCGACGACGGTGCACGCGAACAGCGTGAAACGCGTTCTCAACGGCCCACGCCACCGGGTGGATCGGGCGGACCGCCTGATCTCGAAGAGCTATGGCGCGACTTCAATCGCCGCTTAAGCAGTTTGTTCGGCGGGTCCAATGGGGGTTCTGGTGGTGGACGTTTTAGCCACATGGGGTCGGACCCCAGGGGTGCGGGTGTTGGCGTGTCGCTGGTGCTGGTCATCGCCCTCATGATCTGGGCGGCCACCGGCATTTACATCGTGCAGGAGGGGCGTGTGGGTGTGGTCACGACCTTTGGCAAATACAGTGAAACGACGGGCCCCGGTTTTCGCTGGCGCGGCCCCTGGCCCATTCAGGACCATGAAATCGTTGACGTGTTCACCGTGCGCACCGTGGCCATCGGGGCGCGGGGTCGTGCGGAGCGTCTTAAAGAATCGCTCATGCTCACCGATGATGAAAACATCGTCGATATCGATTTCAACGTGCAGTACCGCATCAAGGATGGTGCCGACGGTGCGCGCGACTTTTTGTTTAACAGCCGCCGTCCTGAAGAAGCCGTGACACACGCGGCCGAATCCGCCATGCGCGAGGTGGTGGGCCGCAAGGCGATGGATTCCGTGTTGTACGAGTCACGTCAGGAAATCGCTGCTGAAGTGATGAGCCGCATGCAAGGCATGCTCGACCGCTATGGCACGGGCATCCTGGTGTCCGTTGTGGCCATTCAGAACGCGCAGCCCCCCGAGCAGGTGCAGACCGCGTTTGATGACGCCACCAAGGCCAATCAGGACCGCGAACGCCAGATCAGCGAAGGCCAGGCCTATGCCAACGACATCGTGCCGCGCGCACGGGGTCTGGCAGCGCGGCTTGTGCAGGAATCCGAGGGTTACCGGGCTCGTGTGGTTGAAACCGCCCAGGGTGATGCATCGCGCTTCAAGCAAATCCTGGTTGAGTACAACAAAGCCCCCGCCGTGACCCGTGACCGCATGTACCTGGACACCATGCAACAGATCTTTACCAACACCACCAAGGTGATGGTGGACTCGCGTAGCAACAACAACCTGCTGTATTTGCCGCTCGACAAACTGATTCAGCAGGCTGCGGCCGATGCAACCGCACAACGGTCGGTGGCTGAGGTCGCCCCCACGCTGCCTCCTGCGGCCACGCTGCCTCCGGCGGCGGTCCCTGAACCCCCGCGCTCGCGCGACGCCCTGCGTAACCGTGACGGACGATAACCATGAACAAATTGATTGGATCTGTTGTTGCACTGGTGGTGACTGCCGTGCTGGTGCGCATGTGCGTGTTCATCGTCGATCAGCGTCAGTTCGCTCTGGTGTTCTCGTTGGGTGAGCTGGTGCGTGAAATTCCTGACCCCGGCCTGTATTTCAAATGGCCCCTGGTTCAGAACGTCGTTTACCTCGACAAACGCATACAGACCATTGATGACCCACAGGCCGATCGCGTGCAAACGTCAGAAAAAAAGAACCTGCTGGTGGATTCTTTTGTGAAGTGGCGCATCGTTGATGCACGCCGTTACTGGCGCAGCTTTCAGGCCTCGGATCGTGCCGCGGCCAACCGCATTTCTTCGCTGGTGCGCGACAGCCTGAACCAGGCCGTCAACAAACGCACGGTCAACGACATCACCTCGCGCGAGCGCGACAAGGCCATGGACGAAATCAGCCAGTCGGTGCAAGAACGTGTCAAAGAAGTGGGTGTGGAAATTGTTGACGTGCGCTTGAAGCGCGTGGACTTTGTGCCCGAGATCAGTGACTCCGTGTTCCGCCGCATGGAAGCCGAGCGCAAGCGTGTGGCCAATGAGCAGCGCTCTATTGGTGCGGCTGAGGGCGAAAAAATTCGCGCCGATGCCGACCGCCAAAAAGAAGTGCTGCTGGCCGAGGCTTTTCGTGATGCGCAGCGCATCAAGGGTGACGGCGATGCCAAAGCCTCCGCCGTGTATGCCGCTGCCTTTGGGCAGAACCCTGAGTTCTATAGCTTCTATCGCAGCCTTGAGGCGTATCGCTCCACCTTCAAGAATCGGTCGGATGTGCTGGTGGTGGATCCCTCGTCGGACTTCTTTCGCTACATGAAGAACTCAGGCGGTGCCCGCAGCCCCGCTCCCGCAGCGCGTCCATGACCCCATTTTTTTACGCATTGGGGTTGGTGTTGGTGCTTGAGGGCCTCTTGCCCATGCTTGCGCCGCGCGTGTGGCGCGATGTGTTCACGCGCATGGCCGCGCAGACCGACGGACAGTTGCGTTTTGTTGGGCTGATGTTTGTGGCGGCCGGTGGGCTGTTACTGGCGGTTGTGCCCCACTGATATGGCGCGCTGGTTGCTCCCTGAAGGTATTTCGGACGTGCTGCCGCATGAGGCGCGGCGCATTGAGCACGTGCGCCGCGTGCTGCTCGATTTGTATCGGGGTTATGGCTATGAGCTCGTCATGCCGCCCCTGCTCGAATACCTCGATTCGCTGTTGACCGGCGTAGGTGCCGATCTCGATCTAAAGACCTTCAAGCTGGTCGATCAGTTGAGCGGCCGCATGCTGGGCCTGCGCGCCGACACCACGCCGCAAGTGGCGCGCATTGATGCGCACATCCTGAACCGGCCCGGCGTGGCGCGGCTGTGTTACGCCGGCAGCGTGCTGCATGCGCGCCCCGCACACGCCCTGGCGGTGCGTGAACCGCTGCAGGTGGGCGCCGAACTCTATGGTTTTGAAGGTGTGGCCGCCGACCATGAGGTACAAACGTTGGCTGTGGCCTCATTGCGCGCAGCAGGTTTATCGGATCTGCGCTTTGATTTTGGCCATACGGGCATCGTGCGCACGCTGCTGGCTGATGTGCCCGAAGCGTTGCTGGAACCGCTGACTGCCGCGCTGGCAATCAAGGATTTGTCTGCCCTTGAAGCCCTGGCGCAGCAGCTGCCCGCACTCAAGGGCGATGCGCTGCAGGCGCTGGTGCGTATGCATGGCGGACCTGAAGTGCTGGCGCAAGCGCGCCGCCGTTTTCGCGGTGTGGCATCGATTGAAGCGGCGCTCGATGAACTGGAGCAGATGGCGCAACGCTGCAGTGCCGATGTGGTGAGCTTTGACCTGGCCGAGCTGCATGGTTACCGCTACTACACCGGCGTGAACTTTGCCGCGTATGTGCCGGGTTGCGCCAGTGCGCTGCTGCGCGGCGGCCGCTATGACCATATCGGCAAGGCCTTTGGTCGCAAGCGTCCGGCCACCGGCTTTTCCATTGATTTGCGCGATGTGATTGCAGTTAAAAATGGCAGTGGTGCGGACGAAGTGGTCCATGAAGTTATCGTCGCGCCCGCGTCGGACGAGGCTGCATTGACCACGCTGATGGATCAGCTCCGAGCGCAGGGCAGGGTGGTGGTGCGTCAGTTGGATGAATCACAACCCGCATCCTCCCTGGGCACACATTGCATTGAACGCTCAGACACCACCTGGCGTGTGGTGCCCCTTACCCTCTCGCCCTAACCATTTACTACTGGAACTTATAAACATGGCAAAGAACGTCGTTGTCGTCGGCACCCAATGGGGTGACGAGGGCAAAGGAAAGATTGTTGATTGGCTGACCGAACAAGCCCAGGGCGTAGTGCGCTTTCAGGGCGGGCATAACGCGGGCGACACCCTGGTGGGGGGCGGGCGCAGAACCATCTTGCGGCCGATCCCCTCGGGCATCCTGCGCCCGGGTGTGAAGTGCTACATCGGCAACGGCGTGGTGCTTTCGCCCCAGGCGCTGCTCACTGAAATTGATGAGCTCAAGGCCGCGGGTGTGGACGTGCCCTCACGTTTGCTGATCAGTGGCAACTGCCCGCTCATTCTCGATTACCACGTGGCGGTGGACAAAGCGCGTGAACTCAAACGCGGTGGCGGCAAGATTGGCACCACCGGCCGCGGCATCGGTCCCGCCTATGAAGACAAAGTGGCGCGCCGCGCGGTGCGTGCGCAAGACCTGTTTGAGCCCGAACGCTTTGCCGAACGCGTGCGCGAATCGCTCGACTTCCATAACTTTGTGCTCACGCAATACCTGGATGCGCCCGCCATTGATGCCGAGCACGTCATCGCCAACACGCTGGAGCTGGCCGAGCGCCTCAAGCCCATGATTGCCGACGTGTCCTACCTGCTGTTCGACGCCATGCGGCGCGGCGAGCGGCTGCTGTTTGAAGGCGCGCAAGGTGCACTGCTGGACATCGACCATGGCACTTATCCCTTCGTCACGTCCAGCAACACCGTGGCCGGTGCTGCATCACCCGGTGCGGGCGTGTCGCCGCAAAGCCTGAATTACGTGCTGGGCATCACCAAGGCGTATGCCACGCGCGTGGGTTCGGGGCCATTTCCCACGGAACTCACCGACCCCACGGGCGACCACCTGCGCACCCAAGGGCATGAGTTTGGTTCGGTGACCGGTCGCCCACGTCGTTGCGGCTGGTTTGATGCCGCGGCCCTGCGCCGTTCCGCGCAACTCAATGGTTTGACGGGCCTGTGCATCACCAAGCTCGATGTGCTCGATGGCATGCCCACCGTGAGTCTGTGCACCGGCTATCGCTATCAAGGCAAGATGACCGACATCCTGCCCTTTGGCGCCGATGCCGTGTCTGCCTGTGAGCCGGTGTACGAAGACTTCCCCGGCTGGACGGACTCCACCGTAGGCGTGCAGAACTGGGACAAGCTGCCCCTGAATGCGCGCCGTTATCTGGAGCGTCTGGCCGAAGTCATCGGCGTGCCTATCGACATGGTGTCCACCGGGCCAGATCGCGAACAGACCATCTTGCTGCGCCAGCCGTTTGCGGATTGACTATGGTGAGTTTCCCAATGGCCTATGCCGCATTCCCTGCCTTGCAGGGCGCGTGTCGGCTTGCAGGCCGACACCGCTCGACAGGCGAGCCGCA
>CAZZAD010000191.1:0-5607 GCA_964652055.1 uncultured Burkholderiaceae bacterium | reverse complement strand
AAGCTCGACCTCATGCCCCTCAATGCACAATCACACTGAAATCAACGAAGAGCCAGATTTCATTCTGATGAGTGAGGGGGGTGAGCACAGCAAGTGGATGGATCTGAGCGTTGGAAAGGGCATTGACCCAACAAAACTTGAGCACAGCTACCCCGAGCACAAAACCCAGGAAGGCCCACCTGCTGATGACAGCACGCAGCTCTATCTCCACGTGAATACCCCCGATGGCGGCTATCGATACACCTCAGTCAAGGCTACGGGAGGCACCGTACTGCTTGAAGCCGAGCACAAGTTAGGGCGGGAGGGCACCTTTGATCTGGCCACAGATCAGCAGTTCGAACGCGATATGTCGTTGCGCTTGTTGTCCGAACTGCATGGCAAAGGGGTTCCAGTGCTGGAAGTCAAGGTGCTGGTGCCGACGTTGCAACATGAACAAAATTTGCATTCAGCGGCCCGCACTGAACTGATGTCGGGCGAGGTTTCATTGGTGCGGTCGGCACCCGACTCTCCAGCCCACCAAGAATTGGTTGCAGCCGTCCAGAAACTACCCCTCACGAAAACTCAGGAAAGCCTGGGACTGAAGCTGCAGGGCGTGCGGGTGGAGGATGACCACTTGGTCCTGACTTATCAACATAAGGACGCCCAGGTGAGGGAAAAAATTGCGCAGGCTCAGCAAGAAATGCGCAACCCGGCCCGCGCGATGCCTCAGGGCGGGGTCGCTGCGCAACCCACGGTGGCCAACCTCAAAAACAGCACGATCGCCTTTGATAACCAGGGTTCATTTACCTTGATTGGCACGCTGGAAGGGGGGGCCTTTGGTAACGGCACCGTGAAAGGCACGTTGGATAAAGGGAAACTGGATATCAATCTCATTGAGTTGCGCCCACACGGCTATGACCTGAACTTTTTGACCGAGGGCGTTTCGGGCACCGACACCCCAGCCTATGAGCAGTACGTCATGAGTAATGCGGCCCGCCAGCATGAGGGGGCCATGATTGAACAGGTGGTCGGTGCGGTGCGTGAGAAGCCGCAGGCGTTGGACCAAGTCGTGGTGACCTTGCCCTTTGATTCAAGTGTGGGCGCCAATTCAAGCAGTTCGGCGCACTTGATTCAGGCGCTGCAGGAAAAAGCGGGTAGCCATCCCAGTGGAGCGGATGCGGCGTACTACCTGGACAACAACGCGTCATTGCGAAAGACCATTGAGGACTTGCCGGTGTCTCAGGCCATGAATAGGTCGCGGCTGATACTCGATCACATTGAAACAGTGGCGAGTGATGGGGTGGTGAAGCTGACATTCCGTCCTGCTGCGTCTTTGGGCCAGGGCATTGTTGATCAGCCCGGCTCGCCTCAGTGGGCACAAACGCAGAGTGTCGTGGCGGGTGCCCAGGTGAGTTTTGATGACTCCAACCTAGAGATTTCCGTGCAGGGGGACGCTGGTGCACACGCGGTTTATGGTGCGCTGGACTTCGGTCGTTTGACGTACCGACATGACGCGCAAAACCCTGCGGAAGCCCCTGAAAAAGCGCTTTTTACCTTGACGGTGCACGAGGCTCAAAAAAATGGGCAGCCGATTCATGAAGTGTTCACCACATTCAAGCCCAATGTGAACAGCAGTCAAAGGACCTCGTTCAGTTCAACGCAATTGACGCGTGAACTGCAGGAGCAGGGGCTTTCGGTCAGTGACTTGCCGCCTGGCGAACTTTCAGCGAACAGTCCCGTGGTTGCGGTGGTCAAAGACTTGCCGTTTTCCAGACACATGAACCAGTATGGCCTGGAGATTTCATCCATTGTTAACTCGGGGCCGGCTGGGCTCTCAGTAACGTATCAGTACGCGGATGCGAAAAAGCGAGCTGCCCATGAACTGCAGGCTCGGTTGGAGTTGCAACAGCTCCTTGACGAGACTCGCAAAAGCGGCGACTCAATTCATTGAGCGAGTTGATCCAGGTGGTTTGAATTTGTCCAGTAGACTGCCCCGCGCTTCATTTCATAGAGCGGGGCAGACTCCATGCAGGCTTACGTCGGTTGGTTTATCGCGGGCTTTGTTCTTCTGGTGGCCGAGTTGATGACCGGCACCTTCTATCTCATGGTGATTGCCGCGGCGTTTGCCTGCGCTGGCGTGGCCGCGCTGCTCGGATGGCCCCTGGTGGTGCAGCTGACCATTGCGGCGCTGATCGGATTTGGCGGATCGGTCGGTTTACGTAAATCGCGTTTCGGAAAAGCCTCCACCGCAGCTAACCCCCTACAGCAAATGGACACCGGCCAGCGCGTGCACGTGGATGCGTGGAACGAGAACCGCAGTGCGCGCACCAATTACCGGGGTGCGCCCTGGGATGTGGAGCTGGCCGCGGGCGAGGCTGCGGTGGGCGGCGAATTCGAGATTGTTGAAGTTCGCGCCAATCGCCTGGTCGTCAAACACGTCACACCGTCTTAACTCTGGGAGTCCCCTGATGTCACCTTTTGCTCTGATTGCGTTGTTCCTGCTGGTGATGGTGATTGTTTTCATTGCCAAATCCGTCTGCATCGTTCCGCAGCAAAACGCCTGGATCGTGGAGCGCCTGGGGCGCTACCACGCCACGCTGGAGCCCGGACTGCGCATCGTGATTCCGTTTTTTGATCGCGTGGCTTATCGCCACAGCCTGAAAGAAATTCCGCTCGACACGGCCAGTCAGGTCTGCATCACGCGCGACAACACACAGTTGCAGGTCGATGGCGTGCTGTATTTCCAGGTGACGGATCCACGCCGCGCCTCATATGGCGCCAGCAACTACATCCTGGCCATAACGCAACTGGCGCAGACCACGCTGCGTTCGGTGCTCGGCAAGCTGGAGCTGGATAAAACCTTTGAAGAGCGCGAGTACATCAACCACGGTGTGGTGGCGGCCATTGATGAGGCCGCCATGAACTGGGGCGTGAAGGTCTTGCGCTATGAGATCAAAGACCTCACCCCGCCGCCGCAAATCTTGCATGCCATGCAGGGGCAGATCACTGCAGAACGTGAAAAGCGCGCGTTGATTGCATCCAGTGAAGGCCGCAAACAAGAGCAGATCAACATCGCCACGGGACAAAGAGAAGGCGCCATTGCCAAGTCTGAAGGCGAGAAGATTGCGCAGATCAACTATGCGCAGGGCCAGGCCGGTGCCGTGCTGGCCGTTGCCGAAGCCACCGCCGCAGCAATCCGCCAGGTGGCTGCCGCAATTCAGCAGCCCGGCGGCATGGAGGCCGTGAGCCTCAAAGTGGCCGAGCAATATGTAGAAGCCTTTGCCAATGTGGCCAAGACGAGCAACACGCTCATCCTGCCCGCCAATTTGGCCGATGTGGGGGGCTTGATTGCTACAGCGATGTCCGTGGTGAAGTCGCAGTCCAAGACGCCTGCTTGACCCTACGGTCAGGCTACATCGCGGTGAAAAGAACTTCGGTGCCCGCATCTTTCGTCATCCCCGCGCAGGCGGGGATCCAGTACCGGTGACAGAGAATGCCTGGATCCCCGCCTACGCGGGGATGACGACTAGGAGTCTGCGCCGGGGCATCGGTGTGGCTTGTCCCAATCAGCCGCGCAGCGATGTTTGAGTTGACCCATGCCCGCGCCCGCCCTCACCGCCAGCCTGCGCCAGTTTCTTCTGTCTCATGTTCCTTTTGCACAGATGGCGCGTGCTGATCTTGATGAACTGATCTCACATGTTGAGGTGGCGTATTTCGGCCCCGGTGAGGTGGTGCTGGCCGCAGCCGCTGGGGTTCCTGAGTACGCGGTCATCATCAAGCAGGGCAGGGTGCAAGGTCGAACGCTGGGTGTGCAGGGCGGGCAGGCCGTGCTGGAGCTGGGCGCAGGCGAATCTTTCGCGCTGGGCGCCTTGCTGGCGCAGCGCCCCGCAAACCTGGAGTACGTGTCGCTGGCCGATACGTTTTGCCTGCTGCTGTCGCGCACGCAGTTCGAGGCGCTGACACGTCGCAGCGAGGTATTTCTCAACTTCTGCCGGGACAGCCTGGGTCAGTTGCTTGATCTATCGCACCAGCAGGTGCAGGCCAGTTATGCGCTGCGCGCCGGTGTGGAACACAACCTGGCCACGCCCCTGGGTGAGCTCATGCGCACCCCCGCGCTGCACTGCGCACCCGACGAGCCGCTGCGGGCCGTGCTGGAGCGCATGCACGCGGCGGCAGTGGGTTCGGTGATTGTGGTGCAAGCCCATCAGGTGTGCGGCATCTTGACGCTCACCGATCTCATCGGCCGTGTGTTGTTGCCTGAAGTCGCGCTCCACACACCCGTGCGCGAAGTCATGACGCGCAACGTGGCCACGCTCAATATCACTGACACCGCTGCCGATGCCATGGTGCTCATGGCCGGGCAGGGCGTGCGTCATGTGCCGGTGATGGCGCAAGACGGTGATACGCGACAACTGCGTGGCGTGGTGTCCGAGCGCAACCTGTTTACCTTGCAACGTCTGTCGGTGCGCAGTCTGGGCGTGACGCTGCGGCAAGCGGCGGATGTGGCGGCACTGGCCGTGGTGGCCGCCGACGTGCGGCACCTCTCGCATCACCTGGTGGCGCAGGGCGTGGGCGCGGCGGCCCTCACCCGTGTGGTGAGCGGGCTCAATGACCAGCTCACCGCGCGTGTGCTGCAACTGGCCTGCGCGCGCTTTGATGTGAGCGTGGAACATTTCTGCTGGCTGGCACTGGGCTCGGAAGGCCGTTGCGAACAGACCATCGCCACCGATCAGGACAACGCGCTCGTGTTTGACGCTGCGCGTCTGAGCCACGCACAAATGCTGGAGCTGGCGGGCTGGGCCAACGAGGCGTTGGCCACCATCGGGTTCCCGTTGTGTACGGGCGGCGTCATGGCGCGCAATCCGCGCTGGTGCCTGTCGCAGCAGCAATGGCGCGTGCAGTTTGAAGAGTGGATCGATCAGGGGGATCCGCGTTCGCTGCTCGAAGCGAGCATCTTTTTTGACTTCCGTGGTCTGTACGGCCGGCTGGGCATGGCTGCCGAGCTGCGCAGTCAAGTGGTGCAGCGGGCCAGCCGCAATGAGCGCTTCCTCAAGCAGATGGCTGACAACGCACTGCGCAACCGCGCGGCGCAAACGGGTCTGTTTGAGAACTGGCTGGGCAGCACAACGCCCATCGACATCAAGCTGCACGGCACGGTGTTATTGGTTGACGCCGCACGCATCTGGGCGCTGGCGGCGGGGCTAACGTCCACCCATATGCCGACCCATACGCCCACGCGGCTGCGACTTTGCGTGACGCAAGGGCGCCTGCCCGAGCGTGAGGTGGCCGCGTGGATTGATGCGTTTGAGTTTTTGCAGCTGCTGCGTCTGCGTGTGCAGCATGAAGGTGCCGCGAACGCGGCCCACCCCAATCTTGTGCACCCGGATGCGTTGTCCGCTATTGACCAGCGCATCCTCAAAGAGTCACTGCGCCAGGCCCGCAAGGCGCAGCAACGTTTGATGCTTGATTACCCGGGATAGGTTTTTGCCTTGCAGGTGTTTCAAGTAGGTTGGGGTGAGCGCAGCGAACCCCAACACGGCCGCTACAACAAAGGTTGGTGTTGGGGTTCGCAGGCTCACCCCAACCTTGTATTGTGATTTTGGCTTTGGTGTTGAGCCTTAGCCATGC
>CAZZAD010000190.1:0-5632 GCA_964652055.1 uncultured Burkholderiaceae bacterium | reverse complement strand
TCCGAACGCGCGATCAGACACAACTTATCGCCGAATCACAAGAGCCAAGGCTTAGGTTTTTGATGGTGCCAAGGTCTGATTCATTGGTGCAATTGAGACTGCACTACCACACGCCGGTGACTCGCCTCGGTAATGCACACAGCCACACAAAAACCAGCAGCTAAGAGAGAACCAAATTGTAGAAAAGAAGGTGCACCAAACGGACCTCCTTCTCTCCAATAGGTCTTGTCGTCCAAAAAAACAGGTTTAAGCTCGCCCGACTTTCTTGGGTAACCGGCCTGTAGGACGTGTAGTGACCGGGTCGGCGTAATTTTTCGGAGATGGATTGCTCATGCGTGTGCCTCAGATTCAGGTTGTCGCCCGGCCGTCAGATGATGCGGGAATTCCACTGCTGACCGAGCGGTTGCCTGGAAAATCTGGTGGGCTGCAGGGGGCTCCTACCACGACGTCGGCGCTGCCGCCTCTGGACTTTGATGTCACCCTGCCCGCATCGGCGCGTCCGCTGGACGTGGGTTTCCCCCTGCAGGATCGGATGTCGGGTTTTACTCCGGCGCCGCCTTTTTTCCCACTGCCCTCGTTTCTGCAGCAGCCTCTGCCCACAGCGCAACAGAACGCCGCTCAGGCGCAGTTGGAGGGCAATAAGGAAGGCAACAACTTGACCCAGCTTGAAACCCGCCTACGCGCGGCAGTCCTTGAGACAGTCTCTGCGGGTATGGCTGAGAACGTGGAAAGCCTGGTGCGGCAGCAGGTCTCGCTGGCTATTGGGGCTGCCCTGCGTGACGTGGTGGAGCCGCTGGTAGCCAAGCTCACGGCCGAGGCACGGGCTGCGGTGGCCACTACGGTGCAAGCGTCTGTTGACAAGGCCATCGCCGCCGAGATGGCGCGGCTGCGTACGCAAGCCGTCTAATTCAAATCATCGATCTCAGATTTCGGCACGCGCTTGCAAGTGCGTGGCTGCGCCAGTGGTGGGGATGGGGTTGTACGGGGCCATTTTCCTTCGCAACGTACCCCATCCCCACCCTAACCCTCCCCTTGAAGGGGAGGGAACTCAATATCAACCTCCCCTTGAAGGGGAGGGAATAAAAACAAGCCCCGCGCTGTGGGCGGACTACACCGCGCCTTTGACCAGCGACGCCTTCAACGCTTCAACCAGTGTGGCCAGCGATTCGGCCAGATGCGCACGCGTGGTGGCATTGCCTTTGCCGGTGGCAATCGCGCGCCGCAAATCTGCTTCCAGGCGCAGCGCGGTTTGGCGGTGCACTGCGCGTACATCGGTCGCCGTGGCTGAGGTGGGGCGCACCAGGGCTGTAGCAACTCGCCGCAGGTGTTCACGCTGCAGGTTGCGACGCATGCTTTCTATGTCGCTACTTTGTTTTTTCCCTCCCGCCAGCTCACTCCACACAGCCTCACGCAATGCGGTTTGCACGTCGGCGTAACTGAGCAAGTTGCGTCGTGCCGCAGCGCTGACTTTGGATTCGGCATCGGCCAGCCGCTGGGCTGTGGTGTCGGACATCAGCGGGTCCAGCACACTGCGCTGAATGTCCAGCACTTTGGTGGCCAGGCTGAAGTCGGTGTTGTACTGGGGCGAGTCGCCGGCCAGCCGGTCGAGCTGGTCTACGCCCAGGCGCTGCATGAAGTTCGGGTCAAAGCGAAAGCTCTCGGGAGCAAAGTATTCACGCACCAGCAGCTGGAGCGCTTCGCGTTGCTGTGCGCTGGGCACGGGAACCAGCAGGGCACGAGAGCGCGATGCCTGTGTTGCTCCGGGCACTTCGCGCGAGGTGGATACACCGCCGATGTATTTCACGGCCAGTGTGGCCACGTGGCTGAACTGGTTGAGTCCGCGCTGCACGTTGCGCCGGTACAGCGCGTAGCTCTCGCCGTCTTTGAGTTCACGGGCTTGCGTGCGTGTCCAAAGCTCGCGCGACAAGGCCAGGCGGCGTTGGTACCAGGCCAGTGGGTTATTGCCTAGGTCAAAGGTATTAACGCTGGGGTCTATGGCGCCGGCCACGTCTTCGTCGGTGGCATAAGCCAGTGCCGGGTTGCCTGACTGGCGCGCAGCAATTTTTGCCAGCTCTGCGGGCTCCACGTCGGCGGTGAACGGCGTGTAGGCGTATTCAATGGCCCAGTAGTCGTACTCGCCCAGGGTGGTCATGTTGTAGACGGAGGCGGCTTCGCTCTCCAGCGGCAGGTTCAGCGGGATGTAGTCCATGAGCGAGGCGGAAATGCCGTGCTCGCGCACAAAGTCGGCATTGCGCAGCTGGGCCGGTGAGAGGACGGTGGACGCCTTGAAGTTGTGGCGCAGGCCAAGTGCGTGGCCCATCTCGTGCATGGTGACTTCTCTGAGGCTGTCAAAGATGAACTTGTCGGCTTCGGGGCCGTGCGGGTCCATGAGTCCGCGTTCAGTCAGAAGCTCCAGGCCAAAGCTCAGCTGATCCAGCGCGTCGTGGGCGTACGTGCACAGGCGCGCGTTGTCATGGGTGTGCTCCGACAGCGCGGTGGGCTTGGGCAAGGTCTCGGTGACGCTGGTGCGTCCAATGCGCACCCAGTTTTCCGGAATGATGACCGCAGCGCGCAGGATCTCGCCGCTGCGCGGGTCAGACTGGCTGGGGCCTACGGCCATGGCGCCGGCGCCGTCCATGACAAACCAGCGCAGCCCGATATGGCGGCCATGATCCGTCGAAGCGCTCTCGGCGTCCTCGCCCTGCTGTTGCACCACCAGTGCACTTTTGAAGCCGATGCGCTCAAACGCCCGGTTCCACTCCAGCACGCCGGCGCGTACCGCCGCACGGTATTTCTCGGGAATGTTGCGGTCCATGATCACGCGGATGGGTTCTTTGGGTTCACTGAGCGTGGCGGTGGGATCTTTCTTTTCCAGTCGCCAGCGGTTGACGTAGTGCGTGCGCTTGTCCAGACCGAGTTCATTACCAAGATCCACAAACGCATCAGTGAAATGGCCCACGCGTTCATCGGCGCGGCGCGGATGCATGGGTTTGGCGGGCAGGGGCATCAGCGAATACGTGTAAGTCAGGAAAAAACTGCGGGCGTCGGGTACCACACGCGGGGGCCGCGGGCTGGATTCGGATGCTGACTCCGACTTGATAACCGGCAGCTTGGGAATCCAGAAATGCATCTTCATCGAGATGCTGATGCCCTCGGCATTTGCACGGGCATGCTCGATGGTTGAGTTGGTGCGGTCATGTGCATAGGGCAGGTGGTAGGCCGCTTCCAGTGCAGTCAGGGTTCCGGCGATATCGCCGCCCAGCAATGCACTGGCATCAACCAGCACGCTCTTACGTTGTGGATGCGGGGCCGACACCACGGCGGCCGCTGCAAGAAGACTGTCGGAATAACTCTCCTGAACGGCCCGCTGCAAGGCCGTGCCCTCGGGCGCACGCACCCGCAGATTGCGCGCCAGCAGCTGCACGATGTCGCCCAGCTGCCGCAGCACCACCATATGTTCCTGGCCTGTCAGCCCGGGCAAGAAACGCTGTTGCCCCAGACCGCTGGCCAATGAATTGCTCAAAAACATCGGTTGCTCAAACTGCTCGGGAAGAATTTCAATCCAGACCTTGCGGTCTTTGCGCCACAGCGTGAGAAAGCCCTGGTCCTCGGTAGCGTCTTTGACGACTTCCGCAAAAGGTCGATGCGACGGGTTCGCTGCTGCCGCAGGGGCGGGCGCCGCGCGCGCTGCAGCGCCGTTACCGCCCGGCGATGCTCCATGGGCAAAAGCCGCGGCCGCAGGCGGTGGCGCAACAGGCGTAGGCAAGGGGATGGTGGTGCATCCGCTGCTTATTGCCACCACTGCGGCGGCCACTGCGGCCACCAGCGCCGCCCTCAGAGTGGAAAGGCGAGTCCCCCGATAATTTTCAATGCTCATTCAAGGCTCCAAAGGTGTGGCTGGGTGTGGCGGGTGAGGCTCAGGGAGTTTGCCTCGTAAAATTCGGGCCTACTTGTCTAAACACTCTCCCAAACAGGCCAATCTCAATGGTTTACTCAGAAAAAACAGTGCCCTCACAATCTGAATCGGCACTGGCCAAAAGTTTTGAACCCGCCGCCATTGAATCGCGCTGGGCTGCTGCGTGGGAGGCGCGTGGCTACTTTACGGCAGGGCTCGATGCCGCCAAGCCCTCGTTCTCCATCCAGCTGCCGCCACCCAACGTGACCGGCCTGCTGCACATGGGGCACGCGTTCAACCAGACCATCATGGATGCACTCGCGCGCTACCACCGCATGCGCGGCTTCAACACGCTGTGGCTGCCCGGCACCGATCATGCCGGCATCGCCACGCAGATCGTGGTGGAGCGCCAGCTCGAACAAAAAGGCGTGGACCGCAAGACCATTGGTCGCGATGCGTTCAACCAACATGTGTGGGAGTGGAAAGAGTATTCGGGCGGCGCCATCCTCAAGCAGATGCGCCGTCTGGGCGACTCCGTGGACTGGAGCCGCACCTACTTCACCATGGACGAGTCGCTCTCCAAAGTGGTGACCGAAACCTTTGTGCGTCTGTATGAGCAGGGTCTGATTTATCGCGGCAAGCGCCTGGTCAGTTGGGACCCCAAGCTGCAAACCGCGGTGAGCGATCTGGAAGTGGAGACCGAAGAAGAAGACGGCCGCATCTGGGAGATCCGTTACCCCGCGGTCGATGGGGGTGAGGGCATCGTGGTGGCCACCACCCGGCCCGAGACGCTGCTGGGCGACGTGGCCGTGGCGGTGAACCTCACCGATGCGCGCTACACCGCGCTCATAGGCAAAAAACTCAAGCTACCGCTGTGTGACCGCGACATCCCCGTCATTGCGGATGAGTACGTGGATGCCGAGTTCGGCACCGGCGCGGTGAAGATCACCCCCGCGCATGACGCCAACGACTTTGCCGTGGGCCAACGCCATGCGCTTGCGCCCATCACTATCTTTACCGTGACGGCCACCATCAACGAGAACGCCCCCGCGCGTTATCTCGGGCTGGATCGTTACGTTGCGCGCAAACGCGTGTTGGCTGATTTGAAAGAAGCGGGCCTGCTGGTGAGCGAGAAGCCGCACAAGATGCAGGTGCCACGTTGCGCACGCACGGGCGAGGTGATCGAACCCATGCTTAGCGAGCAGTGGTACATGGCCATGAGCAAGCCCGCACCCCAAGGCACGCTCAACCCCGGCAAGTCCATCGCGCAGGTGGCCTTAGAGGTGGTGGAGCGCGGCGAGGTGCGCATCCTGCCCGATCAGTGGAACACCGTGTACCGCCAATGGCTGGAGAACATTCAGGACTGGTGCATCCCGCGCCAGCTGTGGTGGGGGCATCGCATCCCCGCCTGGTATGACGAAGCGGGCGCGGTGTACGTGGCGCGCAGCGAGGCCGAAGCACAAGCTCAAGCCGGCGTCGGCAAAAAACTCACGCGCGACCCCGACGTGCTCGACACCTGGTATTCATCGGCCATGGTGCCGTTCTCCACCCTGGGTTGGCCTGATGCAGCACAAGCCACTGGGCCGCACCGCACCGCCTACGATCTGTACCTGCCCTCCAGCGTGCTGGTCACGGGCTTCGACATCATCTTCTTCTGGGTGGCGCGCATGGTCATGATGAGCACGCACTTCACCGGGCGCGTGCCCGTCCGCAACGTGTACAATCACGGCAGCGTAC
>CAZZAD010000189.1:0-5633 GCA_964652055.1 uncultured Burkholderiaceae bacterium | reverse complement strand
TGTCACGCACAAAGCCGGGAATGGCGTCTTGCTTGACGCCAAAGGCCGGAATCATCCAGGCGTGAATCACGTCGTTGGCGGTGGTGATGACGCGCACCTTCTTGTTCACCGGCACCACCAGCTCGTTATCCACCTCGATCAGGTAGGTCTTGTTGGCTTTGCGGCCCGCAACGTCGGTGCCATCAATCTGAGCGCGGGGGGTTGAGAGCGCTGAGAAGAAGCCAATGCCTTCGCCCTCGCCCTTGAGGTAGTCATAGGACCACTTCCACTGATAGCCCGTGGCTTTGATGGTGAGGTCGGCATTGGTGGTGTCTTTCATGGCCACCACGGTCTTGGTGGCGGGCGCGACCATCAGGATCACAAGCAGTAGAGGAATGACGGTCCAGATGATCTCGACCTTGGTGCTCTCGTGGAAATTGGCCGGTTGCGCGCCTTTGGATTTGCGATGGGCGTAGATGGAATAGAACATCACGCCAAACACGCCAATAAATATCGCCGTGCAAATGCCCATCACCAACCAATGCAACCAGTGAATGTCGCGCGCAATCTGTGTCACGGCGGGGGGCATGTTGTAGCGGCTTTGAATGGCGGCGGCCGAGGCGGCCACACTGGCCAACGCCACGCCCACACCAACCTGCGCCCACTGCGCTACCCGAGACTTCGCCGGGACCATGTGTGTGATGTTCATCGTGTGTCTCTTTCCCAAAGCTGCGCAAAACGCACGCAGCGCTCATTAATTTGAGGATTTCCGCTGGAAGAATGACTGAGAATTGAGCAGCAACCGAAGCAGTTGCTGCCGGTCCCCATCCCGCAGGGCGGCGGATTATAGATACAAACCTTGTGCTGATTTCTTGGGCACCCTGAAGGGACTTTGCGCGGACTTGTTTTGGATCAAGTTCCCCGCCTGGACGGCAGACTGGCACGCAGGCTCTCCAGACTCACGGTGTGGTGCTCTTGCAACTCCTCAGCTGCCGCGGGTTTCCAGGCATGGCCATAGGCCACTTCAAAGGTGAGCGCAATGCGTCCATCCGGTCCGCGTTGCGCCTCCAGCGCCTGCACCAAGCGATGCGCCGCCCGCGTGCCGGGCAGGCCGGCAGCACGGTCATCGCGCGGATTGCCGCCCAGCGCGCGCACTTCACGCAACAGCGCACGCGGGTCGGGGTAGGTGAGGGTGATGTGCTCCAGATCCATCACCGGCACTTCAAAGCCCGCGGCCAGCAACATGTCGCCAAAGTCGTGCATATCAATAAAAGGCACGGGGCGCGCCTGAGGCAAAGCCTGCCGACACGCCGCGCGCAACTCGTGCAGGGTGTCGGGCCCAAAGCAGCTAAAGAGCAGCAGCCCGCCCACATTGAGTACACGCAGCCACTCTGGGAACACGGTGTGCGGTTCGGGGTGCCAATGCAGCATGAGGTTCGAGACCAGCAGATCCACACTGCTTTCGGGCAACGGCAATTCACGCGCGTCGGCACACACACGCAGGGGTGCAGCGAGCGGTGCCGCACGCAGCATGGGAAGGGAAGCGTCCACCCCCAGCCACTGCGCTGCGGGATACCGCTGTGTGAGTGCCTGGCGCGACGTACCCGCGCCACAACCCACATCGACGATGCGTGTCGGTGCCAAGTGGATCAGGTCAAGCCGCTCAATCAACCGCCGTTCGATTTCACGCGCCAGCGCGTCGTGCTGCGCAAAGCGTGATGCGCGTGCATCGAACTGACGGCGCACGGTCATGGACCGCGCGGGCAAGCGTGATGCGGCGGATGGATTGAGCACGTCGGGCAACATGGCGCGCAGTGTATTCAGCGCTTTATTGCCTGGCGTTCGGACGCACACGGCTCGAATTCCCTGTCTTGCCCCCAACCCCTCTCTCATCGGAAGAGTCAGGTAAGGCTTGCGCCCCGGAACTGAAAAGACGCACGCGCACTTACGTCGTCACCCTGGCGCAGGCCCTGTCTCTTGATCACATCTTTTCCATAATTTGTGGTTTGTATTGACGAGCAGGGGTGTGGATGAAGTGGGTGGAGTCGGATCATGAGGCAGGGCGCAAGAGGTGTTTGGGAGGTGTGCGCTTGGGGATGGCGAGGCCGACGAGGCGCTTGGTGGATATGGGGGCCCGTTTGGCACGGCAGGCGGGCGAATCGATGGCGCAGTGCTGCGCGGACCGTCAGGCGGCGCAATTGGGGAGTTACCGTTTTTTGCGCAATGAACAGGTCGACGTTGAAGCGATTGCGCGCAGTGGTTTTGCGGCCTCGGCGCAACGCATGCTGCCCCAAGGCGGCAAAGACGCGGTTTTATGTGTCAAACAGTGTGAACTAGCCGCATTTGAGGATGGTTCACGCCATCCGTTCCTGCGCCTGTCCTTCATTTCACTCTTCCTCGGCACTAGGCACCTGCGGCAGAGCGCGCGTGTTGCGGATGATGGTTTGCCTCCAGGCCAATGCGGCCACCAGCAAACCGGCCAGACCTGCGGCCAGCAGCGTGGTGCGCAAGCTCAGGTGCTCGCCCAACCACCCACCCAGTAATGCGCCGGGTACCGCCGGGGCCAACACCAGCCAGCGCATGGTGCTGGTCATGCGGCCGAGCATGGGCGCGGGGGTTACCGCCTGACGCAGCGCCAAGAAGTTGACAAAAATCAGCACCGCACCCACACCAAACATCAGCAGCATCAATGCAAACATCGCCACGCCAACGGCATGCACCGGTGCAGCCGCACCGATGAGCCACGATAGGGAACACAGCGCCATCCCCCACACCAGAGTCGGCCCGGGCCCCAGGTGTTGCGAGACGCGTGAGCCCAGCATGCTCGCGCTGATCGTGCCCAGACCCAGCGCCACAAAGCACAAGCCCACGGCACCCTCCGTCAGGCCCAGGGTGCGTGTGGCAAAGAGGATGGTGACGGTGAGCGCTGCGTAGTGGCACAGGTGCCAGCCGCCCACGAGGGCCGCCATGGCGCGCAACAGCGGTTGGCGTGCCACAAAGTGCAGACCGGCGCGCAGGGCGCGCCAGAAGCTGGTGTGGCGATGGCGTACGGACTCATGCACGGATTCATGCACCTCAATACCCCGCAAGATGAAGGCCGAGACCATCAGCAACAGGGCATCAGTCAGCAGCGCAAAGGGTGCACCCGTCACCCGGATCAACGCCCCGGCCAAGCCCGGCCCCACCACCTCGGCACTGGAATTGGCCAGCGCATTTTTGGCGTGCGCCTCGACCAGGCGCTCACGCGGCACGATCTGCGTGAGCACAATCTGCGCCGCGCCGCCGGCCACCGTGTGCACACAGCCCACCACAAACCCTACGGCGTAGAGCCAACCCATGGACAGACTCCCCAGCCACCAGGCCAGCGGCACACTGGCCACCACCACGGCGAGCGCCACTTCACCGGCGATGTACACCGGCAGCTTGCGCACCCGGTCCAGCCACACCCCCACGGGCAGCGACAGCAATACAAAAGGCAACGACTCCACCGCGGTGAGCAGTCCCATCTGTGTGGGCGTGGCATGCAGCAATACCGCCGCGGTGAGCGGCAAGGCAAGCAGCATCACCTGCGTGCCCACGGCACTGCACAGAATGGAAGTCCACAAACGCCGATAGACCAGGTCGCGCAACAGATCATTGGGCGCCAGCGAGAAAAACCGTTGGAGTGCGAGCCACAGCGAGAGCGGCCCGCTAAAAAACAGAGTGCGAATCACGGCAAACAACAATGTCGATCAAGTGATCGACATTGTGCGGGCGCGGGGCGTGAACTCAACGCGGCAATTACGCCGGTGCAGTGGGGCTATTCAGTGGGGCTATTTATTGGGGTGGCGGGAGCGCGCACCGTGGACGCGCTCCCAGGCTGCCGCCGACTCGTGGTGGTTTGTCCGCGACCTTTATGGCTACTTACGCCGTTTCTTGGGCACCAGGCTTTGCCGGACGTTGTCGCGCTGAGCCTCCAACTTTTTGAGTTCATCCTTCAAGGCCATTTTCTCGCCATCCGTGGCCGCGGCTTTGAACGCTTTGTGTTTCCGGCCGATCTCATGGTTGAGGGTACTTAATTTTTCAAAAGGGGCGGGGGCCTTGATGACCGGGGCCACACCTTTGGTTTTAATCACGCCCCGTGTCATGGCGGCAAAGCCAAACCCCAGCAGCCCAAGCGGAGACATACCCTCATCAAATAGTGCCCCGCCGACTTTGATTGAGGGCGGCGCAACGGAAGGCTCCGGCGCACGGCCCATGAGACTCAAAAGACCTGCCCCGGTGTCCTTGGCATCTCTGACCCAGGCATCGGCCAGCAGCTGAGCGCCGGTAAACGATTTGCCATTGGTGGTTTCAAAGGTGCGTTGCAGGAAGGCGTTGGCTTTGGAAGCCAGCTGCAGTGACGCGTAGGGTGTCACGGAGCGCAGTCGGGAGACAAAGGCCTGGGCGTTGACGTCGGCGGGAGGTTTCGGGTGATTGGGGACGCTGCTCGTGACTTGATTCCAGACCCGTGTGCCTACATTGCCACTACGGGCTGCCATATGCGCATCCAGATTCTCAATGGTAGGTGCCTTGCTTGTCAGTCCCCCCGACGGGTCGTATACGCCTGCAACATAAGCATGAGTGTTGATGTTGCGCATCTCAATATTGGGCAAACGCGTCATGGAAGCTCCAAAAGGGGTGGGCAGGAAAACAAGTCGCGCAGTCTCGTTGGAAGTGGGGGGCACGTAAAGAGCCATAGGCACGGTTTTTATGGTGCCACGCCCCGCAACCCCCGATGGACGTGGGGTGCGCACTATCGCGGCTTCACCGCCCACCCGTGGTTTTTATGCACTAGTGCAGTGCTTCGTCTATTCCGGCCCTTTTGGGTCAGTGGATTTGCCTCTGTGGCGAGGCGCGAACCACAGCGATACCCAGTGGTATCGCGCGGATTCGCAACGCTGCCACGGGGGCAAAGGCGCGAATCCAAAAAGGTCGGAATGGGCGAAGCACTGCACTAGGAGTCTGCGAAAACCCCCGCCCAGCCCGGATGCTTACAGCCCTGCTGCCTTGCGCAGCTCGGCCGCTTTGTCCGTGCGCTCCCAAGTGAACTCGGGCTCGTTGCGGCCAAAGTGGCCGTAGGCCGCGCTCTTGGTATAGATGGGACGCAGCAGATCCAACATCTGCACGATGCCTTTGGGACGCAAATCAAAGTGGGTATTGATCAGGGCGGCAAGCTTCTCGTCGGACATCACGCCCGTGCCTTCGGTGTACACGGTGATGTTCATGGGTTTGGCCACACCGATGGCATAGGCCACCTGAATCTGGCACTGACGCGCCAGCCCCGCCGCCACGATGTTCTTGGCCACGTAACGCGCGGCGTACGCGGCCGAGCGATCCACCTTCGACGGATCTTTGCCTGAGAACGCGCCGCCCCCATGCGGGCAGGCGCCGCCGTAGGTATCGACAATGATCTTGCGGCCCGTCAGGCCACAGTCGCCCTGCGGGCCCCCAATCACAAAGCGGCCGGTGGGATTGACCAGGTAACGCGTGTCTTTGAGCCAGGCCGCAGGCAACACGGGTTTGATGATCTGTTCAATCACCGCCTCGACGAATTCCCTCTTCATCACCTTGCCTTCGCTTTGCTCGGGCGAGTGCTGGGTGGAGAGCACCACGGTGTCAACCGAATGCGGTTT
>CAZZAD010000188.1:0-5648 GCA_964652055.1 uncultured Burkholderiaceae bacterium | reverse complement strand
GACGGCAAAACCGATCCCGACTGGATTGCCTTCGACCTCTTCTCGCAGGCCGAGCACGACGAGCTGGCCCAAGCCATCTTGCTCACACCGGATGCCGCCTTCATCGAGCGCGTGCAAGCGTCCATCGCGCGGCTGCTACCCACCATGCCACGGCGCGCCATCATCGAAGCCTCATTGCGCAACAAGGGCGCCCTCATCCTCACGCGCGATCTGGAGCAAGCCTGCGCTCTGGCCGACCGCATTGCGCCGGAGCATCTGGAAATTTCCACTGACAACCCGCAACACTGGGCCGACAGAATTCACCACGCGGGCGCATTGTTCTTAGGTCGCCACTCCAGCGAAGCCCTGGGCGACTACTGCGCCGGCCCCAACCACGTGTTGCCCACGTCACGCACCGCGCGCTTTTCCAGCCCGCTGGGCGTGTATGACTTCATCCGACGCACCAGCATCATTCACGCCTCACCGCAAGGCGCCGACACGCTGGGCCGCATCGCCGCACAACTGGCGCGCGGTGAACGCCTGCCCGCGCACGCGGCCAGTGCGCAGGCGCGTCTGAAAAAAAATGCTGCGTCAGGTTAGGAATCTGCGCGGCAGCAGACGTCGAAGCGAAATGCGCGGGAAAAGAGCCCAATTTGCGCCCGCTTTTGAGGACTGTGGCCGTAGCCACAGCCGGAAAAACGGGTGCGAAGTGGGACTTTTCCCCACACGTTGCAGCCGACGCGCTTGTGCCGCGCAGACGCCTAGTGCAGTGCATCCGTATTCCGCCGAAAGCTCCATGCGCAATACCTCGCATAGGGCTTTTGTGTTTTTGGAACACGTGCGACAGTCGGCTCAGTCCAAGGCCCACTGATCAACACGTCTTGTTGTAGTGCTGGTTGATCGAAGCCACCACAAGGGGAGACGCCACCATGTCAGCACTACAGACTGCGCTCGCGCGCATTGACGTCCCGCATCAGGTCAACGTTCATACCGACCTGGAGCGCCTCGCACCCCAAGCCGCCCCGCGGAACATCCTCGATGCAAGTCCAACACAGGCCAACGCCGAAAAATTACGCCTCCGCGCTGACCTCAACCATTTTCCTGCGATGTTTAAGCCCTCGCCAGAACAGCTGGCCCGGGCCGACCATCCGCAGCACTTCACAGCCAAGCTGAACCTGAATACAAACTGGCAGTCCCTAGCAAACAACATCACGGCAGCACAACTATCTGAAGACAGCTTTCTGCTGCCCTATGACCGTCGAACCGCGTTCGAAATACTGCCGAGCGTGCGCCCCGTGCAACTCCTGAACAAGGCTGCTGTGGCAACGGGAATCCCCGCGCGGGTGCTGCGTGATGAGCTGGCGATCAAGCTGGCGCTGATGCCGTTTGGATTGGGAATCATCAAGACCGTGGGCCCACCATTGAAAGGCATTTTTTCGAACTTACCGCGCACCACGAAACCTGCCGCTTCTCGCATCTCGGTGTTGGACCCGTCCGTCTCGGTGATGGACCTGAACAAACTGACCGAGCGTCTTAGTCACTTGCGCAACCACATAGGCAATATCGTTGGCGGCACGATGTCGCCCGACAAAAAAGTCGAGGCATTGAAAAAATTACTTTTCAGTGAAAAAAAGCACTTGAAGCAAAATGCCCAGGATATGAGCAGGCTCATAAATGAGCCCGACTCCCCTACCACCCGACTAGCCAGGCAAGAACGCGCAGCTAGACGTAGTTATCACGAACAGCTCATTCAACTGCTGGAAAGTAGCTTGGAGCGAGTTGCGCAATTCAGCCCGAAGTAAGTTGTACCTAGTGCAGTGCTTCGTCTATTCCGGCCCTTTTGGGTCAGTGGATTTGCCTCTGTGGCGAGGCGCGAACCACAGCGATACCCAGTGGTATCGCGCGGATTCGCAACGCTGCCACGGGGGCAAAGGCGCGACTCCAAAAGGGTCGGAATGGGCGAAGCACTGCACTAGCCGTGGTGCCCCGCCGCCTTTGCAGCCTTGACCTGCGTGGCACCACAAATTTCTGGGTATGGCTCTTGACCTCCTGCAGCGCTACGGAGCACAGTGCCAGCCTTGCCTCTCTAACTGCCACGCCTTTTTTGGCGTGGCCGTACAAAAATGAGGCGCGTCAGGTGCACGTTTCGGGGGCAATGTCATGGGCGTTGTTACAGAGGCCGGTCTCAAGCATCGCAAGGGCAGGGACATCTTGCAGGCGTTGTGCACTGACCTCAGGCCCAGTTTGGCCACCATTGCGTCGGCGTTATGGCGCCCACCCGTACAAGACACGCCTACCCACCCTCGACCACACCTGGCAGGCCCACTGAACCTGCGCGCGCACTGGGAACATGGGGAGCGCGCGCAGCCCGGCAGTCTGCTCTTGGCGGCGCTGCCTGTATGGGGCAACCCAGACACTCCCAGCCCGCTGGGCGCTTGGGCACGAGCCCTTCTAAAACCCATTGCTGCCCTCATAGCGCCAACCCGAATCAGGAAGAAGTCTCTGGCGCTGACCCAGTGCGACCTGACCTGGTTTATCGACAGCGTGGTGAGCAGCTCGCAAAGAACCTTTGCGGAAAAACTGGCCATTCTGGAAAAGATGGAAAAAATTCACCGCCGCCTTTGGGCCCACCACAGCCTCAAGCACATGGTGTGCCCGCCCTACGCGCCGCAGCCCTCCATCGACTTCGAGTGCGCCAGAGTCCACCGTTTGGTGAAAGACGCTGCCGAAGAAGCGCAGTCCAAGGTCATGGCCACTTGGGATTGATCGGCGATTCCTCAGGTTCGGCGAGCCATCCTGCCTTGCGTTAGAAGTAAGCTCGCGCTTTGCACTCTGTCTGCTCGCCACGCCGTCTACCCGCATGGACCTCCCTGACCTTTCCGTTTTCCGCAAAGACGTGCGTGACATGGACGCCTACGCGGTGCCCGATGCCACGGGCCTGATCAAGCTCGACGCCATGGAAAACCCTTACACGCTGCCGCCTGAACTGGCGCAAGCGTTGGGCGAACGCCTGGCCACGGTGGCACTGAACCGCTATCCACCTTCAGACCCCAAGCTATTGAAAAACAAACTCGCAGCGCAAATGGGTGTGCCTTCCTGCTCAGGATTGATGTTGGGCAATGGTTCTGATGAACTGATTCATCTGCTGATTCAGGCCTGCGCCA
The DNA here is from genome assembly GCA_964652055.1 of uncultured Burkholderiaceae bacterium. Classification (GTDB taxonomy): domain Bacteria; phylum Pseudomonadota; class Gammaproteobacteria; order Burkholderiales; family Burkholderiaceae_F; genus CAZZAD01. Next base: position 2,505 of record CAZZAD010000188.1, on the reverse strand, counting down.
AGCCAGGCGCGGCGGTGCTGGCGCCCTGGCCCAGTTTCGTGATGTATGACACCAGTGCGCGCCTCAATGGTTGCCGCTTTATCGGTGTGCCCCTACGCAACGATTTCAGTCTGGATGCCGAGGCGATGCTGGCCACCATCCAGTCGGCGCGCCCCGCCGTGACTTTTATCGCCTACCCCAACAACCCCACAGGCAATTTGTTCGATCGCGACACCATCACCGCGGTAATACGTGCTGCCGCACCCGGGCTGGTGGTACTCGACGAGGCCTACCTGCCCTTTGCGCTCGAAACCTGGATGCCGCAGCAACCCACATTTCCGAATCTGCTGGTGTTGCGCACCCTGTCCAAACTGGGTCTGGCGGGAATTCGCCTGGGGTACCTGGTAGGGCACCCGACATACATTGAGCAGCTCGACAAGGTGCGCCCGCCCTACAACATCAATTCCCTCACACTGGCCACGACAGATTTGATGCTCGATTTTCTCGATCTGTTTGACGCCCAGGCGGCGTCCATTCGTGCACAACGCGCCCGCCTGCTAACGGCCTTGCGCGCGATGCCCCCCACCTCCCATGTCACCGCCTATGACTCGGTAGCCAACTTTATTCTGTTCGGCGTGGAAAACCCAGACCGGACCTATGCCGGACTAAGACAGCGCGGCATACTCGTCAAAAATCTCACGCGGCCACACCTGTTGCTGCGGGGCTGCTTGCGTGTGACGGTGGGCACGCCGGAGGAAAATGATGCCTTTGTGGCGGCGCTGACCCTCGCTCTGTCCGATACTGTGGCCACCCCTTGATAAAGATGCACAAATCCATGAATGCCCGCACCGCCGATGTCACCCGCAACACCAAAGAGACTCAGATACGCGTCAGCGTCAATCTGGATGGCACCGGCATGGCGCGGCTGGCCACCGGCATTGGGTTTTTTGACCACATGCTCGATCAGATTGCGCGGCACGGACTCATAGATCTGACCATCGAGGCGCAGGGCGATCTACACATCGACGGCCATCACACGGTAGAAGACATCGGCATCACCCTGGGACAAGCCTTTGCTCAGGCCATCGGCGACAAGGCTGGCATACGTCGTTATGGACACGCCTATGTGCCGCTGGACGAGGCGCTTTCACGCGTGGTGATCGATCTGTCGGGCCGGCCAGGATTGGAATGGCACGTGCCTTTCACGCGTGCAGCCATCGGCGAGTTTGATGTCGATCTGGCGCACGAGTTTTTTCAGGGCTTTGCCAACCATGCCGGCGTCACGCTGCACGTGGACAACCTGCGCGGCGACAACGCCCATCACCAGTGCGAAACCGTGTTCAAGGCGTTTGCGCGGGCACTGCGCATGGCCATTGAGGCCGATGTGCGCAGCGCTGGGGTGGTGCCCAGCACCAAGGGCAGTCTCTAAGCGTCGCGCGCCATGATCGCCATCGTTGATTACGGTATGGGCAATTTGCGCTCGGTGGCCAAGGCACTGGAACACGTTGCGCCCCACGAAGAGGTGCGCATCACAAGCAGCGCCGCGGAAATTGATGGGGCGCAGCGCGTGGTGTTGCCCGGCCAGGGCGCCATGCCGGATTGCATGCGCTTTTTGCGTGAGCGTGGACTGGAAGATGCCGTGCGCCGCGCCGCGGCCAACAAACCCTTGCTCGCAGTGTGTGTGGGCGAGCAAATGCTCTTTGAGTTGTCGCGTGAAGGCGATACGCCTTGTTTGGGACTGATGCGGGGCGAGGCGATCCGTTTTGCGGACAACATCACCAACGATGGCCATCGCCTCAAAGTGCCCCATATGGGCTGGAACCGGGTGCAACAAAGCCGCACGCACGCCCTGTGGGAGGGCGTGCCCGATCAAAGTTGGTTCTATTTTGTGCACAGCTACTACGTGGCGCCGGTGGACTCGTCGGTCATCGCCGCGCAAAGCGATTACGGTGGACGCTTTACCTGCGCCGTGGCGCGGGATAACATTTTCGCCACTCAGTTTCACCCCGAGAAAAGTGCGGCCGCCGGCCTCAAGATCTACGAAAACTTCACGCGCTGGAATCCGTAGGCAGTCTTCTGCGAACCCCTGCGCGCCCTCCCCCCACTTCGTTGTTCATCCCATGCTCTTAATTCCCGCGATCGATCTAAAGGACGGCCGCTGCGTGCGGCTGCGTCAAGGCGACATGGCCGATGCCACCATCTACGGTGATGACCCCGTAGCCATGGCACGTAAATGGATTGACCAAGGCGCGCGCCGGCTGCACCTGGTGGACCTCAATGGCGCCACCTCCGGCAAGCCAGTCAACGAAGCCGTGATCAAGAAGATCGTGGCCGCCGTGGGCGACGAAATTCCGGTGCAACTGGGTGGCGGCCTGCGCGACCTGGACCTGATCGAGCGCTACATCGACGACGGTGTGCGTTACGTGGTCATCGGCACCGCCGCGGTCAAAAGCCCCGGTTTTCTGCAAGATGCCTGCAGTGCGTTTGGTGGCCACGTCATCGTGGCGCTCGATGCCAAGGGCGGCA
>CAZZAD010000187.1:0-5693 GCA_964652055.1 uncultured Burkholderiaceae bacterium | reverse complement strand
GTGAACTCGGGCACTTCAATGTGCACCAGGTAATCGCGCTTGGGGTTGGGGTTGGGGAAGGTGTCGAGTGACTTCGAAGGGCGGGTCGACGGTTTGGCGGGACGTGTAGACATGATGGGCGCTGGAATTGGGTTGGCTATGATTCTACGGGTCGGTATTCACCTCACTCGCGCGTCGAATTGGTTTTGAGCGCGAGTTTCATTTTCTGAAAGCGAAAACACTGTGCGTCTACGGCAGATCAAACTGGCCGGGTTCAAGTCGTTTGTCGATCCCACCCAGATCGACGTCCCCGGCCGCCTCGTGGGCGTGGTGGGCCCCAACGGTTGCGGCAAATCCAATGTGACCGAGCTGCGCGGCGAGTCCATGCAGGACGTCATCTTTAATGGCGCCGCCAATCGCAAACCCGCCGGCCGTGCCAGTGTGGAGCTGGTGTTCGACAACACCGATGGCCGCATCAGCGGCGAGTGGGGCAAGTACGCAGAAATTTCCGTCAAGCGCGTGCTCACGCGCGACGGCGGTTCAAGCTACCTCATCAATCAGCAGGTGGTGCGCCGGCGCGACGTGCAAGACATGTTCCTGGGCACGGGCCTGGGGCCGCGTGCCTACGCCATCATTGGTCAGGGCATGATCAGCCGCATTGTGGAAGCGCGCCCGGAAGATCTGCGTGTGTTCCTGGAAGAAGCCGCGGGCATCAGCAAATACAAAGAGCGCCGCCGCGAAACCGAAAACCGCCTCTCTGACACGCGTGACAACCTCACCCGGGTGGAAGACATCGTGCGCGAGCTCGATGGCCAGCTGACCAAGCTCGAAAGTCAGGCTGAAGTGGCGCAGAAATACCGCGAACTGCAAGCGCGCCACGACGAGTTGCAGCAACTGCTGTGGGCCAGCCGCAAGCGCGATGCCCTGAATGAGCAACAAAAGCTGGCGCGCGACATTGAAGCGCGCACGCAGGCGCTGGAAAGCCACATTGCCGATCAGCGTGCGGCCGAACGCATCGTTGAAGAAACGCGCGTGGCGCACTACAGCCAGTCCGATGCGGTGCATGCCGCGCAAGGCGAGCTCTATCAGGTCAATGCCGAGATCGGCAAACTCGAAGCGCAATCACGCATGATCGTGGACGGTCGCGTCAATGTGACGCGGCGCATTGAATCGCTCACCACCACGCGTGAGCGCCGCGTGGTGGAGCGAGCTGATTTGGAAGCGCGCGCCACAGAACTGGCGCAAACCATAGAGCGTCTGGCCGAGCAGGTGGAAGTCGCCGGCGCCGCGGTGGTGGAACATGAAGAGATCGTGCCGCAGCTCGATGGCCAGTATCACGACGCCCGCGAGGCCCTGTCCGCCGCGCGCGCGCAGGCCGCCACGGTGGAGCAGGCCATTGAAGCGGCCGGCAACGAGCAACGCGCGTTTGATCGTCAAGTCAACACGCTGACCCTGCGGCGCGAGAAACTCACTGAAGAGCGCAATCAGTTGGGTGCGCCCGACGATGCGCGTCTGGCCACGCTCAAGTCTGAAGTCGAACGCCTGGAGCAGGCCCTGGCCGAGAGCACCGCGCGGCTTACGCAGGCCGAAGAACAAATTGAACCCTTGCAGGCCGAGCGTCAGACGCAGTTCGATGCCCGCGCGCGTGAGACCGAGACCGCCTCGCGTCTGGAAGCGCGCGTGCATGCGCTGCGTGAAGTGCAAAGCAGTGTTGAAGCCGACGAAAAACTCGACCCCTGGTTAAAGGCGCAAGGCCTCGATGCGCTGCCGCGCCTGTTCAAGCGCCTGCAAGTGGAACCCGGTTGGGAATCGGCCTTTGAAGCCGTGCTGCGCGAGCGCATTGAAGCGCTCGAAGTAGGGCGGCTGGATTCACTGGGTTCTCTGGCGAATGCAGCCGGTGGCCCGCCCGCCCGCGTGGCCTTTTATTCCTTGCAAGGCAGTGCTGCCCCGGTGGCCAATGCCCCGGGATTGGTGCCGCTGTCCGCTCGCCTGCGCGGCCACGATGCCGTGCTGGCCGGCGTGGTGGGTGATTGGTTGGCCGGCGTGTATGTGGCCGACGATGTGGCGCAAGCCCTGGCGCAGCGCGATCAGTTGCCCGCCGGTGCGCAGTTTGTCGTCAAGCAGGGCCATCGCATCAGCCGCCACGCCGTGCGCTTTTTTGCTTCGGATGACAAGAAGTCTGGCTTGCTCGCACGCCGGCAAGAGCTGGAGAACCTGGACAAGGAAATTCGCGCGCAAAAGCTCATCGTCGAGCAAGCGGCGCATGCCTTGGTCAAGACTGAAGCGCAGTTGCGCGCGGTGCAGGAAGTGCAGCAGGCCGAGCGGCAGGCCAGTGAAAAGCTGCGCAGCCAGTGGCATACCGCGCAGCTGGAATCTGTGCGCCTGAGTGAACTGGTGGATCGGGTCAAGCACCGAGCCGGACAAATTGAATCTGAACTGGCCGAAGTCACGCAGCAAGAATCTGAATTGCGTGCCCAGCGCGAAGACGTTGAAAGCCGCTTTGAAACGCTCGATCAGGAAGTGGCCACGCGACAAGAAGCCGTAGAAACTGCGCGCACGGCTTATGAAGAAGCCGACCTGCGTCTACGCGAGGCGCGCGCACGCAGCGCCCAGTTGGCCGCGGATCGCCAACGCCTGGAGTTTGAAGCCGTCAACGCGCGCAGCCGCGCGCAAGACGTGGCGCACGCCATCACCGTGGCCATTGAAGAGTCCGAACGTCTGGCCGAAGAAATTGAACTGGCCCGCGGTGAACTGGAGCAGCTCGATGACAGCGCCGTGCGCAGCGGGCTCGATGAGTGGTTGGCCAAGCGGGCGGATCGTGAAGCCAAGTTGGCCGAAGCGCGCAGCCGCCTGGATGATCTCTCGCAGCTGCTGAAGTCCGTCGATGAAAAGCGCATGCAGCTCGAACAAAGCGTGCAACCCAAGCGCGACCGCATTACCGAGATGCAGCTCAAAGAGCAGGCCGCGCGCCTGGCCGCCGAGCAGTACTCGCAGCAACTGACTGAAGCGCAGGCCGATGAAGCCGCGCTCGCCGCCAAGCTGGAAGCGGGCGTCAAGACCAACAACCTGGCCGGTGAAATCACCCAGGTGGCTCAGCAGATCGAAAGTCTGGGTGCCGTCAACCTGGCCGCACTTGATGAACTCAACGCGTCCCGCGAGCGCAAAGGATTCCTCGACGCGCAGTCCACCGATTTGAAATCGGCCGTCAGCACGCTCGAAGACGCCATTCGCAAGATCGACATTGAAACGCGCGAGCTGCTGCAAAACACCTTTGACAAAGTCAACGAGCAGTTTGGCCAGTTGTTCCCCAAACTGTTTGGCGGCGGCGAAGCGCGCCTGATCATGACGGGCGTAGAAATACTCGATGCCGGCGTGCAGGTCATGGCCCAGCCCCCAGGCAAGCGCAACAGCACCATTCACCTGCTGTCTGGCGGCGAAAAAGCCCTGACCGCTACGGCGCTGGTGTTTGCCATGTTCAAACTCAACCCCGCGCCGTTCTGTTTGCTCGACGAGGTGGACGCCCCGCTCGATGACGCCAACACCGATCGCTTCTGCCAGCTGGTGCGCTCCATGTCGGACGCCACGCAGTTCCTGTTCATCACGCACAACAAGATCGCCATGGAAATGGGCGAACAACTGGTGGGTGTGACCATGCAGGAGCAGGGCGTGTCGCGCATCGTGGCGGTGGACATTGATAGCGCCATCCGGTTGACGGCGGAGGCGGCTTGATGGCGCGCTTCATCTTTAGTTCCCTCCCCTTCAAGGGGAGGGTTAGGGTGGGGATGGGCTACGTGACGAAGTGAAGTTCACCATGCACAACCCCATCCCCACCCGTGGCGTAGCCACGCGCTTGCAAGCGCGTGTCGCTGCGGTGGCGCAAAGCTGCGCTTTGCGCATTCCCACCTCCGCCCCCTTGAAGGGGAGGGGGTCAAGTATCAGCCTCCCCTTGTTGGGGATGGAGTCACTGCATCGCTATTGCCCATGCCCATGAACCAACTGCAACTCGTCTTGCTGGCCATCGCCGCCGTGCTGCTGCTGGCTTTGTACGTCTGGAGCAAATGGCAGGAGCGGCGCACGTTGCGGCGCTTTGAACAATCGTTGCAGGCTGGGGTATCGGATGCCTTGTTGAGTCCCAATCCCGCGATCCCTGGCGGCTCGCAATTTCGGCAGGTGTTCAACGCTGAATTACATGCATTGCGTCGTGAGCCCACGTTTGCGGGCAGTCTCACCGCGCATGCGGACGATGCCCCCGCAGTACCCGAAGACATCCACGCGCAAGAGCCTGTGTCGGACAGCCCACCCGCCCCAGTGCCCGAAGCCCCAGATGAACTCGAATGGATTGAAGACCCCCTGATCGACTGCGTGATTGAGCTGCGTTGCGCCCATGCGGCCGATGGGGTGGGGGTGTTTGATGCTGCCGCGCCTCTGGGGCAGGCGCAATTGCCACTGCCTGTGCACCTGGTGGCCTGGGATGCGCGCAGCGAACGCTGGGTACGCCCCGACCGTTTTGGTTTTTACACGGAGCTGCTGGTGGCCGTGCAACTGGCCCACCGTCGCGCGCAACTGGGTGAGATTGAAGTGGCGCGGTTTCTCTCGGCGGTGGAGCAGGTGGCCGTGCGACTGGATGCGGATTTCGATGCCCCCGAGGCGGCGCATATTCAAAAACTGTCCGGGCAATTGGCACAAACCTGTGCGCGCTTTGATGTGCAGGTGGGACTGACACTTGAATCCACCACCGGTCCATGGGATGCCACGCGGTTGGCGCACGCACTCGGTGCCTGTGGTCTGGTGCGTATGACACAACCGGTGCAGCCCGGGCAGATTGCTGCACACTGGGTGTACCGCGACGCCGCTGGGCGCGTGCTCTTCAGCCTGGCGCCCTCGTCTCTGCTGGCCGACCGTCTGGCGCTTGAACTCGATGTGCCGATGGCGCCCATGGAGGCCGACCCCTTGCGGCAGATGTTCAGCACCGCGCAGCAACTGGCGGTGAACCTGCAGGCTCATGTGGTCGATGACAATGGCCGACTGATCGATGCCGCCGCGCTCGCGGCCATCGAAGCGCAACTGCAATCCTTGCTCATCGAAATGCGCGCCGCGGGCATTGAGCCGGGTGGTGCGCGTGCCCAGCGTCTGTACGGCCCGCTGAATTGATGTCCGACGGCGACGTCCATCAGCGAGTTGAAGCGCTGCGCGATGAATTGCGCCGCCACGACTACGCCTATTACGTGCTCGACGCTCCCACGGTGCCTGACGCCGAGTACGACCGCCTGTTCCGCGAACTGCAAGCGCTAGAGGCCCAGCACCCCGAGTGGGCCGCGCCCGACTCCCCCACTCAGCGCGTGGGTGGCGCCGCGCGCGCCGACCTGGGTGAGGTGCGTCATGCCGTGCCTATGGTGTCGGTGCGCACCGAGATCGACACCACCGCACAAGGCGCCCATCACTTTGATGCCCGTGTGCGGCGCGAACTGGACTGGGCCGTTGACGCGCCGCCCATTGAATACGCGGCCGAACTGAAGTTCGACGGCCTGGCCATCTCACTGCGCTATGAGCACGGTGTGCTGGTGCAAGCGGCCACGCGCGGTGATGGCAGCGCGGGTGAGGACGTGACGGCCAATGTGCGCACCATTCGTGCGGTGCCGTTAAGACTGAAAACCTTCCCTCACCCCAACCCCTCTCCCGGGGGGCGAGGGGCTAACCCCCCGCTCCACCCCGGG
>CAZZAD010000186.1:2672-5698 GCA_964652055.1 uncultured Burkholderiaceae bacterium | reverse complement strand
TGCATCCTGGCCGACGCCGACGTGGACGGCTCGCACATCCAGGTGCTGCTGCTCACCCTGTTTCTCAAGCACTTTCCCAAACTCATTGATGCCGGGCATATCTGTCTGGCCCGTCCGCCCCTGTTTCGGGTCGATGTGCCCGCGCAGGGCCGCAAGCCAGCGCGTCGTCTGTACTGCCTGGATGAAGACGAGCGTGATGCCACGCTCGACAAACTGATGGATGAGGGTGTGCGTGAAGGCGCCTGGGCTATCAGTCGCTTTAAGGGCCTGGGAGAGATGAGCGCCGAGCAGCTTTGGGAGACCACGCTCAATCCCGACACGCGGCGTCTTTTGCCCATGGCCATCGGTGAGATGGGGCAGGCGCAAACCGCTGCAGCCATGACCGTGTTGATGGGTCGGGGTGAAGCCGCGCAACGCCGTGTCTGGCTGGAAGAGCACGGCAACGAAGTTGAGGTCGATGTTTGAATGACCGGTATGAGCGAGGTGCAGCGTGTCATCCGTCATCCCATCCCCCGCGCTTATGCGCTATGTGTTCTATGAGTTCGGCGTAATTTGTGTAGTGTCTGGGCGGCGTCGGTCTTGGACCGTGCATTGCATTGCGACCTATTGACCCTCTCACTGTTCAACTACCGATTGCCCGGAGCATGTCCTCTGACCTCAATGTCAGTGATCCCAGGGTTACGCCCGGCCCCCGGGCGTCGCCATCAGCGGCGGTCCCGTGGGTGAGCCCACCTGTGCGCACGGGTTCGGATAGAAGTCCACACAAAAATTCATCAGCGCCGCTGGGATTGACGGTGGGCGTGGTGCTGGTCGCTGCGGTATTTGGGGGGGCACTGATTCTCGATGGGGTGCTGTCACTTTGGCCGCAGTGGTTTCGCCTCAGCGCCCTAAGGATGCAGGTACTGCAAAACGGGGCGCGAGTGGTGGAGCTGGTGGCTGGCGTGACACTGTTTTGCATGCTTCTTCTGGCGCTGAGGAAAGCGCGCCAGTCGCTGCACACGCTGCAGGAGCGCGCCGGTTTTATCGAAGGCGCGTTTTCCGCTATGAGCGCCGGTGTTGCCGTCTGGGACACGCAAGACCGATTGGTGGCCTGTAACGATGCATTCCTCAGCATGTACGGCCCAGTGCGTGAACTCATTGCGGTCGGTGCCCGGTATGAGGACCTTGTGCGGGCCTATTACCCCCATGCGCCCGTGGAGGTGATTGCCGGTCGGTCCCTGGAACAGTTTGTGCGTGACTCCTGCCGTCGGCACAGCGCGCCGGAAGCGCCCGAGATTGTGCGCAACCATGGTGATCGCTGGATGAAGCTCACGGACGCGCGCACGCGCCAGGGCGGGGTGGTCAGTCTGCGGGTGGACGTCACCGAGCAGCATCTGTTTGAAATTGAGACGCGCAAGCGCCGCAAGGTGATGGACGATCTGGCCGAACTCACCTACGACTGGTTCTGGCGCACGGATTTGACAGGGCGTTTTGTGGAATTCAACGGGCTGGTCGAGGTGAGTTTTCGAATGCCCGTGGGAAGTTTGCTGGGCAAGCGCCGTGAGGAGCTGACTGGGTTCGAGGCCGACCCCGAGGATCTGGCGCACTACCGTGCCTGTGTGGAATCGCGCCGGCCGTTTTCGTGGTTTCGCTTTCGCGCGCTGCGTGGCGATGGCACGGCGCTATGGGTGGCGGTGACGGGTCGGCCCGTGGTCGACGACAAGGGCACGTTTATGGGTTACTACGGCGTGGGCCGCGACGTGACCGACCGCGAGTCGACCTTCGCCGCCTTGCGCCAGAGTGAAGGGCGCTTCCGTGCATTGACCCTGCTGGCCACGGACTGGTTTTGGGAGACCGATGCCGACTTGCGTATCACCTTGGTAAGGGCGCCCGAACAAAATGCTGTGGCTGCAGGTATGGAGGACCGGTTTGTAGGCAAAACGCTGGCCATGTTGGGAGCGCATCCACAGTTCGAAGTGGACTGGGCGCCGTTGCAGGCGCTGCTTGAAACACGCCAGTCATTCCGTCGTGTTCCCTATCGGATCAAGGGGGATCAAAGTGGCCGGCCGCGCTACTTTGAAGTGTCTGCGGAACCTGTGTTTGAAGGCGCGCGGTTTCTGGGATACCGGGGCGTAGCGCTGGACGTCACCGAACGTGAGGCGCTTATTGCCCGCCTGACCGATAGCGAAAGCCGTTTCCGTGCGCTGACTGAGCTGTCGTCTGACTGGTACTGGGAAATGGATGAATCATTGCGCTTTGTGAGTGTGCACCGCGGTGCGCGCGGCACGTTCGACTTTGAAGACAGTGAAGTCATCGGCAAACATTGGTGGGATTTGCCCGGCGAACTGGTGCTGCCCAAATCTTGGGATGATCACCGCGCCACGCTGTATGGCCACAAGCCATTTCGTGACTTGGTGTTGCGACGTATGGATGCCAAAGGCCAGCCGCATTATTTCGTGTCTTCGGCGGACCCCATATTTGATGCCGACGGCGGCTTTCTCGGCTATCGCGGCGTAGGCAAAGACATCACGGAGCAGGTGCGTTCGCGCGAGAGCATTGAGCGTTTGGCCACCAGTGATCCGCTCACACAACTGGCCAACCGTCAACGCTTTGATGAACAGGCCTCACAGGTTTTGGCGGGGGCCTATACCGGCAGCCGCAACTGTGCCCTGCTGTTTGTCGATCTGGACAACTTCCGCCTCTTGAACAATGGTTACGGTCACCGCGTGGGTGATCAGGTGCTCATTGAGGTGGCCCGCCGCATGCGAGCCATTATTTCCGCCCCTGATCTGCTGGGGCGGCGCGGGGGTGACGAGCTGGTGGTACTGCTCACCGATGTGCCGCGCTCTGAGCTGGCCGTGCAAAAGGCGCAGGCACTTATTAAATCGATTGTCGAGCCGATCAGCGTGCAGGGCATGGAGGTCAGCGTCACGCCGTCTATCGGTATTGCATTCTTCCCGCAGGACGGGGCCGATCTCGATTCGTTGCTCAACGCAGCCGACGCGGCCATGTACCGAGCCAAGCAGGCCGGACGGAACCGGGCGGAC
>CAZZAD010000186.1:0-2662 GCA_964652055.1 uncultured Burkholderiaceae bacterium | reverse complement strand
GCCGTGAGACCTACGCTTTTTTCACCCCGTCAGTTGCGCGACGCGTCGACCTGCGCCTGCGCCTGGAACAGCGCCTGCACAAGGCGGTGGAAACGCGTGACTTCAAATTGTTTTATCAGCCGCTGGTCTCGCTTGTTGACGGCAAGATGATTGGTGCTGAGGCGCTGATCCGTTGGAAGGACGTGGAGCTGGGCGAAATTTCCCCCGCCGAGTTCATCCCCATTGCCGAGGAAAGCGGGCTGGTGGTTCAGCTGGGCGACTGGGTGCTGCGCGAAGCCTGCCGCGCGCGCAAGGTCTGGCGGCAACTGGGCTTGGATGTGCCCCCCGTTGCGGTCAACTTTTCTGGCGTGCAGTTGCGCCAGCTCGGCTGCGTGGAAAACCTGCTGGAAGTCCTGAACGAATACGAAGTCAATCCCAACGAGGTTGAGGTGGAGGTCACCGAAACGGGCCTACTCGACACCTCCGCTGTGGCGCGTGAGAACCTGGTGCGGCTGCGCAATGCCGGCGTCAAGTTGGCGCTCGATGACTTTGGCGTGGGCTTCTCATCGCTCTCGCACCTGCGCGACTTGCCCATCCACCGGCTCAAGATTGATCGCAGCTTCACGGTCGAGTGCATGCGCGATGCGCGCACCCTGACCATCGTCAAGGCAGTGATCGAAATGGCCCGCTCGCTGGGCATTGCAGTGACCGCAGAAGGCATAGAAACCCAGGCACAACAGACCTGGATGCAGCATCTGGGTTGCGACTCTGCCCAGGGCTTTTTGTTTGCCCGCCCCATGGCCACCGATGAGTTCCTGAAGATCTTTCTCGATCGTCAGGGCGTAGGCCGCGAGCGCTCTCTGATGCACTAATGCTGCTGCAACGCCGCAGCGTCTGTTGCAAAAGGCATGAAGTGCGGATGAATTCGGATGAATTCAATGGATACCCACGACTCAGTCGTTGGGATGATGCTGCTTTGCTGCGGCGCCGCTCAATGGAGCTTGATTCGCGAGTGATCGGTCTGATGCGCTGTAGGTTGGCTCTGTAAATGCAGTGTTGTCGAGGAACGCAACGAAAGTGCACGCTGCCTTGTAATCGAATTGGCCGGGAGTGCATCGCAAACTAACTTATGATTGACCCGCTTTTCTCACACAAAAAAAGAGCTTTCCTTTTCCTAAAATGGCTCCATCATTGAGCGACATGAATGAGTGAGCGGCAAGAATCCGGAACCGTCGTCGAGAAGCAAGCCACGCGCACCACGCCACCGCGGATGTACCAGGTGGTCTTGCTCAACGATGACTTCACCCCCATGGAATTTGTGGTGGGGGTGTTGCAGAAGTTTTTCGGTAAAGGACGCGAGCAAGCGACTCAGATCATGTTAAGAGTGCATCATGATGGACGTGGTATTTGCGGCGTGTATCCGCGTGACATAGCTGCAAGCAAGGTAGAGCAAGTTGGGAACTACGCGCAGCAGCATCAACACCCACTGCAGTGTGTGATGGAGGAAGCATGATTGCGCAAGAACTGGAAGTCAGTCTGCACATGGCCTTTGTGGAAGCGCGACAGGCGCGCCACGAGTTCATCACCGTAGAGCATCTGCTCCTGGCGCTGCTGGACAACCCTTCGGCCACTGAAGTGCTGCGAGCCTGCGCCTGCAACATTGAAGATCTGCGCAAGAGCCTGCAGAACTTCATCTCGGACAACACTCCGGTGCTACCGGCCAGCTCTGAGGCGGACACACAACCCACTCTGGGCTTTCAGCGTGTGATTCAGCGCGCCATCATGCATGTGCAGTCCACCAGCAATGGCAAAAAAGAAGTGACCGGCGCCAATGTGCTGGTGGCCATTTTTGGTGAAAAAGATTCACACGCGGTGTACTACCTGCACCAGCAGGGCGTGACGCGGCTTGATGTGGTCAACTACATCTCGCACGGAATTTCCAAAGCCGCTTCGGGAGGTGAAGACAAATCCAAGCAGGGCGCTGAAGAAGCCGCGGCTGAGCCCGGTGAAGGCAAAGAGCAGCAGGCCTCGCCGCTGGAGCAATACACCGTCAATCTCAATGCATTGGCCAAAGAAGGCAAGATTGATCCGCTCATTGGCCGTGAAAACGAAGTCGAACGCGTAATTCAAGTGTTGTGCCGCCGACGCAAAAACAACCCCCTGTTGGTGGGTGAAGCCGGCGTGGGCAAGACCGCCATTGCCGAGGGCCTGGCCTGGCGCATTGAACAGAAAGACGTGCCCGAGATTCTTGCGGCCTCAGTGGTGTATTCGCTCGACATGGGTGCGCTGCTTGCCGGCACCAAATATCGCGGCGATTTTGAGCAGCGCCTCAAGGCCGTGCTCAAACAGCTCAAGAGCAACAAGAATGCCGTGTTGTTCATCGACGAGATTCACACGTTGATTGGCGCGGGTTCGGCCTCTGGCGGCACGCTCGACGCGTCAAACCTGCTCAAGCCGGCATTGGCTACGGGTCAACTCAAATGCATCGGAGCCACCATCTACACCGAGTACCGCGGCATTTTTGAGAAGGATCACGCCCTGTCACGCCGCTTCCAGAAAGTGGAAGTCAATGAGCCCACCGTGGCGCAGACTATTGAGATTCTCAAGGGCCTGAAGTCGCGCTTTGAAGAGCACCATGGTGTGAAGTACTCAGCGGGCGCCATTTCTGCGGCGGCTGAACTCT
>CAZZAD010000185.1:0-5774 GCA_964652055.1 uncultured Burkholderiaceae bacterium | reverse complement strand
ATCCTCGACTTGAAAATCTTGATGGCACTTCAAACGTTATCGTTCCGAATCAATAAGAGAAAACCAAATTACAGAAAGGATGGTGCACTAACCCGCCGGACTTAGGATGATGTTTAACGCGCAGGTCACCTTGCCCTCACTCATCGCGGCTGCGATGGTTAACGGGACGTTCGAGGAGGTGTTTCTGCTCGGGTTTTTGGCCCGTGGCTTGCGTGGCTTTGGCCTTTCAATTGCGCTGGGCGTGCCGTTATTGGTACGTGCCCTTTGTCACATGTACCAGGGTCCTCTGGGCGTGCTTTGGGTGCTGGGCTTTGGTTTGATCCTGGCGCTGTATTACGTGCGCTGGGGTCAGCTCTGGCCGCCGGTGTTGGCCCATATTCTGTGGGACATCGTTCCGTTGATACAAAGGTAGTTTCAGGTGTGCCATGACTGAGAACAACGCAATCGAACAACTTACGGGTTTGCGGGTGCAAGAAGAAATTCGCAAAGAACTCGGCCCAGGTGAACTGGTGCTGTGGTCCGGTCAGCCCGGGCGCGGTTTCGTCCTGCGGGCCTCCGACATCGTGATGATTCCGTTCTCGCTGTTGTGGACGGTCTTTGCGGTCAACTGGCTATTGGCGGTGATGCGGTCTGGAGCGCCATTGAGTTTTGCGTTGTTTGGGGTGCCGTTTGTGCTGGTGGGCGTTTACATGGTGGCGGGGCGATTCTGGGTTGAGGCTCGGCAGCGTGCTCAAACCTTTTATGCGGTGACTCCGCAGCGCGTGCTCGTAATTTCCGGATTCTTCACGCGCAAGGTCAAGTCACTCAATTTACGGATGCTGTCTGATCTCACTTTGAACGAGAGATCAGATGGCAGCGGCGCCATAACTTTTGGCCCGCAGCACCCGCTGGGTTTCATGATTCATGGCATGCCCGGCTGGCCGGGGACGGATCAATACCTGAGCCCACGTTTTGACTTGGTGCCGGATGTGCGCAAGGTGTACGAAATCATTCGTGAGGCACAGCGCAAGGCTTGATGAGCGGCGCATCGCCGCGCGACGTGAGGGAGGATTCATGGACTATCGATCGTTTTCAAAACTTTGTATCAAGCTGGCTGCGGTTGTAATCGTGCTTTATGGCCTGGCGCAGGTGGGGACCGCGGTGGGACAGACGCTGAACCTGCTGCAAGGCCAAGTGCTGTGGTGGGTTCTTATCTTGGGCGCGGTGTTGCCCTGGTTCATTCCGATGGCCGTGGGGCTTTTCCTGTTTGCGTTTCCAGGGCGCGTGGTCAATCAAATCCTGGGGGCCGACGAGCCCTCGAAGGCATTGGGTTCGCTGCCTTCGGCCCGCATTGAGGAGGCCGTGCTGGCGGTTCTGGGTATCTATGTCCTGGCCCGGGGCCTGAGTGATGCGGCGTATTGATGCTCGCGCGTGAAGCTCTATCGCATCTATCTGGAGCAGCACAGTGTCGCGGCGGCACCACCCATTGCGCCGGAAGAGTTTGCTCAGATGGTGGCCACGGGGGTGGAGCTGTTGATCGGTGTTGCGCTCTTTTTGGGTGCGCGTGGTGTGGTCCGCTTGCGGCACAAGCTGCGTGGGCAAACGGATGAGGCCGATCCGGTCTGACGTCTTATTCGAAAAACGCGGCGAAACCAGGTGAGGACAGCGTCCATGAGCTCAGAGTACGCAACTACGCCCTGAACCTTGAGTTTTGCGGCTCGGGCGCGGGTTAGCCCAGTGCCAGAGCTGCGCCAAGAATCCGCTGTCCGGTCTTTCGTTTACTAGACCTCAATGTGAGGCAAGCTGCTTTAGTAAGCAGCGTAAATTAACTAAAGCAAGTACGTTAGTTTGATCGGGATGTGAGGGGGGGCTATGGGTGGTCGGACGGCTTTAATTCTTTTACTAATTCTGGCACTGGCGGTTGTGGCCAAAGTTGGCGGTGTGGTGGGTGGGCGGTCCTTCCCTTTAGTTTTATCGTGGCGCTAATTGGAGTGGTACTCATTGGATTGACAATCTGCGTTCTATCGTTTGATAAGTGCAAATCCGCATCTAAAGCTGAAGTAGTGGTGGCGACGGTTTATCTCGTTGTGCGACGGGTGGTGGGATTCACGGGCGCCTTGGTGTTTTTGGTGCTGGCCGTGGGCACAGTTTTTTTGCTGACTTTGAGATGAATCTGCTCATTCGGGTTGCATACGCCCTGTCGTTACTTGGTTTGGCCTTGCTTTGCGGATGGGTTGCTGTGGTAGGGCAGGGGTTGGAACGGGGCAACTGGCGCGACGATCTCAAACTTCACCGAGAAAACAAGCGTCGATACCGCTGGCGGTGGTGAATGCACGGCGCTTTTTCTAGTCGGTGGCATCTTTGACCACCGCATATCGCCGCAACGTTGCCTCGCGCGCCTGCGCGTGATCCACGATGGGCCACGGGTAATCGCGTCCTATCACGCAATTGGCCACCCGTTGACGTGCGGTTGAGGTTAGCCAGGGGGCGTGAATTTCCTTGGGCGTGAACGGTGCCAGTTGCGGTAGATAGCGCTTGATGAACTGGCCCTCCGGGTCAAAGCGCTGGCTTTGGGTGATGGGGTTGAAGATGCGGAAGTAAGGTTGCGCATCGCAGCCGGTGGAGGCGGCCCATTGCCAGCCGCCGTTATTTGCCGCCAAGTCGTAGTCGTTGAGGTGTTGTGCGAAGTAGTGCTCGCCGTGGCGCCAATCAATGCCTAAATCTTTGGTCAGAAAACTCGCCGTGAGCATGCGCAGGCGGTTGTGCATGTAACCGGTTTGGTTCAGTTGCGCCATGGCGGCGTCCACCAACGGGTAGCCGGTGCGCCCCTGGCACCAGGCGGTAAACGCGGCTTCATCTTGATTCCATTCAATGCGGTCGTACGCAGGCTTGAAGGCGTGCTCCACCACGTGGGGGTGGAACCACAGAATCATTTGATAGAAGTCGCGCCACACCAGTTCGTTGAGCCAGGTGCTGGCCCCTGCACTGGTCCGCGCCCACGCCGCGCGCGCCAGGGTGCGAATGGAAATGGTGCCAAAGCGTAGGTGCACGGAAAGGTAGGACACGCCTTTGACCGCAGGGTAGTCGCGCTGCTGCGCATAGCCGTCGATGCGCGTGAGGAAATCAGCAAGCTGTTGCGCTGCGCCTTGCGTGCCGGGTGTGATGCCTAGTGCGCGCAGATCAACCGGTGCAAAACCCAGTTGTTCGAGTGTCGGTAGAACTGTGGGCTGCTTCGGCGCTGGCGCCAGGTTGTGCAGATATGTTTCAGTGGGGTACGCACGCACATAAAACGGCGTGAGTTTTTTCATCCACGCATTGCGGTAGGGCGTGTAGACGCTGTAGGGCTTGCCCGCGCCGGTGAGGACTTCATCCTTGTCAAAAATCACCTGATCTTTGAAGCGCTCAAACCGCTGTCCCGATGGCGCCAGGGCATGCGTGACGGTGGCGTCGCGGGTGCGGGCGTCGGGTTCGTAGTCTTCATTGGCAAACACGGCGTCGACTTTGAGCTCGCGTGCCAAGGCCACGATGTCCTCAGCCGCAGTGCCATGCCGCAGCAGCAGCTCACCGCCGTGGGCGCGCAGGGCGTGCTGGAGTTGCGCAACGCAAGCGTGGATGAAAGCCACGCGCCGATCGGCCCGCAGCCCCGCCTGCCGCAGCGGATCCAGAATCTTGCGGTCGAACACAAAGACGCAGTACACGCGCCGCGCGCTTTTGAGCGCATGAAACAAGGCGGCGTTGTCGTCCAGCCGCAAGTCGCGGCGAAACCACATGAGGGCGGAATCCATGGGGGGCAGCGTAATGCGGGCGGGGGTTCGGCATCAGGGGCGGTCCACGAATAGAATCACGCCATGTCTGCCCACGCCATGAATCTCACCCACCAGTTTCTGATTGCCATGCCCGCCATGGTCGACCCCAATTTTCAGGGTGCGGTGGTGTATGTGTGTGAGCACGGTGAGAAGGGCGCATTGGGCCTGGTGATCAACCGCCCGACTGAACTCACGCTGGATCGCCTGTTCGACAAGATTGATCTGAAGCTGGAAATTGCGCCGCTGCGCGAGGCGCCGGTGTATTACGGCGGCCCGGTGCAGACCGAGCGTGGCTTTGTGCTGCATCAGCCCTATGGCGAGGGCTACAGCTCCAGCCTGGCGGTCAATGATGAGATTGCGCTGACCACCTCCAAAGATGTGCTCGAGGATGTGGCGCGCGGCACGGGTCCCGGTCGCATGTTGGTGACTTTGGGTTATTCGGGCTGGGGTCAGGGGCAACTGGAAAGTGAAGTCAGTGACAACGCCTGGCTCACGGTTCCGGCCGATCTATCCATCATTTTTGATACGCCCGCCGCGCAGCGTTTTGCCGCGGCGCTGGGCTTGTTGGGCATCAACCCCTTGCATCTGACCGGTCAGGTGGGTCATGCATGAGCGCCGAGGCTGTGGTGCTGGCGTTTGACTATGGCACCCAGCGCATTGGGGTGGCCATTGCCAATACCTTGACGCGCGTGGCGCGGCCCTTGGGCACGGTGCAGGCGCAGACCGTGGCGCAGCGTTGGGCCGGTGTGGCGCAACACATCAAGGATTGGGCGCCAACGCAATTGGTGGTGGGCATTCCGCGGCACCCCGACGGTGCCGCGCATGAGATGACTGTGCGCGCCGAAAAATTTGCGCGTCAGTTGCACGGCCGCTTTGGTTTGCCGGTGACTGGTGTGGACGAACGTTATTCGTCGGTGGTGGTGGCGGGTGCCGATGATGTGGATGCCGCTGCGGCCGCTGTCATCCTGCAGCAGTGGTTGGACGAAGGTGTTTCCCATGCTTGAGCTCGACGCCGAAGCGATTTACCGTGATTTGCTGGGCCGGGTGCGCGCTGGGATGGGTGCGCGTCCGGTGTGCCTGGTGGGCGTGCACACAGGGGGAGCCTGGGTGGCCGAACGCTTGCATGCCGACCTGGGGGTGACCACGCCGCTGGGTTTACTCGATGTGTCGTTCTACCGTGATGACTTTGCACAAAGTGGACTCAAGCGCGATGTGCGCCCCTCCAGCATTGGATTTGAAGTGGCGGGCAGCCACATCGTTGTGGTGGACGATGTGCTTTACACCGGGCGCACCGTGCGCGCGGCCATGAATGAAATTTTTGATTACGGTCGCCCGGCGCGCATTGATCTGGCGGCGCTCATTGACCGGGGTGGGCGCGAGCTGCCGATTGCGCCTACTTTTGTGGGCCGCACGGTGGAGGTGGATTCGCGCATGAACATCGAACTGCTGCGTGATGCGACGGGCGCATTCCAGCTTGCCGTCAAACCACGAGGTCAGGAGTAGCGCCGTGCCGGGTTTTGGTCGTCATCCCCAACTGAACACTCACGGTGAGGTGCATCACCTGTTGTCGATTGAAGGGCTGCCGCGCGCCATTCTTGAGCGCATCCTGACCACGGCCGACAGCTTCATCAACACCGCGCAGCCCGAAGTGAATCAACGCGAAGTCAAAAGCGTGCCGCTGCTGCGCGGCGTGTCGGTGTTCAACCTGTTCTTTGAAAACAGCACCCGCACGCGCACCACGTTTGAAATTGCCGCGCGCCGTCTGAGCGCCGATGTGTTCAATCTGGACATCGCGCGCTCATCGGCCAGCAAGGGCGAGTCGCTGCTCGACACCATCGACAACCTCACCGCCATGCAGGCCGACACCTTTGTGGTGCGCCATGCGTCGAGCGGCGCGCCCTATCTCATTGCCCAACACACCTCCAAGTCCGCGCCGCACGTGCATGTGATCAACGCTGGTGATGGGCGCCATGCGCACCCCACGCAGGG